>NZ_JBEZFY010000011.1:128839-236173 GCF_040649765.1 Micromonospora sp. NPDC048894 | reverse complement strand
GAGATCAAACGCTGCCTCAAGCGCTACATCGCCCGAGACCTCTACCGACGCCTCGAAAACCCACCCCACCCACTTGACACGCCATAGGAGCGTCCTGTCGGGAAGTGCCCCTCGTCGACGCTTCATGCGGCGCGAGGGGCCCTTCCCGCCGGCCCGCCCGGCGTGCCGCTGCGGACCGTGGGGCGGGTCAGGGTTCGCGGCGGTGCACGACCAGCGCGGCCACCAGGGTGGCGACGACCGGCCAGACGGCGAGGGCCACCCAGGAACCCGGGATCGTGGCGAGATGCTCGTTGAACTGGATGTACGGGTTCGCGACGAGCCGCTCCCAGGCCGGCACCGGCAGGGCGTTGTGGAGCGCGGCCGTCCACCGGTTCTCCAGGTCGAAGGCCAGCGGCAACAGCAGCAGCAGTCCCGTGGTCGCGACGATCGCCGGGGCGGTGTGCCGCAGCAGCGCGCCGAAGCCCAGGCCGATGAGCGCGCAGACCGGCAGCAGCAGCGCCGAGGCGACGACCGCCCGCAACGCCCCGGGGTCGCCGAGCGACGCGCCGGCCCCCCGGTCGGCGAGGATGGCCTGCGACAGCCCGAACGACACAGCTGCGGTCAGCACCCCGACGGCCAGCATGACCGTCGCCAACACCAGCACCTTGGCGGCGGCCACGGCGGATCGGGCCGGTACGGCGGCGAACGTCGTACGGATCTGGCCGCTGGCGTACTCACCGGCGATCGCCACCGCGCCGACCGCCCCGGCGGCGAGGATGACGAACAGCCAACCCTCCTCGGGGAAGGCGTCGTGGATCGGGTCGAACGCGGCCTGCCGCTCCGCCGAGTAGCCCGGCCAGTTGTGGTGGTCGGCCAGCGCCGCCCGCACGCTGAACAGCACGGCCGACACCGCGATCAGCGCCAGCGACCCGTAGGTGGACCGCAGCGAGAACAGCTTGAGCCACTCGGCGGCGAGCAGGTCACGGAAGCGGGCGGCGGGCTCGACGGCCCGGCGCCCGGCGCCCCGGGTGGCCTCGGTCGGGGCGGTCACCGGTGTTCTCCCGCCCGGTAGTCGACGCGGTCGGCGGTGAGGTTCATGAACGCTTCCTCCAACGAGGTGGACCGGGTGATCAACTCGTGCACCGGGATGCCCCGGCTGAAGGCCAGGTCGCCGAGCGCCGTCGGGCTCAGGCCGGTCACCGTGAGCGCCCCGTCCGGGGCCGTCCCGACGTCCGCGCCCGCCTCGCGCACCGCGACGGTCAGCGCCGTCGGGTCCGGCGTACGGACCACGACCTGCGCCCGGACGCTGCGGGCGGCGAACTCGGCCAGGCTCTCGTCGGCGATCAACTCGCCCCGGCCGATCACCACCAGGTGCTGGGCGGTCTGTTCCATCTCGCTCATCAGATGGCTGGAGACGAGGACGGTCCGGCCCTCGGCGGCGAGCCGCCGGAACAGTTCGCGCACCCACCGCACCCCTGCCGGGTCGAGCCCGTTGAACGGCTCGTCGAACAGCAGCGTCGGCGGATCGCCGAGCAGCGCGGCGGCGATACCGAGTCGTTGCTTCATGCCGAGCGAGAAGCCACCGATCCGGCGTCCGGCGACGCCGCTCAGGCCCACCTCGCCCAGCACCTCGTCGACCCGCGACCGGCCGATGGCGTTGCTGGCGGCGAGCGCCCGCAGGTGCGACCGGGCACTCCGCCCGCCGTGCACGTCGCCCGCGTCGAGCAGCGCGCCGACGTGCCGTAACCCGCGCCGACGCGCGGCGAACGGCTGCCCGTCCACCAGGGCACTGCCGCTGGTCGGGCGGTGCAGGCCGAGCAGCAACCGGAGGGTGGTGGACTTGCCGGCGCCGTTGGGCCCGAGGAATCCGGTCACGTGTCCGGGTCGGACGGTGAGGGTGAGCCGGTCGACGGCCGTGGTCCGGCCGTACCGCTTGGTGAGGTCACGTATCTCGATCACGGCTTCGACGTTGCCGGACGGTGGCCGAGCGGGCGTCGTACCGCCGGCCACTTCGGGCACTGTGGGACGGGCCCGGGGGCGTACGCCCGCCGGCTGATGACCACCCGGCCGCCCGCTGGCTACGGTGTGCCCATGCGTGCCGTCGCCGCCCGTCCGTACCCTGTCGCCCACCGGGTGCGGACGGTCCTCATCTGGGCCGGGGTGGGCCTGTTCCCGGTCGTGGTGCTGTTCGCGTCGACCGTCGGCACGGGTGGTCCACTCCTGCCGGTCCCCACCCCCGACGGGAGCGTGCCGGGGATTCCGCTGCGCTACCTCGCGCCGGCGCTGGTGGTGCTGCTGCCCGCCGCGCTGCTGGGACGTCGTCCGCTGCTCGCGTTGGGGCTGGCCCTCGTCGGGGCCTGCACGGTGACCGTGGCGACGAACGCCTGGGAGAACGGCTACCTGTCCGCCGTCTGGTACCTGCAGTTCCTCGTCATCGATGCGATGGTGGGGCTGGTCGCGGCACGCTTCCCGGGCCGGATCGCGGTCCCCGCCGCCGCCGTGGTGCTCGTGCTGCAGGTCACGGCGGGTTTCGTCAACTCAGCCACCGGCCCGGTCGACCGGGCCGCCAGCTCGGTGCTGCTGGTGGTCGCCGCCGTGGTGGCCGGCGGCGCGGCGCGGGCCCGCGGTCGGCAGGCCGAGGAGTCACGCGCGCACGCCGCCGTCGAGGCGGTCACCGCGGAGCGGCTGCGGATCGCCCGGGAAGTGCACGACATGGTGGCGCACAGCATCGGTGTCATCGCCATCCAGGCGGGTGTCGGCGCCCGGGTCATCGAGACCCAGCCGGGGGAGGCCCGGGCTGCGCTCGCCGCCATCGAGCAGACCAGCCGGGACACGCTGGCCGGGCTGCGGCGTACCGTCGGCGCGCTGCGTCACCCGCAGCAGGCGGAGGCGTCGCTGGACCCGCCGCCCGGTCTGGCGGACCTGGACCGGCTGGTCGACGTGGCCGCCGACGCGGGGGTGCGGGTGGCGGTACGCCGGGAGGGCCCGCCCCGACCCCTGCCCGGGGAGGTCGACCTCGCGGCCTACCGGATCGTGCAGGAGGCCCTGACGAACGTCGTGCGGCACGCGGGCGTCGACCAGTGCCGGGTCACCCTCGACTATCTGCCGGACGGGCTCCGTGTCGAGGTGGTCGACGCGGGCCGGGGCACTCCGCCCGGCGGTGCGGGCGTCGGGCACGGGATCCTCGGCATGCGGGAACGGGCGACTCTGCTCGGGGGCCGGTTCGCCGCCGGGCCGCGCCCGGAGGGCGGCTTCCGGGTTGCGGTCCGCCTGCCGGCCGACGGCGGACGGGTGGGCGTCCAGGTGCCCGCCGAGGCCGAGGGGTGAGCATCCGGGTGCTGCTCGTCGACGACCAGCCGCTGGTCCGCGCGGGTCTGCGGGTGCTGATCGCCGACGCGCCCGACATCGAGGTGGTCGGTGAGGCCGGCACCGGCACGGAGGCGGTCCGGCTGGCCCGGGACGTGGTGCCCGACGTGGTGCTGATGGACCTGCGGATGCCCGGGACCGACGGCATCACCGCCACCCGGGCGATCACCGCCGCCGGCGGCCCGACCCGGGTGCTGGTGCTGACCACGTTCGACGACGACGCGCACGTGCACGGCGCACTGCGTGCCGGGGCGAGCGGATTCCTGGTCAAGGACATGGCCCTGGACGACATCCTCGGCGCGGTCCGGGTGGTCGCCGCCGGTGACGCCCTCATCGCTCCGGCGGTGACCCGCCGGCTGATCGCCGAATTCGCCCGCCGCCCCGACCGGGCTGCCCACCCGCGCCCCCTGCCCGGGGTGACCGAGCGGGAACGCGAGGTGCTGACCCTGGTCGGTCGGGGACTGTCCAACGCGGAGATCGCCGCCCACCTGTTCATCAGCGCGGCCACCGCCAAGGCCCACGTGGCCCGGCTGTTCACCAAGCTCGGCGCACGGGACCGGGTACACCTGGTCATCGCCGCCTACGAGGCCGGGCTGGTCCACCCCGCGCACCGTGACGACCGTGACGCGGATCGCGGCCCCTGACCCGCCGGGGCGACGGCACGCCACCGGCCGGCCCGTCCGGCGTCGGCGCCGGTCCCCGACGCCGGTCGGGGTCAGCCCGGGTCGAGCCGGCGTCGGCGCTCCGCCCGCCACCACTGGTACGCCAGCACCGCGCTGGCGATCAGCCCGAGGCCGGCCGGGGCGGCGGCGTACCAGTTGATGCTGCCGGGGGAGCTGGCCGCCGCGCCGACGGCGGCGTAGCCGAAGGCGGTCGGGGCGGAGGCCAGCACGCTGCCGACCAGGAACGGCAACACCCGCGCCCCGGTGGTGCCGTAGCCGTAGCTGACCAGGCCGAACCCGGCGATCGGCAGCATCCGTACGGTGATCACGCCCAGCACGCTCTGCCGGGCGAACCAGCCGTCGAGCCGGGCCAGCCGGCCGCGTACCCGTTCGGCGACGAACTCCCGCCCCAGCACCCGGCCGACGGCGAAGCCGAGCGCGGCGGCCAGCAGCGCCGCGCCGAGCGCGTACGCCGCCCCCTCCAAGGCACCGAAGACGGCCCCCGCCACGAGCGTGACGAAGGTCCGGGGGACGAGCGCCACCAGCAGCAACGCCCCGACGACGATCCCGACGACCGGGGCGTACCCGCCGAGGGTGTCGGCCAGCCGGGGCAGCTCGCCGACGTCCGGCCGGGGTGCCACCAGCAGCACCGCCGCGAACCCGACGAGCATGACCAGCAGCAGGGCGAACCGCCGGGCGGACGGCTGACCGAGCGACCGCCGGGCGGCGGCGACCGCGGCCGCCCGACGGTGGGTCATGTCCGGGCGGCGGAGGCCACCGCGGTGCGGCGTTCGGAGCGGAGCCGGTCGGCCCAGGTGTCGTCCAGCGGGGGGAGTTGGTGCGCGCCGGTGGCCCAGCGCAGCAGCAGGTCGGCCAGGGCCGGGTTACGGGCCAGTGCCGGCCCGTGCGAGTAGGTGCCCAGCAGGCTGCCCCGCCAGGCCCCCTCGGTGACGCCGTCGTTGCCGACCCCGGCGCTGACCCGGGCCAGTGGCGACACACCGGGGCCGAGGTGGGTCCGGCCGCCGTGGTTCTCGAACCCGGACAGCGCCGGCACCCCCAGCCTCGGGTCGATCTCGCCGGCCAGCTCGCCGACCGCCCGGGTGGGACCCCGGTCGGAGGAGAGGTCGAGCAGCTCCAGCCCGGCGCACTTGGTGCCCTTGGCGAAGAAGGAGGTGCCGAGCAGTTGGTAGCCGGCGCAGACGCCGAAGACCACCGACCCCTGGGCGACGGCCCGGTGCAGGCCACCGTCGGCGAGCAGGCGCTGCGCGCCGAGTGCCTGCGGGCCGTCCTCGCCGCCGCCGATCAGGTAGATGTCGGCGGTGGCGGGCAGCCGCTGGTCGGAGCGGACCTCCAGCACCTCGACCGGCATCCCGCGCTGCTGCGCCCGGCGGGCCAGGATCAGCAGGTTGCCCCGGTCGCCGTAGGTGGAGAGCAGGTCGGGGTAGATCCAGACGATACGCAGGCTCTCAGTTGACACGGTCCAACTCCGCTCGGATGTCCTGGAAGGCGGTGTAGTTCGCGATGACCTCCAGCCGGCCCGGCGGCACCGCCCGGACCGCCTCGCCGAACGCCCGGACGTGCTGGAACGGCACCCCGTTGACGTCGAGCCGGACCGCCAGGTCGTACGCCCGGTCGCCGGTGATGAGCACCTGCCGGCCGCGCAGCGGGGCGAAGTCGACGTCGAACAGCCAGGAGGTGTCCAGCCCGTCGGGGTCGCGGGCGTTGATGGACAGCAGGGTCGGCGCCTCGTCGGCCATGTCGAACGCCTCCAGCCAGCTGGCCGGGTTCTTCGCCAGCAGCAGCCGGATGTTGCGGCCGTCCCGGTCGACCTGGGCGTACCGGCCGGCGACCGAGCTGACCGTGTGCAGCCGGGAGACCGCGTCGACGGGGCGTACCCCGAACTCGGCGGCGACGGCGAGGGCGGTGGCCGCGTTGCCGAGGTTGACCTTGCCGGGGAGCTGGAGGGTCACCTTGTGCCAGGCCCCGGTGGGGTCGAGCACACCGTCGTCCTCCACCGTCCACTGGGCGTCCGGGCGGCGCAGCGGGCAGCCGGTGCACCACCACTGCTCGCCGGAGCGCTGGATGGTGGAGCCGCACTCCGGGCAGACCCAGGAGTCGTCGTGCCAGCGCTGGCCGGCGCTGAACCAGGTGACGTGCGGCGGGCGGACGCCCCGGGCGGGGTCGGCCGGCGGGGTCGCCGCCCAGACCACCATCGGGTCGTCGGCGTTGGCCACCACCCGCACGTCGGTGTGCCGGATCAGGGCGGCCCGCCAGAGCTGCGCCATCATGGCCACCTCCTTGGCCCGGTCGAGCTGGTCGCGGGAGAGGTTGAGCAGGGCCACCACGTGCGGTTCGGTGGCCTCCAGCACCTGCGCGAGGTAGTGCTCGTCGACCTCCAGCACCGCGTACGGGGTGCTGCCGGCCTTGGCCAGCGCCGAGGTGTGCCCGGTGGGCATGTTGGCGCCGAAGGAGTTGGTGGCGACCCGGCCGAGCACGCCGACGGCGGCGGCGCTGAGCCGGGTGGTGGTGGTCTTGCCGTTGGTGCCGGAGATCAGCGCGATGGCGCGACCGGCCGAGAGGTGGGCCAGCAGGTCCGGGTCGATCTTCAGCCCGATCCACCCGCCGATCACCGAGCCGTCGCCCCGGCCGGCGGCGCGCG
This sequence comes from Micromonospora sp. NPDC048894, assembly GCF_040649765.1. NCBI lineage: Bacteria > Bacillati > Actinomycetota > Actinomycetes > Micromonosporales > Micromonosporaceae > Micromonospora > Micromonospora sp. NPDC048894. The sequence continues at coordinate 229,507 of NZ_JBEZFY010000011.1, read as the reverse complement.
ACAGCGCCGCGGCGGTCCTCGACACGGAGCTGGCCACCTTCGCCCGCAGGGGCATCTTCGCGTCTGTCACGCGAGCGAGGTTACCGGACCTCCGCGCCCGCCAGATCGCCGCCGACGGCGAACCGTTCGGTCGGGGTGGGCCGGGCGTCCGGTCGGTGAGCGCTCCACCGGACGGAGTCGATCAATGTCGGGTAGCGGACGCGGCGCGGGGGCGGCTCGGCCCTCCACTTCGCTCCACCGGCTCTGACGTGCGGTTTTATCCCCGTCGGCGACGCGCCGGGCGGGCGATTCTGGTTGCAGGTGGAGGGAAGTGGAGTAGAGTGGGGCGCATTGGTGAGGCCGGGAGGGCCCACCGGCCCAGGGGGTCAGCGGCGCCGCGAACGCCGCTCAGGGCGAGGGGGTTGGGCCGATGTTCCTCGGCACCCACACTCCGCGCCTGGACGAAAAGGGTCGGTTGATCCTTCCGGCCAAGTTCCGGGACGAACTGGCGGGGGGTGTCGTGATCACCAAAGGACAGGATCGCTGTCTCTACGTCTTCCCCACGCCCGAGTTCCAGCGGATCGCCGAGCAGTTGCGCGCGCAGCCGATGACGAACAAGGCGGCCCGGGCCTACAGCCGGGTCTTCTTCGCCAGCGCGCACGACGAGGTCCCCGACAAGCAGGGCCGGGTCACCATCCCGGCCCACCTACGGTCCTATGCCGCGCTCGACCGGGATCTGGTGGTGATCGGGGCGTCCACCCGGGTGGAGATCTGGGACCGGGCGGCCTGGGAGAGCTACCTCGCCGACAGCGAAGACGACTTCGCCGACATCGAGGAGGGGGTGCTGCCCGGCGGTCTGTAGGGCGTGGCGACGCCCGACGTACTGCGAGATCTCCAGCCGCTTTCGAGTTCCTGGCGCCCCTTCCCCGGTGCCAGGGGCACGATCTCCACCCCGGGTCGGTGACCCGGAGCCGGAGCGGGAGCGGATGGGGATCTGGCGGTACGACGGTACGGCGTCGTCCGACGAGCAGAGCGCGACACGACGAGACTTATTCCACAGTGGGGGTCGACATGGGGGAGCTGCGCGGCACGCACGTGCCGGTGCTGCTCGAGCGGTGCCTCGAGCTGCTGGCCCCCGCGCTGGACCGGGGCGGCCGTACGGTCCACGTCGATGCCACGCTGGGTCTGGCCGGGCACGCCGAGGCGGTGCTGCAACGGCACCCGCACACGGTGCTGATCGGTCTGGACCGGGACACCGAGGCCCTGGCGCACGCCCGGGTCCGGCTGGCCCGGTTCGCCGACCGGATCCACCTGGAGCACGCCGTCTACGACGAGCTGCCCGAGGTGGTGGCGCGGTTGGGCTATCCGGGCATCGACTCGGTGCTGTTCGACCTGGGCGTCTCCTCACTGCAACTCGACGCGCCCGACCGCGGGTTCGCCTACGCCCAGGACGCGCCCCTGGACATGCGGATGGACCAGACCGGGGGGGTGACCGCCGAGGAGGTGGTCAACAGCTACTCCCACCCGGACTTGGCCCGGGTGTTGCGGGTCTACGGCGAGGAGAAGTTCGCCGGCCGGATCGCCTCGGCGATCCTGCGGGAGCGGGAGCGGGGCCGGATCACCTCGTCGGCCCGGTTGGCCGAGCTGGTCAGGGAGAGCATTCCGGCACCAGCGCGACGAACCGGGGGACACCCGGCCAAGAGAACGTTTCAGGCTTTACGGATCGAGGTAAACAGGGAACTGGTGGTGCTGGAGACGGCGCTGCCGGCTGCCCTCGACACGCTCAACGTGGGCGGTCGCATGGTGGTCCTGTCCTACCACTCGTTGGAGGACCGGCTCACCAAGCAGGCGCTCGCCGACCGGGTCCGCAGTAAGGGCCCGGTCGACCTCCCGGTGGAACTACCCGGGTCGGGTCCGACGTTCCGGCTGCTCAGCCGGGGTGCCGAACTCGCCGGGGAGGCCGAGGTCACCGCGAACCCGCGGGCCGCATCCGTGCGGTTGCGGGCGGCGGAGCGACTCGACCCGACCACCGGGCAGCAGGGGCGGACCGACCGCGAACGGTCCCGCCGACGGGTCAGGGCGATGCACCAACCGGGCACGGGGTCGACGCCGGGTTCCACAGTGGACGACGGGGCGACGTCGGGGGACGGCAGGACGGACGAACAGGGGGAGGGGACATGAACGTCAACAAGCGTGACGACCGCGACGCGGTCGTCGGGCAGCGCGCACCGCGGTCGGGGGGCCGGACCACGGCGCAGCGCACGACCCGTACCACGATGCCGGCGGACCTCGCCGGTCGAGCGGGGGAGGCTCGCCGGGGGGCGCGCGAGTTCCCCACCCAGGGCAGCGCCGCGCTGCGGCCGGCCGAGCAGCCGGCCACCCGGACCACCGGCACCGGTTCACCCCGGCTGCGGGTGGCGCCGCCGCCGCCGGTCCGGGTGCCCCGGGCGCCGTTCGCGGCACTGATCGTGGTGCTGGTGGTCGGTGGGGTGCTGGGCATCCTCGCCGTCAACACCAAGATCAACGAGAACGCGTTCCGGCTCCAGCAGCTCCAGCAGCAGCAGGCCCGCCTCGACGTCGACCAGCAGCAGCTGGAGAAGCAGATCGAGGAGGCCAAGGAGCCGGGCAACCTGACCGCCGAGGCCCGCAAGCTGGGCCTGGTGGAGGCCGGCGAACCGGCGTACATCCGGCTGCCGGACGGTCGGCTGATCGGCGTGCCGCAGCCGGCCGACGGACAGCCGGCGATCACCAGCCAGCAGGGCAACGGGGGGTAACACCCGTGCCACCCAGATCCGACGAACCGCGCCGGGACGCCACGGGCTCCCGGCGCGGATCGGTTCGTGGTGGGACCGCCCGGGGCGGCGAGCCACGCCCGCCGGAGCCCCGTACACCAGAACCACGGACCCCGCAGTCGCGCACCGGCGAACCCCCGGCCGCCGGACCCCGGGCCGGTGAGCCCCGGGGACAGGGCCGGGCCGGGGACGCCCGCACCGGGCAGCCCCGCGCCGGGGACGGCGGGGGGATCTCCGACGCGCGGGCGTACACCCCCCGGGGGCGGACCATCCGGGAGAGCAGCGACGAACGGGGCGGGCAACGGCGTACCCCCCGGGCCGGACGCTCCGGCGACCCGTTCCGGCCCGCCCTCCAGGTGCTCGACGGCGGCCGGGCCGCCGCCAACCGGGCCGGCCGCCGGGAGGCCGCCCCGACCGGGCGCACCGGCGTCATCCGGACCGTGCCGGCCACGGCCGCCCCCGACGACGACGAGTTCGCCGATCCGCCCGCGCCGCGCCGCCGCCCCGGCCGCACCACCCCGCGCCGCACCGACGCACCCGGCCGGGGTGCCCCCCGCCGGACCGAGGCACCCCGGCGCACCGACCGGCCCGCCGGCCGGCGACCGGTCCGCAAGCCGCGTCGCCCGCCGAAGCTGGCCGAACCGCGACGCCGGCTGCGGCTGGGCACCGCGCTCGTGCTGGCGGTCTTCGCCGTGATCGGTATCCGGCTGGTCGTCCTGCAGGCCGTGGACACCCCGGCGTACGCCGGCGGTGGCGTCGGCAACCGGCTCAGCCGGGTCGAACTGCCGGCCCCGCGCGGGTCGATCGAGGACCGCAACGGCGCTCCGCTGGCCCGCAGCGTCGAGGCGCGGTACGTCTTCGTCGACCCCACCCTGGTCAAGGACCGGACGGAGACCGCGAAGCTGCTCTCCCCGCTGCTCGGCATTCCCGTCTCCGAGCTGGCCGAGAAGATGAAGCGCCAGGGCGGGCTCCAGTTCCGTTATCTGGCCCGGGGCGTCGACATCGCCCAGGCCAAGCAGATCGAGGCGCTCGAACTGGCCGGCATCGGCACCCACCGTGACGAGCGCCGCGAGGTGCCCGGCGGTGACCTGGCCGCCAACCTGGTCGGCTTCACCAGCCCGGACATGGACGGTCTGGAGGGGCTGGAGGCCCGCTACGACGACGTGCTGCGCGGGCAGGACGGCCGGTGGGTCTACGAGGCCGGCGCGGGCGACCTGGACGCGCCCATCCCCGGCGGCTACAGCCAGACCACCGCCCCCAGGCCGGGCAGCTCGCTGGTGCTCACCACCGACCGGGACCTCCAGTTCCAGGTGCAGCAGATCCTCAGCCGGCAGATGGCGCAGACCCGGGGCGCGATCGGCGCGGCCGTGGTGCTCGACGTCAAGACCGGTGAGGTGCTGGCCCAGGCGAGCAACCCGACCTACAACGCGGCGTCACCGGATCAGAGCCGGCCCACCGACCGGGAGGACGCGGCCACCAGTTTCGTGGTCGACCCGGGTTCGGTGCACAAGGCGATCACCTACGGCGCGGCGTTGCAGGAGGGCGTCATCACCCCCGACAGCGCCTGGCCGGTCGCCAACACCATCACCCGGGGCGGGGTGACCTTCCGCGACACCCACCCGGCCGAGGGTAAGAAGTTGAGCGTGGCCGGGATGCTCGCCTACTCGTCCAACGTCGGCACCATCGAGATCGGCGACCGGCTCGGCCCGGACCGGCTGATCGACTACCAGAAGCGGTTCGGGTTGGGGCAGCCCACCGGCGAGGGGATGCCCGGCGAGGCGTCCGGGCGGCTGCTCCCGGCCGACCAGTGGAGCGGCTCGTCCTACGGCTCGGTGCCGATCGGGCACAGCGTCGACGCGACCCCGCTGCAGATGGCCGCCGCGTACGCCACGATCGCCAACGACGGCACCTACGTCCAGCCGCACCTGATCAAGGAGGTGGTCGGGGCGGACGGCAAACGCACCCCGGCCGCCGCCCCGGTCACCCGTTCGGTGCTGAGCCCGAGCAACGCCGCCGCGCTGCGTACCCTGCTGGAGGCGGTCACCACCGTCGACGGCGCGACCGGCCTGGCCGCCGCGGTGCCCGGCTACCGGATCGCCGGCAAGACCGGCACCGGGCTGCGCTACGTCAACGGCAAGCAGCAACCCGGCGAGGTCGGCTCGTTCATCGGGATGGCCCCCGCCGAAGCACCCCGGTACGTGGTGGCGGTCTTCGTGTGGAACCCCGAGGGCGGTGGCGGCGCGGTCGTCGCCCCGGCGTTCCGCGAGATGATGGGCTTCACGCTGCGTCACTACCGGGTCCCGCCGTCGCGCGGGAAGTCTCCCAACTTCGAGGTCTTTCCGCGCTGACCGGGAACGGCGGGACATCATCGGTGAGTGCCGACGAACCACCGGGGCGGCTGTGCGGCCGGAACCGGACGACCGGGTAGGGTCTGACGCCGTGCCCGGCAATCCACGCCCCCGTACCGTGCCCGGAGTCCGGCTCGGCGACCTCGCCGACCGGCTCGCCGTGACGCCGCCGGCCGACGCCGCCGCGCTGGTCGTGACCGGGGTGACCCACGCCAGCCAGGAGGTCCGCCCCGGCGACCTGTACGCCGCGCTGCCCGGTGCCCGTCGGCACGGCGCGGAGTTCGCCGCCGCCGCCGCCACGGCCGGCGCGGTGGCCGTGCTGACCGACCCGTCCGGTGCGGCGGCGGCCGGCGCGACCGGGCTGCCCGTGCTGGTGACGCCCGACCCCCGGGCGGTGCTGGGTGAGCTGGCCGCCGCGGTCTACGGCGACCCGACCGACGGGCTGACCGTGATCGGGGTGACCGGCACCGCCGGCAAGACCTCCACCGCCTACCTGATCGAGTCGGGGCTGCGCGCCGCCGGTCACGTCACCGGCCTGATCGGCACGGTGGAGACCCGGTTGGGTGACCTGGTGATCGACAGCGTCCGGACCACCCCGGAAGCCACCGACCTGCACGCGCTGCTCGCCGCCGCGCGGGAGCGCGGGGTGACCGCGGTGGTCATGGAGGTGTCCAGTCACGCGCTGGCGATGGGCCGGGTCGGCGGGGTCCGGTTCACCGTCGGCGGCTACACCAACTTCGGCTCCGACCACCTCGACTTCCACGCCGACTCGGCCGACTACTTCGCCGCCAAGGCGAAACTGTTCGACGGGCGCTGCCGGGTCGAGGTGCTCAACCACGACGACCCGGCCCTGCGTCCGCTGTTCCGCCCGGCCACGGTCAGCTACTCGGCGGCCGGCGACCCGACCGCCACCTGGTGGGCCGACCGGGTCGGCGGCGAGGGCTACGCCCAGCGGTTCACCGCCCACGGCCCGGACGACCTGGCCCTGCCCGCCGGGGTGGCGCTGCCCGGCCGGCACAACGTGGCCAACGCGCTGCTCGCCGTCGCCTGCCTGGTCGCCGCCGGGGTCGACCCGGCGACCGCCGTCGCCGGGGTGGCCGCCTGCGGCGGGGTGCCCGGCCGGCTGGAACTGGTCAGCGGGGACGCGCCGGTGCGCGGCGTGGTCGACTACGCGCACAAGACCGACGCCGTGGTGGCGGCCCTGGCCGCGTTGCGCGACACCGGCACCGGCCGGTTGATCTGCGTCATCGGCGCCGGTGGTGACCGGGACCGGGGCAAGCGGCCGGTGATGGGTGCCGCCGCCGCCCGGGGTGCCGACGTGGTGCTGGTGACCGACGACAACCCGCGCACCGAGGACCCGGCGACGATCCGGGCCGAGGTGCTGGCCGGGGCGTACGCCGCCGACGCCGCCGCCCGGATCGTCGAGGTGCCGGGCCGACGGGAGGCGATCGCCGAGGCGGTGCGGCTGGCCGCACCGGGCGACGTGGTGGCGCTGCTCGGCAAGGGACACGAACGCGGTCAGGAGATCGCCGGCGAGGTGCACCCGTTCGACGACCGCACCGAGCTGGCGCAGGCGCTGCGCGTCCGCTTCGGCGACCTGGCGGGTCGCCGGTGATCCCGCTGAGCCTGGCCGAGGTCGCCACGGCGGTCGGTGGCCGGCTGCACGCCGCCGACCCGGCCACCGTGGTCACCGGTCCGGTCGAGTTCGACTCCCGCAAGGTCGCCGCCGGGGCGCTCTTCGTCGCCTTCCCCGGCGAGCGGGTCGACGGGCACGACTACGCCGCCGGTGCGGTCGCCGCCGGTGCGGTGGCGGTGCTCGGCACCCGGGAGCTGCCCGGGGTGCCGATGGTGCTGGTGGACGACGCGCTGGCCGCGCTGGGCCGGCTGGCCCGCACGGTGGTGGACCGGCTGCCCGGGCTCACCGTGATCGGGCTGACCGGTTCCTCGGGCAAGACCACCACCAAGGACCTGATCGCGCAGCTCGCCGTGCGGCTCGGCCCGACGGTCGCCCCGCCCGGGTCGTTCAACAACGAGCTGGGGCACCCGTACACCGCGTTGCAGGCCACCGCGCAGACCCGGTACCTGGTGATGGAGAAGGGCGCCCGGGGCGTCGGACACGTCCGCTACCTCTGTGACGTGGTGCCGCCGCAGGTCTCGGTGGTGCTCAACGTCGGGGTGGCGCACCTGGGCGAGTTCGGTTCGGTGGAGAACATCGCCCTGGCCAAGGGGGAGCTGGTGGAGGCGCTGCCGGCCGACGGGCTGGCCGTGCTCAACGCCGACGACCCGCTGGTCGCCGCGATGGCGTCCCGCACCGCCGCCCGGGTGGTCCGCTACGGCGAGTCCGCCGACGCCGACGTCCGCGCGGTCGACGTCACCCTGGACGAGCGGGGCCGGCCGGCGTACACCCTGGTCACCCCGGAGGGGACGGCCCCGGTGCGGCTCGGCCTGACCGGCCGGCACCAGGTCTCCAACTCGCTCGCCGCGGCGGCGGTGGCCCGCGAGCTGGGCATGCCGCTGGCCGAGCTGGCGGCGGCCCTGGGCGACCTGGGGCTGGTCTCCAGCCGCCGGATGGACGTCTTCACCCGTCCCGACGGGGTGACCGTGATCGACGACTCGTACAACGCCAACCCGGCCTCGATGGCGGTGGCGCTGCGGGCGCTGGCCGGGATGCACCGGGGCGGGCGGACGTTCGCCGCGCTGGGCTACATGGCCGAGCTGGGCGCGTACGAGGACGAGGGGCACCGGGAGGTCGGCCGGCTCGCGGCCGAACTCGGTGTCGACCGGCTGCTCGTGGTGGGTGAGCCGGCCGCGCCGATCCACGAGGGCGCGACAGCGGTAAGTGACTGGGGAGGAGAGTCGGTGCTGCTCACCGATCAGGCGGCGGCCGTCGAGGTGCTGCGCAGCGAGCTACGACCGGGCGACGTCGTCCTGGTGAAGGGCTCCCGGTACCGCACCTGGGAGGTCGTCGACGCCCTGCGGGCCGACGCCCAGGCTGACGGGGCCGGCGCGGGGGGTGCCGCGTGAGGGCGGTCATCGTCGCCATCGGCGTGGCGTTCCTGGTGTCGCTGCTGGCCACCCCGCTGGCGATCAAGGTGTTCGCCCGGCTCAAGGCCGGCCAGCCGATCCGATCGAACCTCGGGCTGGCCAGCAACGAGGGCAAGAAGGGCACGCCGACGATGGGCGGCGTGGTGTTCATCCTGGCCACGGTCATCGCCTACGTCGCCGGCCACCTCGCCCTGACCACCCTGCCGGACGCGCAGATCGCCCAGGTCGAGCCGACCATCACCGCCCTGGTGCTGCTGGGGCTGATGGTCTTCTCCGGCGCGGTCGGCTTCATCGACGACTTCCTCAAGGTGCGCAAGCGGCACAGCGGCGGGCTCAACAAGCGCGGCAAGCTGTTCGGGCAGATCCTGGTCGGCGCGGTCTTCGGGGTGGTCGCGCTCTACTTCCCGAGCAGCATGACCGACGCCAGTGGCGCGACGACCAACACCGAGACCGTGGGCAGCACCACGCTGAGCTTCATCCGGGACATCCCGGCCCTGGAGATCGGCAAGGTCGCCTCGGTGATCGTGATCATCATGGTGGTGATGGCGGCGACCAACGGGGTCAACCTCACCGACGGGCTGGACGGGCTGGCCACCGGCGCCTCGGTGATGGTGCTGGCCGCGTACGCGCTGATCGCGTTCTGGCAGTACCGGCACTGGTGCGCCGACCCGACGTACACCGCCAACCCGGACAACTACTGCTACGCCGTCCGGGACCCGTTGGAGATCGCGCTGATCGCCGGGGCGGCGGCCGGGGCGTGCGTGGGCTTCCTGTGGTGGAACACCTCGCCGGCCCGGATCTTCATGGGCGACACCGGCGCGCTGGGCCTGGGCGGGCTGATCGCCGGGATGGCGATGTCCACCCGTACCGTGCTGCTGCTGCCGATCCTCGGCGGGCTGTTCGTGATCATCACGATGTCCGTGGTGATCCAGATCATCTCGTTCCGGACCACCGGCAAGCGGGTGTTCCGGATGTCCCCGCTGCAGCACCACTTCGAGTTGGCCGGCTGGAGCGAGGTCAACATCGTGGTCCGGTTCTGGATCATCGCGGGCATCGGGGTGGCCATCGCGCTGGGCCTGTTCTACAGCGACTTCCTCGCCAGCATGGGCTGATCGCGTTCCGGGCCGGTACCTGCCCCGCGCGCCGGTTCCGTCCGCGCCGGGACGCCACCGGACCACCGGCGGACGGGGGTTCCTCCTACCGGAGGGGCCCCCTTCGCGCATTTCGACACGCCGACCGGGGGGAACGGCCGGAACCGGCCGCCCGCAGCGGCGATGATGGGCGGGTGGGGGAGGACCGAGGCACCAGCACCGGCACGACGGCGCAGACCCAGCCACGGCGGGTCGCGGGCGCGGGGCGTACCGCCGATCCGCCCCCGGTGCTGTCCGGGCTGGGGCCGGCCGGCGGCCTGGCGGCGCTGCGCGGCCTGCTGGCCCGCCCGCTGGCCTCCTACTACCTGCTGCTGTCCAGCGCCGGCCTGCTGCTGCTGATCGGCCTGACCATGGTCTTCTCGGCGACCAGCGTGCGCGACTACGCCGAGGCCGGCGACGCCGCCGCCTCGGTGACCAAGCAGGCCATCTTCGCGGTGATCGGCATCGTCGCGTTCTGGGCCTGCCAACGGCTGCCGGCCAGCACCTTCCGCTCGCTGGGCCGGCCGCTGCTCGGCGGGGCCGTGGTGCTGCTGCTGGTGCTCAACCTGCTGGTGGCGCTCAACGCGCTGTTCGGGCTGAAGTCGCTGGGGCCGCTGCAGGCCAACCTGCTCTGGCTCTATCTCGGGCCGATCCAGGTGCAGCCCGCCGAGCTGGCCAAGCTGGCGCTGGTGCTGTGGGGCGCGCACGTGGTGGCCCGCAAGGGCGCCGCGCTGGGCTGGTGGAAGGAGTTGGCCACCCCGCTGTTCCCGGTGGTCGGCCTGCTCTTCGTGCTGGTCGGCTACAACGACCTGGGCAGCATGCTCTGCCTGCTGGCCATCGTGGTCGGGCTGCTCTGGGCGGCCGGGGTGCGGCTGCGGGTCTTCGCCGCCCTCTCCGCCGTCGGCCTGGCCGGCGTCGGCCTGCTGGTCGCGGTGGCCTCCCTCGGCGCCGGCTCCGGGGCACGCGGCCAGGAGAACTACCGGCTGGCCCGGCTCACCTCGTTCCTCGACACGCCCGACCCGGCCAAGTGCGTCGAGGACGCCTGCTGGCAGATGGTCCAGGCCCGCAACGCCATCGAACACGGCGGCTGGTTCGGCGTCGGGCTGGGCAAGAGCAGCCTCAAGTTCGGTTGGCTGCCGGCCGCCCACAACGACTTCATCTTCGCCGTCATCGCCGAGGAGCTGGGCGTGGTCGGCTGCACCGTCATCCTGGTGCTCTTCGCCGTGCTGGCCTACACCGGGCTGCGGATCGCCCGCCGGGTCGCCGACCCGTTCCGCCGGCTCGCCGCCACCGCCGTCACCGCCTGGCTGACCGGCCAGGCCGTGATCAACATCGGTGGGGTGACCAAGCTGCTGCCGCTGACCGGGGTGCCGCTGCCGTTCATCTCCGACGGCGGCAGCGCCCTGGTCGTCACCCTGGCCGCGGTCGGCATGCTCGCCTCCTTCGCCCGCGCCGAACCCGACGCCGCCCGAGCCCTGCACGCCCGTCCGCCCGCCCGATGGGTCCGACTAGTCTGGGCCCCGTTGCCGCCGCTTCCCGGTGCGCGGAGCCGACCGGCGTCGCCACCGGCTGCCCCGGGGTCCGTACCCCGGGCGCGCGGGCGGCGACCCGACGATCAGGCCGTACCGCGCGGCGTCCGGCAGGACCGGACCCGGGGCGGGCCGGCGAGCGAGAGGAGACGCTGATGGGTCCGCTGCGTTCGGTGGTGCTCTGTGGAGGGGGCACCGGTGGGCACATCTACCCGCTGCTCGCCTTCGCCGACTGCCTGCGCCGACACGACCCGGGCGTCCGGATCACCTGCCTCGGCACCCCCAAGGGCCTGGAGAACGAGCTGATCCCGCCGGCCGGCTACGACCTGCGGCAGATCCCCGCCTACCAGCTGCCCCGCTCGGTCAACATGGGGCTGGTGCGCACCCCGGACCGGATGTGGAAGGCGGCCCGCGCCGCCGGCAAGGTGATCGACGAGGTCGCCGCCGACGTGGTCGTCGGCTTCGGCGGGTACGTCTCCGTCCCCGGCTACCTGGCCGCGTGGCGGCGCGAGATGCCGATCGTCATCCACGAGGTGAACGTCCCGCCGGGGGTGGCCAACCGGCTCGGCATGAAGTTCACCAAGAACATCGCCGTCGGATTCCCGCACCAACCGGCCCAGGCGGAGGCGCTGCGCGACGCCCGGGTGGTCGGGGTGCCGCTGCGCCGGGGCATCGCCGGGCTGGACCGCTTCGCCATGCGGGCCGCCGCCCGCGCCCACTTCGGACTCCGCCCCGACCTGCCGGTGCTCTTCGTCGCCGGTGGCTCCCAGGGTGCCCGGTCGATCAACCTGGCGGTCTCCGGCGCGGCCAAGGAACTGTCCCGCAACGGCGTGCAGGTGCTGCACGTGATGGGTGCCCGCAACGAACCGGTGCCGGTCCCCACCGACCTGCCGGTGCCGTACGTGGCGCTGCCCTACCTGTCCGAGATGGAGCTGGGTTACGCCGCCGCCGACCTGATGCTGGCCCGGGGCGGGGCGATGACCTGCGCCGAGGTGGCCGCCATCGGGCTGCCCACCATCTACGTGCCGTACCCGCACTCCAACCAGGAGCAGAAGCGCAACGCGCTGCCCGTGGTGGAGGCCGGCGGCGGGCTGCTCGTCGACGACGCCGAGCTGACCCCGGACTGGCTGGAGCGCACCGTGCTGCCCCTGCTGCGCGACCCGCAGCGGCTGTCCGCGATGAGCCACGCCGCCGCCGCGTACGGCCGCCGCGACGGCGACGTGGCCCTGCTCAACTTCGTCTACGAGGCGGTGGCCCGGTGAGCCGGTCCAGCGCGACGGAAAGGTACCTGGCATGAACACCGCGCAGTTCACCCCGGCCGGCACGCTCACCGCGGAGGACCTGGGCCGGATCCACCTGATCGGGGTGGGTGGGGTCGGCATGAGCGGCCTGGCCCGGCTCTTCCTCACCCGGGGCCTGCCGGTCTCCGGCAGCGAACTGCGCGAGTGGCCGTCGCTGGCCGGGATGCGGGCGCTGGGCGGCACCATCCACATGAGCCACGAGGCGGCCAACCTCGACGGGGTGGACACCGTGGTCTACTCCTCGGCGATTCCGCAGGACCACCTGGAGATGGTCGAGGCGCGGCGGCGCGGGCTGCGGGTGCTGCACCGCTCCGAGGCGCTGGCGGCGGCGATGACCGGCCGGCGTACCGTCGCGGTGGCCGGCACCCACGGCAAGACCACCACCACCTCGATGGTGACCATGGTGCTCCAGCAGGCCGGCGTCGACCCGTCCTTCGTGATCGGCGGGGAGATCTCCGAGGTCGGCTCGGGCGCGCACCACGGCACCGGCGAGCACTTCGTGGTCGAGGCGGACGAGAGCGACAGGTCGTTCCTGATCTACCGCCCGTACGTGTCGATCATCACCAACGTCGAGGCCGACCACCTGAACACCTACGGCGACCTGGCCACCCTGGAGGCGGCGTTCGCCGAGTTCGCCCGGCTCACCGACCCGGCCGGGTTCGTCATCACCTGCGCCGACGACCCGGGCGGCCGGCGGTTGGCCGAGACGCTGCGCGCCGAGGGGCGGCGGGTCTGGACGTACGGCGAGGCGGCCGACGCCGACCTGCGGTTGTCCGAGATGGCCTCGTCCGCCCAGGGGGTGCGGTACCTGGCCGCGCTCGACGGCCGGTCGTTGGGCGAGATCCGGCTGCCGGTGCCGGGGCGGCACATGGGGCTCAACAGCGCCGCGGCGGTGCTCGCCGCCCACCTGCTCGGCCTGCCGGTGGTGGCGGCGGAGGCGGCGCTGGCCGCGTTCCCGGGGGTACGCCGCCGTTTCGAACGCAAGGGCGTCGCCGACGGTGTGCTGGTCTACGACGAGTACGCCTACCACCCGACCTCGATGACCCTGGCCCTGCAGACGCTGCGCGAGGTCGCCGGTGACGGCCGGCTGATCGTGGTGTTCCAGCCGTACCGGCTCTACCGCACCCGGGACCTCCAGGCGGAGATCGCCGCCGCCCTGGGCATCGCCGACGAGCTGGTGCTGCTGGAGGTCTTCGGCCCCGGTGAGCTGCGGCAACCGGGCGAGGGGTCGGTGGCGTTGCTGGCGGCGGTGCCGTTGGACGCCGCGCACAAGGTCTTCGTGGACTCGTTCGACGACGCGCCGGTGGAGGTGGCCCGGCGGGCCCGTCCCGGTGACGTGGTGGTGACGATGGGTGCCCCGCCGATCTCCCTGCTGGGCGACCAGCTGCTCGACGCGTTGACCGTCCGGGCCGGCGGGGTCGCCGAACCGGTCGCCCCGGGCCCGGTCGTCGGCCCGGACGGCACGGTCTCCACCACCGGATGAGTCCGGGGCCGGCGCGGGGCCGTCCCGCGGGCGCGGACGGTGGTGGTTCCCGGCGTGGTCCGGCACGGCGTTGGCAGCTCGTGCGGGCCGGTAGCGATGCGGTCCCGCCGTCCACCCGGCGGTTCATGGCGCGGGCCCGGCAGCGGCGGATGCGGGCCGCCCTGCCCTGGGCGGTGGTCGCCGGGGTGCTGGTGCTGGCCGGCCTGGTGGCCTGGGCGATGCTCGGCTCCGGCCTGTTCGGGGTGCGCGAGGTCCGGGTGGAGGGGGCCCGGCTGGTCACCCCGGTCGAGGTGCGCGACGCGGCGGCGGTGCCGGACGGGGCGCCGCTGGCCCGGGTGGACCTGGCCGCGACGGCCCGGCGGATCGGCGGGTTGGCCCCCGTCGAGCGGGCCACCGTACGCCGGGACTGGCCGGACACCCTGGTGGTGACGGTGGTGGAGCGGACCGGGGTGGCGGTGGTGCCCCGGGACGACCAATTCGTGGTGCTGGACCGCAGCGGGGTGGTGTTCCGGACGGTGCCCCGGCCCCCGGCGGGGTTGCCGCTGGTGCGGCTGGCCGACCCGGGCCCGGACGATCCGGGCACCCGGGCGGCGTTGCAGGTGCTGACCGTGCTCACCCCGGCGTTGCGGGCCGCTCTGGTCGAGGTGACCGTCGAGGGGCTGGCCCGGATCGGGCTGACCCTGCGTGACGAGCGGACGGTGGTCTGGGGCGACGCGACCCGGGGCGAGGAGAAGGCGCGGGTGGCGACGGCGTTGCTGGGTCGTAAGGCCGACACGATCGACGTGAGCGCTCCTGACGTGGTGACCTTCCGGTGAGGCCCGTGTCGAACGTGAGTCGTTACTCTCGCGACGGCGACACGCCGGTGGGGTCCTTGGCTCTCGGCGTGGGGGCGCTTACGTTGCCCCGAAGAGGATCAGTGGTTGACATAACTCTAACCCTCTAGTAGAGGGTTAGAGTTCGCCTCTGATCCTCGCTGGTGACAGCTCGCCGACCACCGGTCTGAGCCACGCCGTACCGGGGCGGTGCGAGCCAATCTCGAACGGAAAGGACCGGAGATGACACCTCCGCACAACTACCTGGCGGTCATCAAGGTCGTCGGCATCGGCGGCGGCGGCGTCAACGCCGTCAACCGGATGATCGAGGTTGGGCTCAAGGGCGTCGAGTTCATCGCGATCAACACCGACGCGCAGGCGCTGCTGATGAGTGACGCCGACGTCAAGCTCGACGTCGGCCGGGAGCTGACCCGGGGACTCGGCGCGGGCGCCAACCCGGACGTCGGCAAGAACGCCGCCGAGGATCACCGCGACGAGATCGAGGAGGTGCTCAAGGGCGCCGACATGGTCTTCGTCACCTGCGGCGAGGGCGGCGGCACCGGCACCGGCGGGGCGCCGGTGGTGGCCAACATCGCCCGCAAGCTCGGCGCGTTGACGATCGGCGTGGTGACCCGGCCGTTCTCCTTCGAGGGCAAGCGGCGCCAGGTGCAGGCCGAGGCGGGAATAGACGAACTGCGCAACCAGTGCGACACGCTGATCGTCATCCCCAACGACCGGCTGCTGGCCCTGGGTGACCGGGGCATCAGCATGATGGACGCCTTCCGCACCGCCGACCAGGTGCTGCTCTCCGGTGTCCAGGGCATCACCGACCTGATCACCACCCCGGGTCTGATCAACCTGGACTTCGCCGACGTCAAGAGTGTGATGAGCGGGGCGGGCAGCGCGCTGATGGGCATCGGCAGCGCCCGGGGGGAGAACCGGGCGGTGGAGGCGGCCGAGGCGGCCATCTCCAGCCCGCTGCTGGAGCAGAGCATGGACGGTGCGCGGGGCGTGCTGCTGTCCATCGCCGGTGGCTCCGACCTGGGCCTGTTCGAGATCAACGACGCCGCGCAGCTGGTCACCGACGCGGCCCACCCGGACGCCAACATCATCTTCGGTGCGGTCATCGACGACGCGCTCGGCGACGAGGTGCGGGTCACCGTGATCGCCGCCGGTTTCGACGGTGGCACGCCCGCGTACAAGGCGTCCGAGTCGCCGCGCAAGAGCAACCAGAACCAGCCGACGCCGCAGGCTCCGGCGGTCACCGCGCCGGCCACCATGCCGCCGCAGCAGTCGCCGCGCCGGGTGCTCTTCGACGACGTCGACGTGCCCGACTTCCTCAAGAACGGTTCCTGAGCCCGTTGATGACGGGCAGTCCCGCAGACGGGCACGCCACCCCGACGACGCCGGACGGGTCCCGGGGCGGCCGGGCCGCCCCGTCGGTGACCGGGCGGTCCGGCAGATGACCGCCGCGCCCGATCCGGTGGGTGCGGACCGCCGGGCCGCGCTCGCGGCCGGCCTGGCCGTGGTGCGGGCCCGGATCGCCGACGCCTGCGCCGCCGCCGGCCGGGATCCGGCCGGGGTGACCATGATCGCCGTGACCAAGACGTACCCGGCCGGCGACGCGGTCGCGCTGGCCGGGCTCGGGGTCACCGACCTGGGGGAGAACCGGGACCAGGAGGCGGCACCGAAGGCGGCCGAGGTGGCGGCGGCGGGGGTGGCCGCCCGGTGGCACTTCATCGGCCAACTGCAACGCAACAAGGCCCGTTCGGTGGTCCGGTACGCCGATGTGGTCCACTCCGTGGACAGTGTCCGGTTGGCCCGCGCACTGGCCACCGCCGCGGAGTCCGGCCGGGACCGTCCGTTGGAGACGTTGGTCCAGGTCAGCATCGACGGCGACCCGGCCCGAGGGGGTGCCCTGCCGGGTGCCGCGGACGCCGACCGGGGGCTCGGTGCGGTGGCCGGGGCGTTGGCCGGGGCGGGGGCGCTGCGACTGGCCGGGCTGATGGCGGTGGCGCCGCTGGGCTGGGAACCGGAGCGGGCGTTCGCCCGGTTGGCCGAGGTGGCGGCGGGGTTCCGGGCCGACCATCCGGGGGCGACGGCGCTCTCCGCCGGGATGAGCGGTGACCTGGAGGTGGCCATCGGACACGGCGCGACACATGTCCGCGTCGGCAGCGCGTTGCTCGGAATGCGTTCCACGCTGCGGTAGCCTGACCGCGATAGAAGCAAATTACATCAGTGTTGTTCAGGAGCGGCGTCCCCAGGTCGGGGGCCACGACGGGCGAGCCGCGAATCGCGCGTCGAGGGATTGCCACTTCGATCCGGTGGGCATGGAAGCCCATTCGCGATCATGGCGACACGGCACGGGGGTGCGTGCCGCACGGCGGACGGAAGGGCGCGGGATGGGTGCACTGCGCAAGGCGGGGGTCTGGCTCGGTCTCGTCGAGGAGGATGACGAGCGGGGCTACGACGAGGGCTACGACAAGCCCGGCTACCGCGAGTCGCGGTACCGGTCGAGCCGGTACGCCGAGGAGTTCGCCGACGACGACGAGGACGACGCGGAGGAGCCGCCGGCACCGCGTCCGCGCCTCGGTGACCGGGGTCGGCTGACGGACCGGTCCAGCCGGCTGGCCGAGGCCGACCGCGCCGACGACGAGCGGGCCGAACGGTCGGAGCGGGCCGAGCGCTCGGAGCGGGCCGAACGGTCGGAGCGGGCGAGCGTCCGGTCGATCACCAGGTCCGGTGGGTCGGAGTCCTCGGGCGCGCTGAGCTATCACACCCGGGACAATCTCGCCCTGGCGCCGCAGGCGTCGCCGCGGGAGCGGCCGGTGGTGGCCGAGGAGGAGCAGCGTTACCAGATCACCACCCTGCACCCGACGACCTACCGCGAGGCGCGGACCATCGGCGAGCACTTCCGCGACGGCGTTCCGGTGATCATCAACCTCACCGAGATGGACGAGGCCGACGCCCGCCGGCTGGTGGACTTCGCCGCCGGGCTGGCGTTCGGGCTGCGCGGTACGATCGAGCGCGTGACCAACCGGGTGTTCCTGCTCTCACCGGCCAACGTCCAGGTCACCGCGGAGGACAAGGCCAAGATCGCTGAGGGTGGCTTCTTCTCCCTGAGCTAAGTCCACCCGACCGAGGGACGTCGTCTGCTGTGTTGTCGATCATGTTCCAACTCTTGTACCTGATTGTGTACCTCTTTCTTATTGTGCTGTTGGCCCGATTCGTTCTCGGTGCAGTCCTCCAGTACGGTCGTCGGTGGCAACCGGGGCGTGGCGCGTCCGCCGGACTTGAGTCCGTGTGGAGCGTCACTGATCCGCCTCTCAAGGCGTTGAGGCGGGTGATCCCCCCACTGCGAATTGGTACCGTGAGCATCGACCTGGCCTCCCTTGTGCTCCTGGTTATCCTGTTCGTGCTGATGAGGTTTGTGTTAGATCCGCTGATCAGGAACTTCTCCTGACCAGCGCGCGCTTTCGCGGCCGCAACTGACCCGAGGAGTTTCGATGCCGCTGACACCGGCCGACGTGCACAACGTCGCCTTCAAAAAGCCGCCGATCGGCAAGCGGGGGTACGACGAGGAGGAGGTCGACGCCTTCCTGGACGAGGTCGAGCGTGAGCTGGCCCGTCTGATCGAGGAGAACAACGAGCTGCGCGCGCAGGTGGAGCGCGGCGGTCGGGGCGGGGCCCCTGCCGGCCCCGGTGGCGACGCCCGGCTCGCGGCGGAGCTCAACGACGTCAAGGCCCAGCTCGACCGGGTGCAGCGCGACAAGGCCGCCGCCGAGCAGGCCGCCCGCGCGATGCAGGCGGAGCTGGAGCAGGTCCGCACGACCGGCGGTCCGGCCGTCGGCGGCGACGGCGAGCAGCAGGCGCTGCGGGTGCTGATGATGGCCCAGCGCACCGCCGACGACCACGTCTCCGACGCCCGTCGGGAGGCCGACCAGCTGCTCTCCGAGGCCCGCTCCAAGGCCGAGGAGGTCACCCGCGAGGCGCGGGCCAAGGCCGACGCGCTGGAGCGCGACGCCCGTCAGCGGCACCAGGAGGCCATGGGGGGCCTGGACGCCAAGCGGACCGCGTTGCAGAAGCACATCGAGGAGCTCAAGCAGTTCGAGCGCGAGTACCGCACCCGGCTCAAGGCCTACCTGGAGAGCCAGCTGCGGGACCTCGACGGTCGGGGCCAGGGCCTCGAAGCCGAGATGACCCGCGCCGAGGGCACCCGTGCCGTCGGTGGCAACGGTCTGGCCGCAGCGGGCCTCGCCGGCTCGTACGGTGGCGGTCGCTCCGGCGCCCTCGAAGCGGGCCGCTGATCCACGGTCGGCGACCGTCCCCCGACGGTCGCCGACCCACCACGACCCACGACGCTGCGGGGGTGAGCCCGTGCTAGTCGCCAGTCTCCTGCTCATCCTCGTCGCCGTGGTCCTGCTGGTGTTCGGTCTCGTCGGCGGCTCCAGCACCCTGTTGACCAGCTCCATCGCGGCCAGTCTGCTGGCCGCCGTCGCCCTGGTGGCCGGTGCCCGCCAGGCAGCCGTGACCAGGGCGAGGGCGGCGGAACGGGCCGAGGCACGCGGTCGGAGCGCGACGGAGTCCCGTCCGACCGCCCCGCCGCCCACGACCGCGCCGTCGGACGAACCGACGACGTACCCCCCGACGACGTTCGGCACCGGTGGCGCCGGGTGGCGGCAACCACCCGGCCAGCCGGTGGCCGGCGACCCCGTCGGCGCGGCCACCCGCCCCGACGCCGGTGCCTGGGAGCCCGACGCGGAGGCCCCGTGGGACCCCGTCGTCGTGCCCTCCGCGTCGGGGCCGGACCACGCCGCCCCGCCGGCCGACCGTGCCCCGACCGACCCCGCCCGACCCGACCCGGACGACCCCCGCTGGGACCCGGCGGACGACCCGGCCTGGGCGGCCGGGGACGACCCCGGGCCACCCTGGGATCCGCCGGAGGACGACGCGTCGCCGTGGGATCCACCGGCCCAGCGGGTCCCACCCGCCGACGCCGCCCGGGTGGCCCGACTCGACGCCGAGGTGCTGGTGGTCGACGGGCATCCCCGCTACCACCTGCCCTCCTGCGCCCACCTGATCGAACGGGAACACGAGCCGCTGCCGGTGGACGAGGCGATCTCCCTCGGGTTCACCCCGTGCGGTCTCTGCAACCCGGACACCGCCCTGCTCGCCGACACCTACCCCCGCTGAGGCCGGCGTCGATGCCCACGGACGACACGCTGACCGTCGCGGTGCGGGTGAAGCCCGGCGCGTCCCGGGCCCGCGTCGGCGGCTGCTTCGCCGGCCCGCACGGACCCGCCCTGGTGATCGCCGTGACCGCCCCGGCGGTGGACGGCCGGGCCACCGAGGCGGCCCGGCGGGCGCTGGCCGGTGCCCTGGGCGTCCGCCCGTCGGCGGTGGCGCTGCGCACCGGTGCGGCCAGCCGGGACAAGCTCTTCCTGGTCGACCGACCGGTGCCCGGTCTGAGCGGGCTGCTGCGGCGGCTGCGCGACGGATCGGCCGGGTGACGGCGCCCCGGGTGGGGCGCCCGTGACGCCGGGACTGGATCTGGCCCTGCTCCTCGGCGCGGCCGTGTTGCTGGTGGCGATCGGTGCGGTGCGGTTCTCCACCCGGTTGGGCGTGCCGAGTCTGCTCGTCTATCTGGCGCTCGGGGTGGCGATCGGTGAGGCCGGGCTGGGCATCCGGTTCGACGACGCCGAGCTGACCCGGATGCTGGGTTTCTGCGCGCTGATCGTGATCATCGCGGAGGGCGGGCTCACCGCCCGGTGGAGCACCCTGCGCCCGGTGCTCGGGCTGGCCGGCGCGTTGTCCACCGTCGGGGTGCTGGTCAGCATCGTCGTCGTGGGCCTGGTGGTGCACCTGCTGCTCGGGCTGGACTGGCGGTTGGCCCTGCTCTACGGCGCGGTGCTCTCCTCCACCGACGCGGCGGCGGTCTTCGCCACGCTACGCCGGTTGCGGCTGCCGCCCCGGCTGGTGGCCGCGCTGGAGGCCGAGTCGGGCATGAACGACGCCCCGGTGGTGATCCTGGTGGTGCTGCTGTCGCGCACCGGGCCGGTGGAGCACCCGTGGTGGTTCGAGGTCCTCCTGGTCGGCTACGAGCTGGGGGTGGGCGCGGCGGTCGGGTTGGCCGCCGGGCTGGCCGGCCGGTTCGCGTTGCGGCGGGCGGCGCTGCCCTCCTCCGGGTTGTACCCCATCGCCGCCGTCGGTTTCACCGTGCTGGCGTACGC
The DNA here is from genome assembly GCF_040649765.1 of Micromonospora sp. NPDC048894. Classification (NCBI taxonomy): domain Bacteria; kingdom Bacillati; phylum Actinomycetota; class Actinomycetes; order Micromonosporales; family Micromonosporaceae; genus Micromonospora; species Micromonospora sp. NPDC048894. Next base: position 208,858 of record NZ_JBEZFY010000011.1, on the reverse strand, counting down.
CGCCGGGGCGGTGCTGCACGCCTCCGGCTTCCTCGCCGTCTACGTCGCCGGGGTGCTGCTCGGCAACGCCCGGCTGCCGCACCGGCAGGCCATCCTGGGATTCGCCGACGGGCTGGCCTGGCTGGCCCAGATCGGGTTGTTCGTGCTGCTCGGGCTGCTGGCCACGCCGCAGCGGCTGCACACCGCGCTGCTGCCGGCGGTGGTCACCGGGCTGGCTCTGCTGCTGCTGGCCCGGCCGCTGTCGGTGCTGGTGTCGGCGCTGCCGTTCCGGGTGAGCCTGCGTGAGCAGCTCTTCCTGTCCTGGGCGGGGCTGCGGGGTGCGGTGCCGATCGTGCTGGCCACCATTCCGCTGTCGGCCCGGGTGCCCGGGGCGGACCGGTTGTTCGACGCGGTCTTCGTGCTGGTGGTGATCTTCACGGTGCTCCAGGCGGGCACGCTCGCGCCGGCGGCCCGCCGGCTGCGGGTGACCGCCCCGGCCGAGCCGGCGGAGATCCGGGTGGAGACCGCGCCGTTGGAGCGGATGCGGGCGGACCTGCTCCAGTTGGAGGTGCCGGCGGGGTCCCGGCTGGCCGGGGTGCACGTCGACGAGTTGCGGCTGCCGGTGGGCGCGTCGGTGACCCTGGTGCTGCGCGACGGGGTGGGCTTCGTGCCGGGGGCGGACACCCGGCTCAAGACCGGGGACAGCCTGTTGATCGTGGCGACCGCCGGGGTGCGGGACGAGGCGGAGCGCCGGCTGCGGGCGGTCAGCCGGCGGGGTCGCCTGGCGAGGTGGTTCGGCGAGTACGGCGAGGATCGGGACGGATGATCTGCTAGTCTTCTTTTTGCCCCAATTAGGGGTTATTAGTGGCTGAATAGCGGCGCAACGGTCCGGCACGTTGTCGGAAACCTGTACGTTCCGTATTCTTGCCAACCTCCGGAGTGCGCGGCCACCGTTGCCGTGCGCCCGTTTTGTTACCTGGGGACGCCATGTCGGCGCACCCTGTCCGGGCACCGCCGACCGCCGCGTCCCGCGGCTGAGGGAGCTGACGATGGCGAAGCCAGCCGACACCAGGACGGCCGGTCGCAAACCGGCGGCGAAGGCCACCGCGCAGGCCACCCGCAGCGCGGCGGAGACCGAGAAGATCCGGGCGGCCCTGGCGGCCCGACGGGACGAGCTGCGCGCCGAGTACGATCAGACCCTGAGCGAGATCACCGAGCTGCAGCGCGACCGGTTGACCGATTCGGCCGGGGACGACCAGGCCGACACCGGCACCAAGACGTTCGAGCGCGAGCAGGAGATCTCCCTCGCCAACAGCATCCGGGAACGGATCACCCAGGTCGAGCGCGCGCTGGAGCGGCTCGACGAGGGTGGCTACGGATGGTGCGAGCGGTGCGGGAACCCGATCCCGGTGGAGCGGCTCGCCGCCTTCCCGTCGGCGACCCTCTGCGTGACCTGCAAGCAGCTGGAGGAGCGGCGCTGACGTCCACTCCCCGGTGACCTCGAGAGACGGCGGACCCGCGTCGTCGGGACAGTCGATGGGGAGTCGATGACCACAGCACCGACCGCCGGACCCGGCACCACCGGGCCGGCCGGCCGCACCCCCCGACGCAGGGCGGTCGTGGTCCTCGTCGGCATCGCGACGCTCGCGTTGCTGACGGATCTGCTCACCAAGCATCTCGCCCTGCAACTGCTCGACGACCGGGCGCCGGTGCGCCTGCTCGGCGGGGCCGTCTATCTCACCCTGACCCGCAACAGCGGTGCGGCGTGGAGCATCGGCGCCGACCACACCTGGGTGTTCCCGCTGATCACCATCGGGGTGGTCGGCTGGATCAGCTGGATGGCGGTCCGGCTGCGGTCGTTGCCGTGGGCGGTCTCCCTGGGGCTGGTGCTGGGCGGGGCGCTGGGCAACCTCGCCGACCGGATCTTCCGGGCCCCCGGTCACTTCGTCGGTCACGTGGTCGACATGGTCAGCCTCTTCGACCCGTACGGCCAGGTGTGGCCGGTGTTCAACCTGGCCGACAGCTGCCTGGTCTCCGGGGTGCTGCTGGCCGTGCTGCTGGAGTTGACCGGCCGCCAGCGCGACGGGCGACGGGTCGGTGCCAAGGGCGACACCGACACCGCCCCCACCGACGCGACCCGGACCGCCGCCGCCCCCACCGGACCGGCCGCCGCCGCGCCGACGGCGACCGACGCCGAGCCGCGGGAGCGGGCGTGACCGCCGCCGGTGGCGACCACCGTTCCCTGCCCGTGCCGGACGGCCTCGACGGCATGCGGCTGGACCAGGCGGTGGCACGCCTCTTCGGGCTCTCCCGCACCGCCGCCGCCGCGCTCGTCGACGCCGGGGACGCGCTTGTCGACGGCGTGATCCGGCAGAACTCGCACAAGGTCAAGGCCGGTTCCTGGCTGGAGGTGACGCTGCCCGCGCCGGTCGCGCCGCCGACCGTGGTGCCGCAGGCGGTCCCCGGGTTGACCGTGGTCTACGCCGACGACGACATCGTGGTGGTGGACAAGCCGGTCGGGGTGGCCGCGCACCCCAGCCCCGGCTGGACCGGCCCGACCGTCATCGGTGGCCTCGCCGCGATCGGCCACCGGATCTCCACCAGCGGGGCCGCCGAACGGCAGGGTGTGGTGCACCGCCTCGACGTGGGCACCACCGGGATCATGGCGGTGGCCAAGAGCGAGCAGGCGTACACCGCGCTCAAGCGGGCGTTCAAGTACCGCGAGGTGGAGAAGCGCTACCACGCGGTCGTCCAGGGTCACCCCGACCCGTCGCGCGGCACCATCGACGCCCCGATCGACAGGCACCCGCACCACGACTACCGCTGGGCGGTGGTCTCCGACGGCAAGCCGAGCATCACCCACTACGACACCATCGAGGCGTTCCCGGCGGCGAGCCTGCTCGACGTCCGGCTGGAGACGGGGCGTACCCACCAGATCCGGGTGCACTTCTCGTCCCTGCGGCACCCGTGCGTCGGCGACCTCACCTACGGGGCCGACCCGACCCTGTCGGCGCGGCTCGAACTGCGCCGGCAGTGGCTGCACGCCCGGTCGTTGACCTTCGCCCATCCGCGTACCGGTGACGACGTCACCTTCGTCAGCGAGTACCCGGACGATCTGGCCCGCGCGCTGACGATCCTGCGCGACTGACCGGTGCCGGGTAGTCGCCCGGGCGTCGGGCCGCCCGCCGTCGCGTCCCGGCCGCGCCGGGGGCTGGTCACCGCAGCGGTGCTGGCCGTCGGCGCGGTGCTGCTCACCGTCGGCTGGGTGGCCCGCCGACCCGCGCCGGTGGGTGACCGCACGGTCGGGCAGGTGACCCGGGTCGGGGTGCTGCCGGGTGACTCGCTGCCCGGGTACGCCGCCGCGGCCCGGGCCGAACTCGCCGGGCTGACCGCCGGGGCGTACGCGCTGGTCAGCTTCGACCGCTACCTCGTACCGGACCGGTTGCCGGCGCTGCTCGCCGACGTCGAGGTCGCTGCGGTGGTGGTGCGGGTGCCGCTGCCCGGTCGGCAGACCGAGGTGGTCCGGCTGCCGGCGCAACTGCTGCCGCAGGACGTCACCGCCGGCATGGCCGGCCTCGCGGACCGCAAGGACCGGGAGGCCGCCGACCAGCGGCGGCGGGCCGCCGACACCACCGACCCCACGGCCCGTCAGGGGTACGAGACCGGGGCGCAGGTCGCCGGGCGGGAGGCGGCCGGCTACCGGGCGGCCTGCGCCTGCGTCTACGCGGCGGTGATCCGGGCCGACCCGACCGCGCTGCGTGCCGTGGCCGGACGCGACGGGGTCCGGGCGCTCGATCCCGCCCCCGAAGTGGCCCGGCTGGACCGGACGGTGTTCCTGCCGCCGCTGCCGGAACAGCGGGACGTGGCCCGGCCACCCGCCGACACCGCCGCAACACCGGCGCACCCGACGTCCACCGGCCCGGTCCCGACGCCGGGTGGGGCGATGGGCGATTCGTCGGAAGGGGCACCCGCTGTGATCGCCCCGGCACCGTCGTCGAGCGGGGTCGGGCCGGGGTCCGCCCCGACCCCCGCCCCCACCTCCCCGGACTCCCGTAGCGGTGGGTCGTCCGACCGGTCGCCGTAAGTATTGTTCCCGGGGGATGTGTGCAGACCGGTGTGGTCCGAATAGGGTTTCGTTCGTAGCCTGTCAGGCGGAGATCGACGGCGCGGGAGGGCGAGCCTTGGACGGCAGCGAGACCGGCTGGGGTCGGTCGGCCGAACCGGCACCGCGATGGCGGGCGCTCTTCGAGCGTGCCCGCCTCGGCGGACGCGCCGCCGACCAGGCGGAGCCGGACCGCCGCGACGAGCAGCCGGTCCGGGACCCGTTGCCCGGCCGGGGGCCCGCCGGCGGCTGGTCCGGGCGGGGATCGGCTTCCGTGCCACCACCCGCCGACCCGGGCTACGGTGCGCAGCCCGGCTACGAACCGGACCCGGGCTACCGCGCCGGGGCCGGCTACCGGGTCGACCCGCCGCGCCGCGCCGCGCCGGACTATCCGGTCGAGCCCGCTCCCGGCTACCGCGCCGACCCGGGCTACCGCGCCGACCCGGCCTACCCGGCCGATCCCGGTTATCCGGCCGGCTCCGCCCCCGGTTACCCGGCCGACCCCGGCTACGCAGCCGCTCCCGGCTACCCGGCCGACCCCGGCTACCCACCGGAGCCGGCCCGGCCGCCGGAGCCGCCTGTCGTCCCGTCCCGCTACGCCCTGCTGGACAACGGCTACCGGTCCGAACCGCCACCCCCCGAGTCCCGGTACGCCCTGTTGGACAACGGATACCGCGCGCCCGGCTACGCGCCGCCGGAGCCGACGTACCAGCCGCCGCAACCCGCCTACCCGGAGCCGGCCTACCCGGAGCCCGGCTACCCGGCCGCGCCCACCTACCAGCCGGAGCCGCCGACCTACCCGCCGGCGGTGACCGCCGACCGGAGCTACCCGGCCCGGATCGAGCCGGCCCGCATCGAGTGGCGTCAGCAGGGCCCCCAGGACGAGCAGGAACGCGCCGCCGGCATCCTCCGCCGTGACCTGGGCACCCCCCGGGTGCTCGCGTTCGCCAACCCCAAGGGCGGGGTGCACAAGACCACCGCCACGGTGCTCGCCGCCGCCACCGTCGGCAGCGTCCGGGGCCGGGGCGTGCTCGCCTGGGACGACAACGAGCTGCGCGGCACCCTCGGCCTGCGCGCCGGCAGCGCCCGGCACGCCCGCACGATCCGGCACCTGATCAGCGACCTGGCGCACATCGAGATCCGCGACGGCGCCGAGCTGCTGGAGTCCCTCGACGACTACCTGCGGCACGCCTCCGACGGCTCGTACGACGTGCTGGCCGGGGAGGAGAGCCCCCGGTTCGCCCAGCGCCTCGACCAGTTCACCGTCAAACGGGTGCTGGAACTGCTGCGGCGCACCCACGACGTGGTCTGCGTGGACACCGGCAACAACGTGGAGAGCCCCAACTGGCGCACCGTCATGCACGCCGCCGACCAGCTCGTGGTGACCACCGTGCCCCGGGAGGACGCCGCGTTCAGCGCCGACTGGATGCTCGACCTGCTGCACGAGGAGGGCATGGGTGAGCTGGCCGACAACGCGGTCACCCTGATCTCCTGCCCCACCCCGGGCCGGTCGACGCTCCAGGACGACCTGGAGCGGCACTTCGCCACCCGGACCCGGGCCGTCGCGGTGGTGCCGTACGACCCGGTGCTGGAGACCGGGTCGTCGATCGAGTACCACCAGCTCCAGGCCGAGACCCGGGCCGCGTGGCTGCGGGCCGCCTCGGTGATGGTGGAGCCGTTCGCCCGCTGAGGGGCGGTACGGGCTCCGCCGCCCCGCCGTACCGCCCCGCCTGAGAGGATCATCGGGTGAGCCCGGACACCCCCGATCCGTACCGCCCCGCCGACGCCCCGGCGGGTGTCGCGCCCACCCCGCACACCGTCCCCACCGGGGCACCGGCCGACGGGCCACCGACCGTGGCCGGAAACGACCCGGGCGGGTCGTACCTGCCGTGGCCGCCGCCGTCGGGCGGGCCGACGCAGCCGGGGGAGCAACGCCCCCGGCACACCCGCGCGGTGGCGGCCGGCCTCGTGCTGGGCCTGACCCTGCTCGGGGCGCCGCTGGGGCTGCTCTGGGCGGCGCTGGCCCCGGACACCCCGGTGCTCAAGACCGCCGAGGGTGCCGTCTACGCCCAACCCCAACCGGAGCAGCCGATCGCCGCCGACGGCTGGTTCAGCCTGCTCGGCCTCGGGTTCGGGGTGCTCGCCGCGATCGCGGTGTGGACGCTGCTGCGCCGCCGACGCGGGCCGGTGAACCTGGTCGCGCTGACCGTGGGGGCGCTCGGCACCGCCCTGGTCGCCTGGCAGCTGGGCCGCCGGATCGGGCTGGACGGCTACCAGCGGCTGCTCGCCACCGCCCCCGCCGGTACGCCGTTCGACAAACCGGCCGACCTGCGGGCCGGGGGCATCGAACGGGTCCTCGGTGTGCTGCCGCTGCCGTACGGCAACCTGCTGCTGCCGGCGTTCGCCGCCGCCGTCACGTACACCCTGCTGGCCGGCTGGTCCCGCTGGCCCTCGCTGCGCCCGGAGCCGGAGCCCGGCGGGCCCGGATGGCCGGTCGACCCCGGTGCCACCGGGTGGTCGGGCGCCGGCGTCACCGGCCCGCCGCCCGGACCCGGGATGCCCGCCGCCCCCGACCAGCCGGGGGACGACGGGGTGGCCGGGGTCAGTTGGGGGCCGGCGGGGACGCCAGCTCCGACAGCGGCACCGGAACCGCCCGCACCTGACGCAGCAGGGCCGACTCGCGATTGAGCAGCCGCAGCTCGGCGCGGAGCCGGGCGGTGGTGTCGTCGATGGCGAGCAGCCGCTGCCGGTCGGCCACGGTCAGCACGGCGGTGGCCGCCACCAGGTGCGACAGCACCGTCGGGTCCTCCGGGAGCTGCTCGGACAGCTCCTGCGGGTCGGCCCGGATCAGGCCCAGGTACTGCCGGAAGACCGCGATCACCCGGGCCGCCAGCACCTCGGCGGCCTCGTCCGGGCCGGTCGGCTCGGGCAGCCACTCGACGTCGGCGGTCAGGTAGGGGGCGGACTCCCGGTCGATCCCGGTGACCCGGAACCGTCGCCGGCCCACCGTGACGATGTCGAAGCCGCCGTCGTCCAGCTCGTTGACCTGGCGTAGCTCGGCGGTGCAGCCCACCTCGTGCAGGGTCACGTCGCCGCCGCCCGGGGTGGCCCGACCCGCGCCCGGGGCGACCTCCCAGCCGGAGCGGATCGCCAGCACACCGAACTCGCGGGGCGCCCCCTCGGGCTGCCCGACCAGGTCCCGCACCAGGTGGCGGTAACGCTCCTCGAAGATGTGCAACGGCAGCACCAGACCTGGAAAGAGCACCGTGGCGAGGGGGAACACCGGCAGCCGTGCGGTCACGCGTCCGAGCGTAGCCCGATCCCGCGACGTCGGCGTGTCCCGGCTCACCGTCTCGCGGTACGGGCGGCGCGGGTCGCCCTCCGGGCCGCCGCCTAGACTCGGGAGCGTGTTGAATCGGATCGACCTGCGCGGCGGGGTCCGTGACCCGCGCCGACTGCTGCCCCGTGCCCAGCTCGACGTGTCCGTGGCCGTCGAGCGGATCCGCCCGCTCGTCGAGGCCGTCCGTGACCATGGGTACCCGGCGATCCGGGAGGCCAGCGAGCGGTTCGACGGTGTCTGCCCGCCGGTGCTGCGGGTCCCGGCCGAGGCGATCACCGAGGCGGAGGGGACGCTCGACCCCGACGTACGGGCCGCGCTGCTGGAGTCGATCAGCCGGGCCCGTCGGGTGCACGCCGACCAGCGGCGCACCGACCACACCACCCAGGTGGTGCCGGGCGGCACGGTCACCGAGCGCTGGGTGCCGGTCGACCGGGTCGGCCTCTACGTCCCCGGCGGGCTGGCGATGTACCCGTCGACCGTGGTGATGAACGTGGTGCCGGCCCAGGTGGCCGGGGTCCGCTCGCTGGTGGTGGTCAGCCCGCCGCAGCTGGACAACGGGGGGCTCCCGGACGCCCGGGTCCTCGCCGCCTGCGCGCTGCTCGGCGTCGACGAGGTGTACGCCGTCGGCGGTGCCCAGGCGGTCGCCATGCTGGCGTACGGGTCGGCGGTCGACGCGGGGGGCACCCTGCACTGCGCGCCGGTCGACATGATCACCGGGCCGGGCAACATCTGGGTCACCGCCGCCAAGCGGTTGCTGCGCGGGGTGGTCGGCATCGACGCCGAGGCCGGCCCGACCGAGATCGCCGTGCTGGCCGACGACACGGCCGACCCGGCGCACGTCGCCGCCGACCTGATCAGCCAGGCCGAGCACGACCCGTTGGCGGCCAGCGTGCTGGTCACCCCGTCGGTCGAGCTGGCCGACGCGGTCGACCGGGAGCTGGCCCGGCAGGTGCCGGCCACCAAGCACGCCGAGCGGGTCGGCACCGCGCTGGGCGGGCAGCAGAGCGGCATCGTGCTGGTCGACGACCTGGCCGACGGGTTGCGGGTGGTCGACGCGTACGCCGCCGAGCACCTGGAGATCCAGACCCGCGACGCCCGCGACTGGGCGCTGCGGGTACGCAACGCCGGGGCGATCTTCGTGGGCCCCTGGGCGCCGGTGTCGCTCGGCGACTACTGCGCCGGCTCCAACCACGTGCTGCCCACCGGCGGCTGCGCCCGGCACTCGTCGGGGCTGTCCGTGCAGTCCTTCCTGCGCGGGGTGCACCTGGTGGAATACACCCGGGAGGCGCTGCGTGACGTCGCACCGCACGTGGTGACCCTGGCCACCGTGGAGGACCTGCCGGCGCACGGGCAGGCGGTCGCGGTGCGGTTCGCCGGGGAGGCGTCGTGACCACCCTCGACGACCTGCCGATCCGCGACGACCTGCGGGGCCGCTCGCCGTACGGGGCGCCGCAGCTCGACGTGGCGGTCCGGCTGAACACCAACGAGAACTCCTACGCGGTGCCCGAGCCGGTGGTGGAGGCGATCGGCAAGGCCCTCGCCGCCGAGCTGCGTGACCTCAACCGCTACCCGGACCGCGAGGCGGTGGCGCTGCGCGCCGACCTGGCCGGCTACCTCGGGCACGGGATCACCGCCGAGCAGGTCTGGGCGGCCAACGGCTCCAACGAGATCCAGCAGCAGCTGCTGCAGGCGTTCGGCGGGCCGGGGCGCAGCGCGTTGGGCTTCGTGCCGGCGTACTCGATGCACCCGTTGCTGGCCCTGGGCACCGGCACCCGGTGGGTCCCGGCCCAGCGGGGGGTCGACTTCGGGCTGACCGCCGACGAGGCGGTCGCCGAGGTCCGGGAGCACCGCCCCGACGTGGTCTTCCTCTGCTCGCCGAACAACCCGACCGGCACCGCGCTGGACCCGGCGGTGGTCACCGCCGTGCTCGACGCCGCGCCCGGCATGGTGGTCGTCGACGAGGCGTACGCCGAGTTCGCCCGACCGGGCACGAGCGACGCCCTGGCGCTGCTGCCCGGCCACCCGAGGCTGGTGGTGACCCGGACCATGAGCAAGGCGTTCGGCTTCGCCGGTGGCCGGTTGGGCTACCTGGTCGCCGACCCGGCGGTGGTGTCGGCGGTGCAGCTGGTCCGGCTGCCGTACCACCTCTCGTCGCTCACCCAGGCCGCCGCCCGCGCGGCGCTGGCCCACCGTGACGCCCTGCTCGGCACCGTCGACGCGATCAAGGTGCAACGGGACCGGATCGTCGACACGCTGCGGGGCCGGGGTTTCCGGGTGGCCGACAGCGACGCCAACTTCGTGCTCTTCGCCGTCGGCGGCGACCAGGCCACCGCGTGGCGGACCCTGCTCGACGCCGGGGTGCTCGTCCGGGACGTGGGCCTGCCCGGCTGGTTGCGGGTCACCGCCGGCACCCCCGCCGAGACCGACGCCTTCCTCACCGCGATGGAGAAACTGTCATGAGTCGCACCGCCCGGGTGGAGCGGATCACCAAGGAGACCAAGGTCCTCGTCGAGATCGACCTCGACGGCACCGGCCAGGCCGAGATCAGCACCGGGGTCGGCTTCTACGACCACATGCTCCACCAGATCGCCCGGCACGGCGGCTTCGACCTGACCGTCCGCACCGTCGGTGACCTGGAGATCGACGCCCACCACACGATGGAGGACACCGCGCTGGCCCTGGGCGCCGCGTTCGACCAGGCGCTGGGCGACAAGGCCGGCATCCGGCGGTACGGCTCGGCGACCGTCCCGATGGACGAGGTGCTCGTCCGGGCCGCCGTCGACCTGTCCGGCCGCCCGTACGTGGTGCACGACGAGCCGGCGCTGTCGCCGTACATCGGGCCGGTCTATCCGACCAGCATGACCCGGCACATCTGGGAGTCCTTCGGCCAGTCGGCCCGGGTCACCCTGCACGTCGACGTGCTGCGGGCGGCCCGGCCGGGCGGCCACCCGGACGCCCACCACGTGGTGGAGGCCCAGTTCAAGGCGGTTTCCCGGGCGCTGCGGGAGGCCACCGCGCTCGACCCGCGCAACGCCGGTGTGGTGCCCAGCACCAAGGGCGCGCTGTGACCGGCGCGGTCGCCTCCGGTTCCGCCCGGCACTGCCCGTCGCGGGTCGGCCGACCAGGGGGGTGGCGCTGATGGGCCCGGTGCTGCCGACCCTGCTGCTGATCCTCGCCGGCATCCTCGTCGGTGGGGCCTGGTCGTTGTACCGGCAGGACGCGCCACGCGGTGCGATCGTGGTCACCGGGCTGCTCGCCGTGCTGGCCACCGTCGGCGGGGTGCTCTGGCTGCTACCCGGGGAGGGCTGATGGGCGCGCACGGCACCGGCAAGCGGATCGTGGTGCTCGACTACGGCTCGGGCAACCTGCGGTCGGCCGAGCGGGCGCTGGCCCACGCCGGGGCGGACGTGACCGTCACCGCCGACCTGACCGCCGCCGCCGATGCCGACGGCCTGGTCGTGCCGGGTGTCGGCGCGTACGCGGCCTGCATGGCCGGGATCGAGGCGTCGGGTGCCGGCCCGGTGATCGCCGAACGGGTCGCCGCCGGCCGCCCGGTGCTCGGCATCTGCGTCGGCATGCAGGTGCTCTTCGCGCACGGTGACGAGCACGGGGTGGTGACCAAGGGGCTGGGGCTGCTGCCCGGTGGGGTGACCCGGCTGCCCGCCGACCGGTTGCCCCACATGGGCTGGAACACGGTGACCCCGCCGGACGGGTCGGTGCTCTTCGCCGGGTTGCCCGCCGACAGCCGGTTCTATTTCGTGCACTCCTACGGGGTGCTCGACCAGGCGTCGTTGCGCGAGGCGGGCGCCCGGGTCACCACCGCCCACCACGGCACGGAGTTCGTCGCCGCGGTGGAGTGGGGCCCGCTGTCGGCGGCCCAGTTCCACCCGGAGAAGTCGGCCGAGACGGGTGCCGTACTGCTGCGCAACTGGCTGGCCACGGTTGACTGAGACGCGCGGCGGCACCGGGTCGGGTGTGCGGTGAGTAAGGAGCGGGCCCGTCGGCGGGCCGTCCGGGAGGCGGAGGCGGCCCGCGACCGTGTCGTACGCCAGCGCAAGTTGGCCCGTCGGCAGCGTCGCCGCGCCCTGGTCCGTCGGGTCACCCCGCAGTGGCGGCGGGGCCGGACGGGCCGGTTGGCCCGGCGCAGCCGGGGGGAACGGGCCGCCATCGTCGGGTTGACCGGCGCGGCGCTGGTGCTGATCTGGGTGTTCGTCGACGATCTCGCGCTGCGGGTGGCGCTGGTCGTGCTGTTGCTGCTGGTCCTGCCGGCGATCGTGGTGATCGCCCTGGACCGTCGGATCTGACCGAGGAGTAGGAAACGTGAGCCTGACCCTGTTGCCCGCTGTGGACGTCGCCGACGGCCAAGCCGTCCGGCTCGTGCAGGGCGCCGCCGGCAGCGAGACCGCCTACGGCGACCCGCTCGACGCGGCGCTGGCCTGGCAGAACGACGGGGCGGAGTGGATCCACCTGGTCGATCTGGACGCGGCCTTCGGCCGAGGCTCCAACGCCGCCCTGCTGGCCGAGGTGGTCGGCAAGCTGGACGTGCGGGTGGAGTTGTCCGGGGGCATCCGCGACGACGCGTCGCTGCGCGCGGCGCTCGGCACCGGGGCGGCCCGGGTGAACATCGGCACCGCCGCGCTGGAGGACCCGCAGTGGTGTGACCGGATCTGCGCCGAGTACGGCGACCGGGTGGCGATCGGTCTGGACGTGCGGGGTCGTACCCTCTCGGCGCGGGGCTGGACCCGCGACGGCGGTGACCTGTGGGAGGTGCTGGCCCGGCTGGACGCGGCAGGTGCGTCCCGGTACGTGGTGACCGACATCACCAAGGACGGCACGATGCGCGGGCCGAACCTGGACCTGTTGCGTGAGGTCTGCGCCCGTACCGACGCCCCGGTGATCGCCTCGGGCGGCGTGTCGACCCTGGACGACCTGCGTGCCCTGGCGACCCTGGAGCCGGCGGGTGTGGAGGGCGTGATCGCCGGCAAGGCGCTCTACGCCGGTGCGTTCACGGTGGCCGAGGCGCTTGCCACGTTGCGGGTGGCCGGGTGACCGACGTGGCCGGGCCGGACGACGCGACCGTCACCCGGCTCGGCTCGGGCGGCCCGTGGGAGACGGTGTACGGCTACTCCCGGGTGGTCCGGGCCGGTCGGTCGGCTTGGACGGCCGGCTGCACGTCGACCGTCGACGGGGTGGTGACGCACGTCGGCGACGCCGCCGCGCAGACCGCCCAGGCGCTGCGGATCGCCCTGGCCGCCCTGGCCGAGGTGGGTGCGGGGGCCGCCGACGTGGTGCGGACCCGGCTGTACGTGACCGACCGGCTCTTCCTCGACGAGGTCGGCCGGGCCCATAATGCCGTTTTCGGCCCGGTCCGGCCGGCTGCGACGCTTGTCGTCGTCGCCGGGCTGGTCGATCCGGACCATCTGGTGGAGGTCGAGCTGGAGGCCTACCTGCCGCCGTCCTGACCCGCCGTCCCGGCCTGTCGCCCTGACCCGCCGTCCCGGGCCGTGGCGCTGACCCGTCCCGGCCCGTGGCGCTCCCCGTGCCGGCCCGCCGCCGGGGGGAGACCCGGGTCACTTCCGGCCAGATAAGTTGTACGCAATTGAATTGCGAGCTACGTTTTCCCGGTGAGTGACCATCTGGTGTTGCGTGATCAGGTCTGCTTCGCGCTCTATGCGGCCTCCCGCGCGCTCACCGACGTCTACCGCCCCATCCTCGACGAGTTCGGGCTCACCTACCCGCAGTACCTGGTGCTGCTGGTGCTGTGGGAGCGCGACGACCCGCCCACGGTCTCCGAGCTGGGGACCGCGCTGCGGCTCGACTCCGGCACCCTCTCCCCGCTGCTCAAACGGCTGGCGGCGGCGGGCCTGGTGGTCCGCACCCGCTCCGCGCTCGACGAGCGACGGGTGGAGGTGGGGCTGACCGCCGACGGCGCGGCCCTGCGCCAACGGATGACCGACGTGCCGTTGCGGGTGGCCTGTTCCACCGGGCTCGACGAGGCCGAGCTGGTCGCGTTGCGCGACACCCTCACCCGGGTCACCGAGACGATCCACCGACAGAAGGAGCAGTGATTCCCATGCAGGTTCTCTACACCGCGTCCGCGACCGCCACCGGCGACGGCCGGGACGGCCACGTCCGGACCTCCGACTCCACCCTCGACCTGGACCTGGCGATTCCGAAGGAGATGGGCGGCGCAGGTGGCGCGGCCAACCCTGAGCAGCTCTTCGCCGCCGGCTACGCGGCCTGCTTCCACTCCGCGCTGCGCGTGGTGGCCCGCCGGGCCAAGGCCGACGTGACCGGCTCGGTCGTCGAGGCCGAGGTCGGCATCGGAGCGAACGGCAGCGGCGGCTTCGGTCTTGCCGTCACCCTGGTGGTGGACCTGCCGGCCGTCGAGCGCGCCGCCGCCCAGCAGCTGGTCGAGGCCGCCCACCAGGTCTGCCCCTACTCGAACGCCACCCGGGGCAACATCGAGGTGGCGCTCACCGTGCGCGAGGCCGCTGCGGCCTGAGCGCCGCAGCAGACCACCACCATCGCGTACGAGAGGACGACACCGGATGACCAGCAACCGTGAGATCCACCTGGCCTCCCGCCCCCAGGGGTGGCCGACGGCCGACAACTTCCGCCTCGTCGAGACCGAGGTGCCCACCCCGGGCCCGGGGCAGATCGTGGTCCGTAACCAGTTCATGTCGGTCGACCCGTACATGCGTGGCCGGATGAACGACGTCAAGTCCTACGTGCCGCCGTTCGCCCTGGACGCGCCCCTCGACGGTGGGGCGGTCGGCGAGGTGGTGGCCGGCGGGGCCGACGGGATCAGCGTCGGCGACACCGTGCTGCACGGGCTGGGCTGGCGGGAGTACGCCGTGCTCGACGGCCGGTCCGCCCGCCGGGTCGATCCGGACGTCGGCCCGGTCAGCGCCTACCTGAGCGTGCTCGGGATGACCGGGCTGACCGCGTACGCCGGGCTGCTCGACGTGGCGGCGATGCGGCCCGGGGAGACCGTGTTCGTCTCCGGCGCGGCCGGCGCGGTGGGCAGCATGGTCGGCCAGATCGCCAAGCTGCGGGGCGCCGGCCGGGTGGTCGGCAGCGCCGGCTCGCCGGCCAAGGTGGCCCGGTTGACGGAGCTCGGCTTCGACGCCGCGTTCGACTACCACGACGGTCCGGTCCGCGACGCGCTGAAGGCCGCCGCTCCGGACGGGGTCGACGTCTACTTCGACAACGTCGGCGGCGAGCACCTGGAGGCCGCCATCGGGGCGATGAACCTGCACGGTCGGGCCGCGATCTGCGGCATGATCGCGCAGTACAACTCGGCCGAGCCACCGGCCGCGCCCCGCAACCTGGCGCTGGTCATCGGCAAGCGGCTCACCCTGCGCGGCTTCCTGGTCGGCGACCACGGCGACCTGCGCGAGCAGTTCGTCACCGAGGTCGCCGGCTGGCTGCGCGAGGGCCGCCTCTCCTACGACGAGACGATCGTCGACGGCCTCGACAACGCCCCTGAAGCGTTCCTCGGCCTCCTCCGCGGCGAAAACCTCGGCAAAATGCTCGTCCGCCTCTAACCCTCCCTCCCCCTCCTCTCCGCCCCCTCCTCCCCGCCCCCCGCCCCCCGCCCCGGCATCGGTGATCAAGAGGTTTGCGTCACCTTTGGAGATCGAACTGACGTAAACCTCTTGATCACCGGGGAGGTGGCGGGGTTGGTGGGGAGGTGGGGTTGGGTGGGCGGGGCAGGGGGGTGGGGCGGGGGCGTTGGATAGGCTCGGCGCATGACGGTGGCGGTACGGGTGATTCCGTGTCTGGACGTGGACGCCGGTCGGGTGGTCAAGGGGGTCAACTTCCTCGACCTGCGCGACGCCGGTGACCCGGTGGAGCTGGCGGCGGCGTACGACCGGGCCGGTGCGGACGAGTTGACCTTCCTGGACGTCACCGCGTCCTCGAGCGACCGGGGCACCATGCTCGACGTGGTGCGCCGGACCGCCGAGTCGGTCTTCATCCCGCTCACCGTCGGCGGTGGGGTCCGGCAGGTCGCCGACGTGGACACCCTGCTGCGCGCCGGGGCCGACAAGGTCGGGGTGAACACCGCCGCCATCGCCCGACCCGAGCTGATCGCCGAGATCGCCGACCGCTTCGGCCGGCAGGTGCTGGTGCTCTCGTTGGACGTCCGGCGGGCACCAGCCGGCACCACCCCCAGCGGTTTCGAGGTGACCACCCACGGTGGCCGCCGCGGCACCGGGCTCGACGCGGTCGAGTGGGCGGCGCGCGGGGCCGAGCTGGGCGCGGGGGAGATCCTGCTCAACTCGATGGATGCCGACGGCACCAAGGCCGGCTTCGACCTCACCCTGATCGAGGCGGTCCGCGCGGTGGTCGACGTGCCGGTGATCGCCAGCGGCGGCGCCGGCCGGGTGGCGCACTTCCCGCCCGCGATCGGCGCGGGGGCCGACGCGGTGCTCGCCGCCAGCGTCTTCCACTTCGGCGAGCTGACCGTCGGCGAGGTCAAGGACGCCCTGCGCACCGCCGGGCACCCCGTCCGCTGAACGCAGCGCCGGGCACTGTGTCGGCTGAGCGCACCGCCGCCGGGCACCCCGTGCGCTGAGCGCACCGCCGCCGGGCACCCTGTCCGCTGAGCGCACCGCCGCCGGGTCGCCCCGTGCATCCGGTCGGCGCACTGCTCCTGCGGGTCGGGTGGCTCAGCGGCCGGTCTGGCCCTCCGGGGAGCGGCGCGGGGCCGGGATCGACCGGACCACGTACTCCTGCACGGCGGCGGCGTGGTCCTCCTCGGGCAGGTGCCACTGCGCGCTGCCCGGGGCGTGTCGCCGGGTGAGCACCCCCTGCATGCTGTCGACCGTGCCGCCCACTCCGGCCCGGGGCCGGGTACGCCAGAGCTGCTCGCCGTCGGGGGTGATCCGGAACCAGCCGTCGGAGACGGTGACCAGCCCCGCGCCGACCAGCCGCTGGACCGCTGTCTCCACGTCGTGCCGTTCGGGTATCGCCTGGTTGAGGTGGTCGGCGGTGGACAGCACGTCAGTGAGCCGGACCCCTTCCGGGCGGCGCGAATCAGCCGCGCGGCGGTGCCGTCCGGCGCCGCTGGCGATCACCAGTGACACGAAGATCCAGGCGTCCGTCCAGCGCCACGCATTCTCCCCCATGCACGAATGATGCCTGTAGGTGTCCGTTGAGGAAACACCTACTTCCCCCCTGTTCTGTCAGCGCAGCTCAGCGTGGTCACCCCCGGACCCTCGGCAGGCGGTTTCGCCGGGAACCGTTGTCCGGGGCCGGAAAACCGGTGCCCCCGGGGACGCCGGAACGGCGGACACCGGTGACCCGGTGGCTGGGCTCGGGGGCGGCGGGGAAGCCGACACGGGTGGCCCGGCGACGGGTGGCCCGAGGGTCGGTTCCGGATGGTCCCGTCGGCCGGGCTCCGCAGGCGGCGGCCCGGAGACCTGCGGCCTGGGGACCTGCGGTCCGGGGACCTGCGGCCCGGAGAGCTGCGGTCCGGGGACCTGCGGCCCGGGGTCCGGTTCCGGGTGGACCGGTTTGGCGGGGACGGCGAAGCGGGGGATGAAGAACTGGGCCAACGGGCCGATGCCCAGCGCGTACGCGACGGTGCCGACGCCGACCGTGCCGCCGAGCAGCCAGCCCAGGGCCAGCACGGTGATCTCGATGACGGTGCGGACCAGCCGGACCGAGCGGCCCGGCCGGCGGGCGACGTACCCGGTCATCAGGCCGTCGCGGGGGCCGGGGCCGAGCCGCGCGCCGAGGTAGAGGCCGGTGGCGGCGCCGTTGGCGACGATGCCGCCGAGCAGCAGGCCGATCCGGGCGGGCAGCGGCCACCCGGCCGGCAGCAGGGCCACCGTGGCGTCCACCACCAGTCCGATCACCAGTACGTTGCTGATCGTGCCGAGGCCCGGCCGTTGCCGCAGCGGGATCCAGAGCAGCAGCACCACCGCGCCGACGGCGATGGTCACGGTGCCGAACGACAGGCCGGTCTGCCGGGCCAGCCCCTGGTGGAAGACGTCCCACGGGTCCAGCCCGAGCCCGGAGCGGATCATCATGGCCATGCTGACCCCGTAGAGGACCAGCCCGGCATAGAGCTGGGTGAGCCGCCGGGCGGGGCGGTGCCGGAGATTGTCAATCAGAGCCATGCATGCCACTCTAGAGTCCAATATCACCCACAGAAGAGCCAATTCCGAAGGGGTGGCCGTGACCAGCCAGGTGCGAGGGGTCCAATTGGCCCGGTTGCTCGGACAGTGGCACGCGCTGCCGGGCCGTCGCCGCAGCCCCGACTACGCCGCGCTCGCCGCCGCCGTCCGGGGCCTGCTCGCCGACGGCCGGCTCCCCCTGGGGGTACGCCTGCCGGCCGAGCGGGAGCTGGCCGAGGCGCTGCGGATCAGCCGTACCACGGTCACCGCCGCGTACCGGCAGTTGCGGGAGAGCGGCCACCTGGCCAGCCGGCGCGGCGCGGGGAGCTGGACCATGCTGCCCGGCACCCACCGGGTCGCCAGCACCGGCCTGTGGACCCCGCTGGACGACCGCGACATGATCGATCTCGGGGTGGCCGCGTTGGCCGCCCCACCCGAGCTGGTGCCGGCCGCCCGAGCCGCCGTGGAGGACCTGCCGCGTTACCTGTCCGGCGCGGGCTACCACCCGACCGGCATCATCGAGCTGCGCGAGGCGGTCGCCCGGGCGTACACCGAGCGGGGGTTGCCGACCAGCGCCGAGCAGATCATGGTGACCAGCGGCACCCAGCACGCGCTGGATCTGGTGCTGCGGCTGGCCCTCGCGCCCGGTGGGAACGTGCTGGTCGAATCGCCCACCTACCCGAACGCGCTCGCCGCGTTGGCGGCCCGGCGGGCCCGGATCAGCACCCACGGCCTCGCCGTCGACGCCGGCTGGGACGCCGACCTGCTGCTGGGCAGCGTGCGGCAGACCCGGCCCAAACTGGCCTACCTGATCCCCGAGTTCCAGAACCCCACCGGCCACCTGATGCCCGCCGAGCTGCGGGAGCGGCTGGTCGCCACCGCCCACGCCGCCGGCACCGACCTGGTCGTCGACGAGTCGTTCGTGGATTTGCCGTTGGACGGCACACCGCTGCCCCCGCCGGTCGCCGTCTTCGACCGGCACTCCCGGGTGATCTCCATCGGGGGGATGAGCAAGCCCTACTGGGGCGGTCTGCGGATCGGCTGGGTACGCGCCTCCGCGCCGCAGGTGCAGCGGCTGGCCGCCGCCCGGGTCGGGGTGGACATGGCCAGCCCGGTGCTCGACCAGTTGGTGGCGGTGCACCTGCTCGCCCAGGCACCGGCGATCGTCGCGGCCCGCCGTGCGCAGCTCGTCACCCAGCGGGACGCCCTGCTCGACGTGCTCGCCGAGCGGCTCCCGGACTGGCGGGTCGGGGTGCCCCGTGGGGGCGTCACGCTCTGGGTGGAGCTGGACGGCCCGATCTCCAGCGCCCTGGCCCGGGCAGCCGAGGAGGTCGGCGTACGGCTGGCCCCCGGTCCCCGGTTCGGCCTCGACGGCACCCTGGAGCGCTTCCTGCGACTGCCCTTCACCCTGCCCGCCGCCGACCTGGTGGAGGCGGTCGGGCGGCTGGCCGCGATCCGCTACGACCTCGACCGGGGTGCCGGCCGGGCGCGCTGGCGGGAACCGGCAGTGATCGCCTGACGGCCCGCCCCGGGGACTGACGGCGGTCCCGGTCGGGACGAACCGGCCTGATCGGCGGGCGTCGGCTGGGAGACTGCCGGAGTGGGCAGCCCGCAGTGGTCGCGCGGGGTCCGGCTCGGTGCGCCCGGCTCCCGGACCACCCGGCTGGAACTCTTCTACGACCTGGTCTTCGTCTTCGCCTTCTTCAACGTCACCGCGCTGACCTCCCAGCAGCCCACCGGCACCAACCTGCTGCGCTGCCTGCTGGTGCTGGGGCTGCTCTGGTGGTGCTGGACCGGGTTCGCGGGCGTCGGCAACGTGGTCCGCGCCGACCAGGGGCTGTTGCCGGTGGTCGGCTTCGTCACCATCGCCGCCACCTTCCTGCTGGCGTTGAGCATGCCGGGGGCGTTCAACGACCGGCCCGGTGGGCTGAACGGCCCGTTGGTCTTCGTCGGCTGCTACCTCCTGGTCCGGGCCTGCCAGTTGGCCGTCTTCGGGCTGCTCGCCCGGGGCGAGGCGGCCCGGTGGCGGCAGTGGCGGCGGCTCGCGGTGCTGCCGGTGGTCGCCGCCGCCCTGCTGGTCGCCTCCGCGCTGCTGCCGCGCCGGATCTCCGGGGACGGGGCCGCCACCGCCCTGCAACTCACCCTGTGGACGGCCGCGCTGCTGCTGGAGTACGCGGCCGGGGTGCGGCTGGGCGGGACGTACTGGGTGGTGGTCTCCGCCGGGCACTGGGCGGAACGGCACGCCCTGATGGTGCTGATCGCGCTCGGCGAGTCGATCATCGCGCTGGGGGTCGGCCCGAAGTTCGTCACCGGCCTGCCGCTGACCTGGCCGGTGGTGATCGCCGCGGTGCTCGGCATCGCCGTGGCGTCGGTGCTCTGGTGGGCCTACTTCGACACCCTGGCGCTCGCCCTGGAACAGGCCCTGCACCGCAGCCGGGACCCGGCACACCGGGCCCGGTTGGCCCGGGACGCCTACACCTACCTGCACCTGCCGATCGTCGCCGGGGTCATCTTCTTCGCCCTCGGGCTCAAGGACCTGCTGACCGAGGTGGCCGACCCGGACAACCCGGACTGGGGGGTGCCGCTGGGTGGTTACTGGGTGCTGGTGCTCTACGGCGGGGTGAGTCTCTACCTGCTCAGCCTCGTCGCCTGCGGGCTGCGGGCGCTGCGGGTGCTGCGCTGGCCGCCGGTGCTGGCGGTGCTGGCGCTGGCCGCGCTCGCCCCGGTGGGGGCCCGGGTGTCCGAGGTGGGCGCGTTGGCCCTGCTGGCGCTGGTCTGCGTCGCCCTGGTGGTGGTGGAGACCCGGGGGCAGGGCCGGCGTCGGCACCGGGTACGCCAGCTGGCCCTGGCGGAACAGGAAGCCGCCGAGGCCGAGCAGAGCCGGTGGCGTCGCGAGCACCTGTGACCGGTCGACGGCCGTGTCCCGGGACGGGGGGACACGGACGTCGACCGGCCCGGACCGCTCAGATCTCGGCCAGGCTGCCCGCGTACATCCGGTCGATCTCGGCGGCGAAGTTGCTCTCCACCCCGCGTCGTTTGATCTTCAACGACGGGGTCATCTCGCCGTCCTCGATGGTCAGGTCGCGGGGCAGGACGGTCACCTTCTTGATCGTCTCCCAGCGGTTGAGCTTGGTGTTGAGCTGGGCGACGTGCTCCTCGACCATCGCCCGGGCCTCGGGCGAGGCGACGATCTCGGCGTAGTCGCGCCCGTCGAGCGGGCCGCCCGCCGCCCAACCCCGGATCGCATCCGGGTCCAGGCTGACCAGCATGGTGCAGTAGTTGCGGGCCTGACCGATCACGATCGCCTGCGAGGTGTACGGGCAGATCGCCTTGAACATCCCCTCGATGTGCGACGGCGCGACGTACTTGCCGCCGGAGGTCTTGACCAGGTCCTTCTTGCGGTCGGTGATGCGCAGGTAACCGTCGTCGTCGAGGCTGCCGATGTCCCCGGTACGGAAGAAGCCGTCCTCGGTGAACGCGGCGGCCGTCTCCTCGGGCAGGTTGTGGTAGCCGCGCATCACCGGCCGGCCCCGGACCAGGATCTCCCCGTCGGTGTCGATCCGGCACTCCAGGTCGCCCATCGCCCGGCCGACCGTGCCGATCCGCAACCCGTCGGGCGGGTTGACGAAGTTGCCGGCGCTGGTCTCGGTCAGGCCGTACCCCTCGGAGATGGGCAGGTTCGCCGCGGCGAAGAAGGTGGCGATCTCCGCGCTCAGCGGGGCCGCCCCGGAGACGAGCACCCGGATCCGGCCGCCGAGCCGGGCCTGGAGCTTACTGAACACCAGCTTCTCGGCCACCGCGTACCTGAGCTTCAGGCCACCCGGCACCGGCCGGCCGGCCTGCTCCAGGGCGATCTTCTCCTTGCCGACCGCGACGGCCCAGGCGAAGATCTTCGCCTTCGCGCCGCCGGCGTCCTGCGCGGTGGTGACCGCCTTGTTGTAGACCTTCTCGTAGACCCGGGGCGCCCCGCACATCAGCGTCGGCCGGATCACCGACAGCAACTCGACCAGCTTGTCCACCCGCCCATCGACGTAGGTCGGCAGTCCGACGTGTGTCGAGCCGCAGAGCAGCGTCTTGCCGAACGAGTGCGACAGCGGCAGCCAGAGGTACTGCACGTCGTCGTCGCGCAGCAGACCCGTCTCGGCCTGCACCACCCCCTCCCAGCACCAGCCGCCGTGCAGCAGCTCGACGCCCTTGGGCCGGCCGGTGGTGCCCGAGGTGTAGATCAGCGTCGCCAGGTGATCGGGGCCGACCGGGGCGATCAGCCGGTCGACCAGGCCCGGGTCGGCGGCGAGCGCCTGCGCGCCCTGCTCCTCCAGCTCGGCCAGGGTCAACTGGGGCACGGCGGCGGCCGGGTCGGGGGTGCCGTCGAAGAGCACCACGTGGGTCAGCGCGGGCAGTTGCGTGCCCGCGACCTTCGCCGCCTGGGCCGGGTTCTCCGCGAACAGCACCCGGGAACCGGAGTCGGCGATGATGTACGCCGCGTCCTGCGGCTCGGTGGTGGGGTAGACGGTGGTGGTCGCCCCGCCCGCGCACATGATGCCGAAATCGGCGATGATCCACTCCAGTCGGGTGTTCGCCAGGATCGCCACCGGATCCTCCAGCCCGACCCCGAGCCCGTGCAGGCCCGCAGCGACCGCGTCGGCCCGCCGGCCTACCTGGGCCCAGGTCAACCAGACCGGGCCGGAGTCGTCGGGTGCCGGATGGGCGAAGGCGTGCTGGTCGGGGGTCGCGGCCACCCGCTTACGGAACATGTCGGGAATGGAGCGGTACGGGATATCGAGAGCCATCGTGGAAGCCGCCTTCAGGGGTGGGTGACGTGACGGGGGTCACGTCGCGCTGCGGTTACCGAAGGGTATTGCCTGCGCCGGGGCATCGGCTAGCCCCCGTACCTGTGAGGCGGCTGAATCCCCGCAGAGGTGGCCGGTGACCGCTCCCCGGGCCCCGCGGGTGCGGCGGCCGGGTCAGGCGTACCGGTCCGCCCGTGCCGACCAGTCGTAGGTGGCGCGCAGCCACGAGCGGCGGGCCGCCAGGTAGGGCGTCAACGCGGGCCCGCCGTGCGCGACCAGCGCCGCCTCGCGGACCAGGTAGTCGGCCAGCCCGTCGTTGAACCACCCGGCAGCCAGGCGGAAGGCGGCCGCCTCACCCCGTCCGGTCTGCGCGGCGAGGACGGTCACCAGGTTGTGCGGGTCGGCCACCGGACCCTGCTCCTTGCGGTAGGAGAACAGGTCGTTGCACCAGCAGACCAGGTCGACGGCGAGGTCGTCCAGCGCGACCACCGCGGGGTCGACCCGCCTCCGGGCGCCGGGCAGTCGACCGTACGCCAGATCGGTGAGGGCCAGGCTGGGGCGTACCCCACCGGTGTGCCGGCGCATCTGGCGGTACTCCGCCACCCCCGGCACCCGCCGGTGCTCCCGGTTCGCCGCCTCCCACAGCAGCGCGAGCAGGTACGCCCGCAACTGGCTGACCAGCCGCAGCAGCAGCGCGGGGCGGCGCTGGTGGCCGACCCGGCGGCACAGGTCGGCCAGGGCGGCACCGAGCGCCCCGCCCGGTGCGCCCCGGCCGGTCGGGGCCCCGTGCCGGTCGAGGACGTCCAGCAGCGCGGCGACGGTCGGCGCGAGGGTGGCCGGCGTGCTGCCCAGCCCGTCGTCGTCGCAGACGTCGTCCACCACGAACAGCCAGGAGAACAGGTCGGTGAGCAGCCGCAGGTGCGCCACCGACGCCTGCGGGCAGGCGCGGCCGGCCAGCTCGGCGGCCCCGGCCCGGTGCAGCCGGCCCGCCGAACGACCCGCCCCGACCAGGCCCTGCCGGTGGGCCCACTCCAGGCTCGCCGCCGCCACCGCGTCGGTGGCGGCGTGCCGTCGGCTGACGAAGGGTGGTTCGAGCAGCGCCGAGACGTCGAAGCTTCGCATGGTTTCCCCAGTCGGCCACCCCACCGGTGGCGTTGCCGGAGAGTACGCCTGGGGAATCGACACAGATCATTGCCGGTGGCGGTCGGGGCGGTCGAGTCGACCGCCACGGCAGAAGGTGACGGGAACGGCACAACGGGTGACCTGCCGGCGCGCGGGTGCTCGCCGGCCGTGCGGTCCGGTGCCCGGACGGCACGCGGGTGCGGGCCGGGGCGCCTACATCCCCAGCTGGGCGGTACGCAGCCGTTCGGTCAACGCGGGCGGGCCGTCGAGCTGGACCCGGGCCACCCGTTGCCGGCCGGAGAGGAACAGCACCAGCTCACCGGGGGAGCCGACCAGGCGTACCCGGTCACCACCCCGGCCGGTGGCCACCTCGCCGTGCCCCGGCGCCTGCACCAGCAGACTGGCCGGGAACCGGCGGGCCCGGGTCCGGGCGAGCAGGGCGACCGGCTTCCACAACCGGGCGGCCAGCCCCGCCGGGAGGTCCCGGGGGTGCCACCCCGACCGGGCCCGCCGGACGTCCTCGTGGTGGATGAAGAACTCCATCGTGTTGGCCAACTCGTCGGTGAGCGGGTTGCTGACCGGGCTCCACACCGGCGGCCGGCGCACCTGGTCGACCAGCTCCGGCCAGGGCCGGGCGGCCGTGCGCAGCCGCACCCGCTCGGCGTACCCGTGCAGGGGTGGCAGCAGGATGCCACCGGCGGCGTCGGGGCGGCGCTCCCGCACCACCAGGTGGGCGGCGAGGTCCCGGGCGGTCCACCCCTCGTTGATCGTCGGGGCGTCCGGGCCCACTTCCAGCATCAGGTCGGCGAGCGCCTCGCGCTCCGCTCGGGCGTACCGCGGCATGCAGCGATCGTAGGACGGTCGGCCGCAGTCGGCGCGGCGAGCGACCCTTCCCACCTGCCCCGCGCGGTCCGGCAGCGCCGTCCGGCGGGCCGGCGGCCCGGGCGCGGTGTGGTGGCGCGGTCTTCGACGTGATGGTGGACATACCGCGCCGGGCGGCGTAGGTGGCGGCGAGCGGTAAGGATAAGGGAGATAATTGCGGCTTACGGCGGGGGAGAGCGTGGCGAGCGGGACGAGTCGGGACGTGATCCACCGGGGGTTGTGGGTCCTCGGCCGGGCGATCCGGGAACAACCGCGGATCTTCGCGGTGGCGGTCGCCGGTAGCGTGCTCTTCGGCGGGCTGGTGATCGTCAGCGCGTACGTGGTCGGCGCGGTCGTCGGCGACGTGGTGGTGCCGGCGATCGAGTCCGGTGAGGTCGGCACGAGCACGCTGGCCCTGGCCGCCGTGGCGTTGTTCGGGATCAGCGTGCTGCGGGTGGTGGGCATCTTCGGCCGTCGGCTCGGCGCCGGTTACATGCAGTTCCGCCTCCAGGCCGCCTACCGCCGCCGGGTGACGCGCCGTTACCTGGAGCTGCCGCTGTCCTGGCACCACCGCAACTCCACCGGCACGTTGCTGTCCAACGCCAACTCCGACGTCGAGGCCGCCTGGTATCCGATCGCGCCGCTGCCGTTCGCGGTGGGCACGCTGGTGATGCTGGTCGGCGCGGTCGGCTCACTCTTCGTCACCGACTGGGCGCTCGCCCTGGTCGGGCTGGCCGTGTTCCCCGCCCTGTTCGCGCTCAACGTGGTCTACTCCCGCCGGATGGCCCCCCGCCAGGCCCGGGCGCAACGGCTGCGGGCCGAGGTCAGCGGGATCGCCCACGAGAGCTTCGACGGCGCGCTGGTGGTCAAGACCATGGGCCGGGAGGCTCAGGAGACCGCCCGGTTCGCCGGCCGGGCCCACGAGCTACGCGACTCGCTGATCTCCGTCGGCCGGCTGCGGGGGGTCTTCGATCCGCTGCTGGAGACGCTGCCCAGCCTCGGCACCCTGGCCGTGCTCGTGGTCGGCACGATCCGGCTGCGGCAGGGTGCGATCACCGTCACCGAACTGGTCAGCGTCGCCTTCCTCTTCACCGTGCTGGCCTTCCCGGTGCGGGCCATCGGCTGGGTGCTGGCCGAGCTGCCCCGCAGCGTGGCCGGGTGGGACCGGGTCAGCCGGGTACTCGACGCCACCGGCGAGATGCCCTACGGGGACGTCACCCTCGCCGACGACGCCACGCCCGCCACCCTCGCCTTCGACGGCGTCCACTTCGGCTACGAGCCCGCCGAGGCGCACCTGCCCGGGACGTCTGTGCTCGGCGAGGTCGCCTTCACCGTGCCCGCCGGGCGGACGGTGGCGCTGGTCGGGCCGACCGGCGCCGGCAAGTCCACCATCGCCTCGCTGGCGGTCCGACTGGTCGACCCGGACGCCGGCACGGTCACCCTCGACGGGGTGGACGTGCGCCGGCTCACCGCCGCGTCACTCGCCTCGACCGTCGCCCTGGTCGCCCAGGTGCCGTTCGTCTTCGACGACACCGTCCGGGCCAACATCAGCCTGGACCGGCCGGGCATCGACGACGAGGACGTCTGGGCGGCGCTGCGGCTGGCCGAGGCCGACGGTTTCGTCGCCGCCCTCCCCGACGGGCTGGACACCATGGTCGGGGAGCGGGGCACCTCGCTCTCCGGCGGCCAACGACAACGTCTCACCCTGGCCCGCGCGCTGGCCGGCCGGCCCCGGCTGCTGGTGCTCGACGACGCCACCAGTGCGGTCGACCCGCGGGTCGAGGCGGCCATCCTGGCCGGGCTGCGCGCCCCGGCACCCGGCCAGCCGGCAGCCGCGTCGATCCTGGTGGTGGCCTACCGGCGGGCCACCATCGCGCTCGCCGACGAGGTGATCTACCTGGAGCAGGGCCGGGTGCTGGCCCGGGGCACCCACACCGAGCTGCTGGCCAGCGTGCCCGGCTACGTCGACCTGGTCACCGCCTACGAGCAGGCCGAGCAGGAACGCGAACAGAACCGGACGTACGACGAGGTCGCCCCGCTGCCGTCGGGCCTGGAAATCGAGGTGGACCGGTGAGCGCGAGGAGTGCAGCGCAGCGGAGCCCCGCAGTCGCGAACGAAGGGTTGGTTCGGTGAGCGCGAGGAGTGCAGCGCAGCGGAGCCCCGCAGTCGCGAACGAAGGGTCGACGCCGGTGAGCGCGAATGTGGGTGGCGGGGACGAACGGGTCGAGGGGACCTGGCAGACGTTGCGCCGGGGGCTGGCGCTCTCGCCCGAGCTGCGTACCGGACTGGCCGGCACGATCGCCCTGGCGCTGGTCTACATGGTCGGCCGGGTGGCGGTCCCGGTCGCCGTGCAACGCGGCATCGACCAGGGGATCGCCGTACCCGGTGGTCCGGACCTCGGGGTGATCGTCACGGTGGTCACCGCCACCACGGCGGTGCTGGTGGTCACCACCGCCTGTGGGTACCTGATGATGCGGCGGCTGTTCACGGTCAGCGAGACCGCACTGGCCAACGTCCGGACCAGGGCGTTCCGGCACGTGCACGACCTGTCGATGCTGCACCAGCAGTCCGAGCGGCGCGGTTCGCTGGTCTCCCGGGTGACCAGCGACGTCGACCAGATCACCCATTTCCTCCAGTGGGGCGGGGTCATCCTCCTGGTCAACCTGGGCCAGCTCGTGGTCACCACGGCGGTGATGCTGGCGTACTCCTGGCAGTTGACGCTGGTGGTGCTCGTCGCGTTCACCCCGGCGGTGCTGATGATCCGGCTGCTGCAGCGCCGGTTGGCCGGGGCGTACGGGGTGGTCCGGCAGCGGATGGGCACCCTGCTCGGCACGATCGCCGAGAGCGTGGTGGGTGCGCCGGTGATCCGGGCGTACGGGGTGTCCGGGCGGACGGCCCGCCGGCTGGACGAGGCGATCGACGGGCAGCGGGTGGCCCAGCAGCGGGCGATCCGGATCAGCATCATGGGCAGCTCGGTGGGGGAGTTGGCGGCCGGGGTGGCACTGGCCGGGGTGGTGGTGGTCGGGGTGTCGCTCGGGGTGGACCGGACGCTGTCCGTCGGCCAGCTCACCGCCTTCCTCTTCCTGGTCACCCTCTTCATCCAGCCGGTGCAGATCGCCACCGAGGTGCTCAACGAGGCGCAGAACGCCATTGCCGGCTGGCGGCGGGTGCTCGACGTGCTCGACATCGCGCCGGACGTGGCCGACCCGGGCGAGCAGGGTCGGGAGCTGCCGGCCGGGCCGTTGGACATCCGCTTCGCCGGGGTGACGTTCGCCTATCCGGGTGGGCCGCCGGTGCTGCACGGCGTCACCCTGGACATCGCGGCGAAGAGCCGGGTGGCGGTGGTCGGCGAGACCGGCAGCGGCAAGACCACCTTCGCCAAGCTGCTCACCCGGCTGATGGACCCGACGCAGGGGCGGGTGCTGCTGTCCGGGGTGCCGCTGGACGAGGTGCGGTTCGACTCGTTGCGGTCCCGGGTGGTGATGGTGCCGCAGGACGGGTTCCTGTTCGACGCCACGGTCGGGGAGAACGTCCGCTTCGCCCGCCCCGAGCTGACCGACGCGCAGCTCACCGCCGCGTTCACCGAGCTGGGGCTGGCCGACTGGTTGGACGGTCTGCCGGCGGGTCTGGCCACTGCGGTGGGGGAGCGGGGGGAGGCGTTGAGCGTCGGGGAGCGGCAGCTGGTGGCGCTGGCCCGGGCGTACGTGGCGGATCCGGATCTGCTGGTGCTGGACGAGGCGACGAGCGCCGTCGACCCGGCCACCGAGGTACGCCTGCAACGCACCCTGGACGCGGTGACCCGGGGTCGTACCACGCTGGCCATCGCGCATCGCCTCTCCACCGCGCAGGCCGCCGACGAGGTGGTGGTGGTGGACCGGGGTCGGATCGTGCAGCGCGGCCCGCACGAGGAACTCCTCCGTGACCCCGACTCGGTCTACGGCCTGCTCCACGCCTCCTGGTTGGAACAGACCCGCTGACCGGCCGGCACCGGACACCGCCCTGCCACCTGCTGTGGACGCTTCGGCTGGCTGGTTGGCGCAGGCCCGCTGACGTCCGGCGCGGTGCCGGTGACGGGCGACCGGCCGCCGGGTCCGTGCCGCCGAGCAGCGTGTCCCTGCGGAATCGGCGGTCGGTGGACGTGGTCGCCCGGGTGCTCTACGCTGCGGGTTAGGTAAGGCTAACCTTTATCGGAGGTGCCCGGTGGCCCCGACCCCTGCTGAGCTGATCCGTACCCTGGTGGCCGGTCGGCTGCCCGGCCTGGTGCATCTCGCCCACCGACCCGGGCCGTTCCACGTCCGGCACGCCACCGACGTGGAGGGGCGGGTGCTGCTGCTCGTCCCGGTCTTCAGCGACCTGGCCGCCGAGCTCGACCCGGGGGTCGCCCGGGACGTCGCCGTGGTGCTCGACGTGCTCGATCTGCCTCCGGCCGCCGGGGCGCCCTCGGCCGGCCGG
The DNA here is from genome assembly GCF_040649765.1 of Micromonospora sp. NPDC048894. NCBI lineage: Bacteria > Bacillati > Actinomycetota > Actinomycetes > Micromonosporales > Micromonosporaceae > Micromonospora > Micromonospora sp. NPDC048894. The sequence goes on along the minus strand of NZ_JBEZFY010000011.1, from coordinate 180,085 downwards.
GCCTGGGTCTCCGGCTGGGCGGTGCCACTGGACGGAGAGTCGGCCCGTCGCGCCGCCGTCGACTTCGCCGCCGTGGACCCGACCGGCGACCTGCTCGACGTCGGGAGCCGCTTCCGGCTGCACCGCTTCGAGGTGGTCGAGGCCAGGCTGGAGACCGCCGGTGTGGTGCACCGGGTCGATCCCGGCGAGTACGCCGCCGCCGAGCCGGACCCGCTGCACGCCGACGAGGCCGCGCTGCTGGCCGATCTCGCCAACCGCCACGGGCCGGAGACGGTCGCGTACCTGCGCGGTCGGCTCCGGCTGACCGGCGACGAGCCCCGGGTGGTACGCCTGGACCGCTACGGCCTGGTCGTGGCGTACGGCCGACCCGGCGACCGCCGCCGCACCCGCCTGCCGTTCCCCCACCCGGTCACCGACCCGGCGGACCTGCCCCACCTCCTGCACCCCCTGCTCCACCTCCCCACCCCCGCCCACCCCCACCCCTGACCCCCACCCCCGCTCCCACCCCCGCCCCCTGCCCCGGTGATCAAGAGGTTTGCGTCATGCCGGGCGGCTTTCGTGACGTAAACCTCTTGATCACCGGGACGGGGCATCACCGGGGCAGGGCATCACCGGGGCGGGGCGTCGCCGGGGCAGGGCGTCGCCGGGGCGGGGTTAGGGGAGGGGGGCGGTGAGGTAGCGGTGGATGGTGGGGCCGAGGGTTGTGGCCAGGGTGTCGGGGGTGGCGGAGGCGACCGGTTCGAGGCGGATGACGTAGCGCATCATGGCCAGGCCGATCATCTGGGTGGCGACCAGGGCGCCGCGCAGCGGCCGTTCCGCCGGGTCGAGGTCGAGCTGGTCGAGCACCCGGCGCAGCACCTGGGTGGTCAGGAACTCGCGCATCAGCCGGGCCGTCCACTCGTTGTTGCTCGCCGAGCGGAGCAGCGCCACCGCCGCCCCGCCGGCCGGCGAGTCCCACACCCCGAGGAACGTGCGGACCAGCCGTTCCCCGATCCCGTCCGGGTCGCCGGCCAGCACGGCGGGCAGCAGCGCGGCCGGGTCGACCGGGATGTCGACGGTGGCCCGGAACAGCTCCTCCTTGCTGCCGAAGTAGTGGTGGACCAGGGCCGGATCGACCCCGGCGGCGGTGGCGACCTGCCGGATCGAGGTCGCGTCGAAACCGCGTTCGGCGAACGCCGACCGGGCGGCGGCGAGGATCGCCTCCCGGGTGTCCTGGTTGCCGGGGCGGCGGCCGGTGCGTCGGGTCACCGGGCTCACCCGCTGCGCCGGCGCAGGGTCGCCGCCGCCAGCACCAGGGCCACCACCGCCGCGCCGGCCACGATCGACACGTCGCGCCACATCAGGCCGGTCGGTGTGGGGTGCGCGCCGACCTCCTGGAGCGCCTCCACCGCGTACGACAGGGGCAGCGCGTCGCTGACGGCCTGGAGCCAGCCGGCCATCTGGTCGCGCGGCACGAACAGCCCGCACAGGAGCAGTTGCGGGGCGACCACGACCGGCATGAACTGCACCGCCTGGAACTCGGTGCGGGCGAAGGCGCTGCACAGCAGCCCCAGCGCGACGGCCAGCACCGCGTTGACCGCGGCGATCAGCACGACCAGCGCGGCGGACCCGGCGGTGGTCAGCCCGAGCAGCCGGTACGCCGCGGCGGCGGCGACGGTCGACTGGACCACCCCGGCCAGCCCGAACGCGATGCCGTAGCCGAAGAGCAGGTCGAGCTTGCCCAGCGGGGTGGTGAGCAGCCGTTCCAGCGTCCCGCTGGTGCGTTCCCGGAGCATCGCGATGCTGGTCACCAGGAACATGATGATGAACGGGAAGAAGCCCAGCATCACCAGGGCCACCCGGTCGAAGGGGGACGGTCGCCCGGGTGGGGCGGGCTGGTCGGCGTACATGTAGTAGACCAGGGTGAGCAGCACCGTCGGCACCACCACCAGCAGCGCCACCGTACGCCGGTCGTGTCGCAGTTGACGCAGGATGCGCCCGGTGGTGGCGGCCAGGATCGTCGGGTTCACGCCGCCTCCCCGATGTCCGCCGGGCCGGCCTCGCCGGCCCGGATGAGGCGCAGGAACGCCTCTTCCAGGTCGTCCACCCCGGTCGCGGCGCGGACCGCGTCGGGGGTGTCGTCGGCGATCAGCCGGCCGTGGCGGATCAGCAGCAGCCGGTCGCAGCGGGCCGCCTCGTCCATCACGTGGCTGGACACCAGCAGGGTGGTCCCGGCGGCGGCCAGGGCGTGGAACCGGGCCCACAGGTCGGCCCGTAGCACCGGGTCCTGCCCGACGGTGGGCTCGTCGAGGACGACCAGTTCCGGTTCGCCGACCAGCGCGCAGGCCAGTGAGGCCCGGCTGCGTTGCCCGCCGGAGAGGGTGCCGACCAGTTGGCCGGCGGCGGCGGCCAGGCCGACGTCGGTGACCGCCGCGTCGGCGTCGGCGGCGGTACGCCCCTGGAGGGCGGCGAAGTAGCGGGCGTTCTCCCGGACCGTCAGGTCGACGTAGACGCTGGGTGCCTGGGTCAGGTAGCCGACCCGGCGGCGTAGCTCGGCCGCGCCGGCCGGTCGACCCAGCACGGTGACCGTGCCCGAGTTGATCGTCTGCACCCCGACCACGGCCCGCATCAGGGTGGTCTTGCCGCTGCCGCTCGGGCCGAGCAGCCCGGTGACCGCGCCGCGCGGCACCGTGCAGCCGATGCCGTCCAGCACCCGTCGTCGACCCCGGTCGACGACCAGGTCGCGGACGGCGATGGCGTCGTCCATCGCGCCTCCTCAAAACTCATCGTGTGTTGAAATCAACGCTAGATGAATTACCCGGTGTCGCGCAACGGTTGACTTCGAGCACGCTCGAACTGAGAACCTGGGGCACGTGGACATCAGCACGCGGGAGAGAGTCCTGTCGGTCGGCGAGGCGGCGGCCCGGGTCGGCCTGACCACCTACACACTGCGCTGGTACGAACAGGAAGGGCTGGTCGCCCCGGTCGGCCGCGACTCGGCCGGCCGCCGCCGCTACACCGAGGCCGACCTGAACTGGCTGATGCTGCTCACCCGGCTGCGCCGCACCGGCATGCCCGTGCGTGACATGCGCCGGTACGCCGAGCTGGCCCGCCAGGGCGACCGGACGCGGGCCGCCCGACGGGCGCTGTTCGAAGCCCACCGGGTCCGGGTACTGACCCGGATGGCCGAACTGGAGGAGGACCTCAAGGTGCTCAACTACAAGATCGAAATCTACCGTTGCGCGGAGGAGGGGCGATGATCCGTCGACAGCTGGGGGCCGACGGTCCGGAGGTCTCCGCGATCGGCCTGGGCTGCATGGGGATGAGCTTCGCCTACGGCGGGCCGGACGACGCGGAGTCGACGCGCACCCTGCACCGCGCCCTCGACCTGGGGGTGAACCACCTCGACACCGCCGACATGTACGGCTTCGGCGCCAACGAGCGGCTGCTCGCCCCGGTGGTGCGGGCCCGCCGCGACGAGGTCTTCCTGGCCACCAAGTTCGGCAACCGACGCACCCCCGACGGCACCGGGGTCCGCGTCGACAGCAGCGCGGCCTGGGCCCGGGAGGCCTGTGACGCCTCCCTCGGGCGGCTCGGGGTCGACACCATCGACCTGTACTACCTGCACCGCCGTGACCCGGGCACCCCGATCGAGGAGACCGTCACGGCGATGGCCGAGCTGGTCGAGGCGGGCAAGGTGCGCCGGCTCGGCCTGTCCGAGGTCAGCCCGGCGACCCTGCGTACGGCCCACGCGGTGCACCCGATCTCGGCCGTGCAGATGGAGTACTCCCTGTTCACCCGGGACGTCGAGGGGGAGATGCTGGACACCTGCCGGGAGTTGGGGGTGGCCCTGGTGGCGTACTCACCGGTCGGGCGGGGGCTGCTCACCGGGGCGATCACCGGGCGGGACCAGCTCGCCGAGGGTGACTGGCGGGCGGCGGCTCCCCGCTTCGCGGCGGAGAGCCTCGACGCCAACCTGCGCCTGGTGGCCGCCGTCCGGGCGGTGGCCGACGAGATCGGCTGCACGCCGGCCCAGGCCGCCCTGGCCTGGCTGCTCGCCCAGGGCCCGGACGTGCTCCCGATCCCGGGCACCAAGCGGGTCCGCTACCTGGAGGAGAACACCGCCGCCGCCGATCTGCGGCTCACCGCCGCCCAACAGGCCCGGTTGCGGGAGGCGGTCCCCGCCGACGCGGTGGCCGGCGAGCGGTACGCGGCAGCCGGGATGCGGACGGTCGGCCACTGACCTGCGCCGGTCGCCTCTCTCGCCACGAACGGCCCGATCCGGTCACCTCGGCCGGTGTCCGGATCGGGCCGCGTGCTCAGGCGACCGTCAGCACCTGCGGCCCTACCCTCGGATCGGGCGCTAGCCTTCTTACCGGTCTTTAGCCCCGACCCGGGCTTCAGCCTTCGGACCGGGCGCTAGCCTTCTGACCGGACAGGATGTCCGCCTTCGGGCATTGCGGACCTGATCGGACGTACGGCACGATGGCGCGGTGGATCACGCTCCGTTGCCGGAGGCCGCCTTCCTGGCCGACTGGACCGACCGGTTACGGGCCTCCGCCGAGCGTCCGGTGGTCGGGATTCTGCTGCGCGGCAGCCACGCCCGGTCAGCCGCCACCGCCTACAGTGACGTCGACCTCGACGTCCTGGTCACCGCGACCGGCCGGCCCGTCCCGGCGGATCCGTGGCACCTGTCACCGCTGTCGGACCCGTCACCGCCCTCGGACCCGGCGTCCCCGCCCGGTGCGGGGCCGTCGGCCCTGTCGCGCCGGGCCGCTGCGCCGGGGCCGCCCGAGCGGGTCGGTCCCGCGCCGGGCCCGCGCCGGGCCGGTCCGCCGTCCGCACCGGGCCCGACCGGTCCGGCCCGGCAGACGACCCCGGTCGACGCCGACCGCGCCGGTCCGGGTGGCACGGGCCGGCCGGCCGAGACGCCGTACGACACCCGTCGCGCCTACCTGACCGAGGTCGACGGGCGGATCGTGCACGTCTCGGTGGCCGCGCGGGACGTCCGCACCTGGGTCGACCGGCTGGGCGAACCCGCCGACTGGGCGTTCGGGCTGCCGGTGACCACCCCCACCCGGCTGCTCTGGGCCGACCCGACCTGGCGTCGCCGGATCGACCTGCCCGTGCTCTGCCAGCCCGCCGACCAGCCCCGGCTGGAGGAGCTGGTCGCCACCCTCGGCAAGGTGGCCGGGGCGCTGGCCGCCGACGACCCGCTCGGCGTCCGGCTGGCCGCCGCCGACCTGGCCCGGCTCTGCCCGTGCGTGCTTCGCCCGGCCAACCCGGGGGTGCGGGTGGTGTCCCGCCGGGCCGCCTTCGCCGCCGCCCTGGACCTGCCGGTCGCGCCGCCGGGCTACCGCGACGACATGCTGCGCTGCCTGGGGGTACGCCCCGCTGCCGCCGCCGAGGTCGGCGTCGCCGCGGCCCGCCTGGTGGCCGGGGTGCTCCCGCTGGTCCGCCCGTACGCCGATCGGATCGCCGAGACGGCCGGCCCGGACCTCGCCCTGGCGCTGCACGATGGCCGGCTGGACCGCTACGTCGCCCAGTTGTCCCGGGCGGTCGGGGACGGGGCGCAGGTGCCCGCACCGCGTGCGGGACAATCGGGAACTGTGCCCGTACCTGACTCTGCCCCCAGCGACGGCGGACCCGCCGACGCGGCCCGCCCGTCCCGTCTCGACCCGGCCATCGCCGCCCGGCTGCGCCGCACCCCGGACGGCCTGGTGGCCGCAGTCGTGCGCCAGCACGACACCGGCGAGGTGCTGATGGTCGCCTGGATGGACGACGAGGCGCTGCACCGCACCCTCACCACCGGCCGGGCCACCTACTGGTCGCGCAGCCGGCAGGAGTACTGGGTCAAGGGCGCCACCTCCGGCCACCACCAGTACGTCCGTTCGGTGGCGTTGGACTGCGACGGCGACGCGCTGCTGGTCGGCGTGGACCAGGTCGGCGCTGCCTGCCACACCGGCGAACACACCTGCTTCTTCACCGAACTCCCGGTCACCGGTCAGGGGGTCCAGCGATGACCGACGGTGCGCTCAGCCCGGATCTCGCGGGGTTCGTGGCGGCGGCGGCCCGGTGGCGGGTGGTGCCGGTGACCCGCCGGCTGCTGGCCGACGCGGAGACCCCGGTGGGGGTCTACCGCAAGCTGGCCGGCGGGCCGGGAACGTTCCTGCTGGAGTCCGCCGAGCAGGGTGTCGGTTCGGCCGGCATGGCCTGGTCGCGGTACTCGTTCATCGGGGTGCGCAGCAGCGCCACCCTGGTCGAACGGGACGGCGTCGCGCAGTGGACCGGCACCCCGCCGGCCGGCGTTCCGGTCTCCGGCGACCCGGTGCACGTGCTGCGGGAGACCGTCGAGGCGCTCGCCGGTGGCACCCCGGACCCGGCGGCGGGCCTGCCGCCGCTGACCGGTGGCATGGTCGGCTACCTGGGGTACGACCTGATCCGCCGGTTCGAGCGGTTGCCCGAGCTGACCGAGGACGACCTCGGGGTGCCGGAGTTGGGCATGATGCTCGCCACCGACCTGGTGGTGCTGGACCACTACGACGGGTCGGCGATCCTGGTCGCCAACGCGGTGCTGCCACCGCTTACCGACCCGGACCGGGCCGACCGGGTCACCGCCGCCTACCACCACGCGGTGGGGCGGCTCGACGCGATGACCACCGCGTTGTCCCGACCGATTCCGCCCATGATCTCGACGGTGGGTCGGCCACCGGCCGGCGACGTGGTCAGCCGCACCCCGGACGGCGGCTACCCGAAGGCGGTCGAGGCGGCGAAGGAGGCGATCCGGGCCGGCGAGTGCTTCCAGATCGTGCTGGCCCAACGCTTCGAGCGGGCCACCGACGCCGACCCGCTGGACGTCTACCGGGTGCTGCGGACGACCAACCCGAGCCCGTACATGTACCTGCTGCGCTTCGACGGGTTCGACATCGTCGGCTCGTCCCCGGAGGCGCACCTCAAGGTCAACGCCGACACCGACGGGCAGCGGCGGGCGATGTTGCACCCGATCGCCGGCACCCGGCCGCGCGGGTCCACCCCGGTCGCCGACGCCCGGCTCGCCACCGAGCTGCTGGCCGACCCGAAGGAACGCGCCGAGCACGTGATGCTTGTCGACCTGGGCCGCAACGACCTGGGCCGAGTCTGCCAGCCGGGCACCGTGCAGGTGCCGGAGTTCGCCACCATCGAGCGGTACAGCCACGTGATGCACATCGTCTCCACGGTGGTGGGCACCCTGCGCGAGGACCGGACGGCCTTCGACGCGCTGGCCGCGACCTTCCCGGCCGGCACCCTGTCCGGGGCCCCGAAGGTCCGCGCCATGGAGATCATCGAAGGGCTGGAGCCGGTGCGCCGAGGGCTCTACGGCGGCACCGTGGGCTACTTCGGGTTCGGCGGCGACCTCGACATGGCGATCGCGATCCGGACCGCGCTGATCCGCGACGGCCGGGCGTACGTGCAGGCCGGGGCGGGGGTGGTGGCCGATTCTGATCCGGCCGCCGAGGACCAGGAGACCCGGAACAAGGCCGCCGCCGTGCTGGCTGCCATCGCCGCCGCCGAGACCCTGCGACCGGCCCGGTGAGCGGCACCGCCTCCGACGGTCCGGCTGTCCCCGACGGTTCGGCGGAATCCGGCGGTTCGGCCACCTCCGGGCGGCGTGAGCTGACGTACGCCGTGCTGCTCTGCCTGGCGGGGGCGGGCCTGGCCACCTGGACGGCGACCCGCACCTGGTCGGTGGAGGTGCTCGCCCGGGGGGCGTTGCCGCCGGCCCGGCAGGACCGCTCCGGGGCGGACCTGCTGCCCTGGCTGTCCGCGTTGGCGCTGGTCGCGTTGGCCGGTGGCGGTGCGGTGCTGGCCACCCGGGGGCGGCTGCGGCGGCTGCTGGGTGGTTTCGTCGCCCTGCTCGGCCTGGCGGTGGCGGCCGGTGGCGGTTACGGGCTGGCCGTCGACCCGGGGGCTGAGGCGCACCGGCAGTGGCCGGCGCTCTGCCTGCTCGGCGGCCTGGTGGCGGCCGGAGGCGGGTTGCTCACCGCGCTGCGCGGCGCGGGTTGGCCGACGATGGGTGCCCGCTACGAGCGGACGGCGCGCGCCACCGGGCCGGACCGGCCCGACGGTCGGCCGATCGCCGAGGGGGGCAACCGGGCGGCGTGGGACGCGCTCGACCGGGGTGAGGACCCGACGGTCAGCTGACCGGCTGCGGCGCGCAGGTGGCGCGCTGGTCCCGAACGGCCCGCCGGTCCTGACCCGGGTGCCGGTCCCGGGCCGCGGCCCGGGTGGCGGCCAGCTCGGCGACCAGGCGGTCCAGCTCGGCGCGCTGGTCGGCGCGCGCCCGGTCGGCGCAGACCGCCTCCCAGGCGTTGCCCCGGGCGGTGCGTACCCGCCCCTCGCCCGCGACGACCCGTTCCAGGGTGTGCACCACCTCGACGGCCAGCGAGGCGACGGTTCGGGAGATGGTGGTGAGTCCGATGCCGGCGTTCGGCCCCGCAGTGCTCATAGGTCACCCCGCACGATGAGATCCGATGGTGGGCAGGCGCATGGTCGAGTCTGCCCGAAACCGATGCTGCCCGGTTCACGTTTCGCCCTGGTGACGGGCCGGTCAACGGCCCCCACCTGCACCGGGCGGAGATCCTTGAGTTTCGTCACAGCCGCCTCGACCGGGCCGAGCTGCGCGGTGCGCCGGAACGTGATCTCATAACGCATATGGGCGTCTATCGATGGTCCGGGCGGCTCCGGACGACGGATGTCGATGACACCCGCCGACGGGTACGGTGGCGCTGTGTGACATTCCGTTCACCGGAGGTCCGGCATCATGCCACAGCCCATCTCGTGAGGAGCGCCATACCCCCGGCACTTGTCGCCAGGTGGCGCCCCCTAGCATCGGCCCATGACACCCGGAGAGGGGAGTCCGTTGGTGACTGCTGAGCATGCGCACGCAGAGGGGGACGGGGCCGGTTCGGCGGCGTCCGCAAGCGTGCTCGACGAGATCCTGGCCGGCGTCCGCGAGGATGTGGCGCGACGGCAGGAGCAGCTTCCGCTGGAGCGGTTGCGCGAACTGGCCGCCGCCGCGCCGCCGCCGCTGGACGCGTACGCGGCCCTGCGCAAGCCCGGCGTGGCCGTGATCGCCGAGGTGAAGCGTTCCTCACCGAGCCGGGGCCGACTGGCCGAGATCGCCGACCCGGCCGAGCTGGCCGGCGAGTACGCCTCGGGTGGTGCCCGGGCGATCAGTGTGCTGACCGAGGGGCGCTGGTTCGGTGGCTCACTCGACGACCTGGCGGCGGTGCGGGCTGCGGTGCAGGTGCCGGTCCTGCGTAAGGACTTCGTGGTCTCCAGCTACCAGGTGCACGAGGCCCGGGCGCACGGTGCCGACCTGGTGCTGCTGATCGTCGCCGCGCTGGAGCAGAACGCCCTGGTCGGGTTGCTGGAGCGGATCGAGTCGCTCGGCATGTGCGCGCTGGTCGAGGTGCACACCGAGGAGGAGGCCGACCGGGCCCTGGAGGCCGGCGCGCAGGTGATCGGGGTCAACGCCCGTGACCTGCGTACCCTGGAGGTCGACCGGTCGGTGTTCGAACGGATCGCCCCCGGCCTGCCGAGCAGCGTCGTCAAGATCGCCGAGTCCGGCGTGCGCGGTCCGCACGACCTAATCCGGTACGCCTCGGCCGGCGCCGACGCCGTCCTGGTGGGCGAGGGGCTGGTCACCCAGAAGAGCCCCCGTGAGGCGGTCGCCGAGCTGGTCAACGCCGGGAACCACCCGGCCACGCCCCGCCCGGCGCGCTGACCCGACGGGCAGATCTGCGCAGCGAGAGGACATCGCGATGAGCGAGCGCGAGCGATTCGTCACCGGCGACGCGACGGGGCGTCGGCGCGCGGACGGCCGGGGAGCGACGGCATGAGCGCCGACGTGACGACCCCGGCCGGCCAATTTCCCGACTCCGCCGGTCACTTCGGCCGGTTCGGCGGCCGGTTCGTCCCCGAGGCGCTGGTCGCTGCGCTCGACGAGCTGGACGCCGCGTACCGCAAGGCGATGACCGACGAGGAGTTCCTCGCCGAGTTCGCGGCCCTGCTGCGCGACTACGCCGGCACCCCCTCCCTGCTCTACTCCGCCGAGCGGTTCTCCGCCAAGATCGGTGCCCGGGTCCTGCTCAAGCGGGAGGACCTCAACCACACCGGCGCGCACAAGGTGCGCAACGTGCTGGGCCAGGCGCTGCTCACCCGGCGGATGGGCAAGCGGCGGGTGATCGCCGAGACCGGCGCCGGTCAGCACGGGGTGGCCACCGCCACCGCCGCCGCCCTGTTCGACCTCGACTGTGTGGTCTACATGGGCGAGGTGGACACCGAGCGGCAGGCGCTCAACGTGGCCCGGATGCGGATGCTGGGGGCCACCGTGATCCCGGTGACCACCGGCTCGCGCACCCTCAAGGACGCGATGAACGAGGCGATGCGGGACTGGGTCGCCAACGTCGACGACACCCACTACCTGATCGGCACCGCCGCCGGCCCGCACCCGTTCCCGGAGATGGTCCGCGACTTCGTGCGCGGCATCGGCGACGAGGCCCGCCAGCAGTGCCTCGACCTGACCGGTGGGCTGCCCGACGCGGTGCTCGCCTGCGTCGGCGGCGGCTCCAACGCGCTGGGCATCTTCCACGCCTTCGTGCCCGACACCGACGTGCGGCTGTACGGCTTCGAGGCCGGCGGCGACGGCGTGGACACCGACCGGCACGCCGCCAGCATCACCGGCGGCACCCCCGGGGTGCTGCACGGCGCCCGCACGTACGTGCTGCAGAACGCCGACGGCCAGACCGTCGAGTCGCACTCGATCTCCGCCGGCCTGGACTATCCCGGCGTCGGCCCGGAGCACGCGTGGCTGCACGACAGCGGCCGGGCCCGCTACCAGCCGGTGACCGACCGGGAGGCGATGGCCGCGTTCGAGCTGCTCTGCCGCACCGAGGGGATCATCCCGGCGATCGAGAGCGCGCACGCCCTCGCCGGCGCGGTGCAGATCGCCCCGCAGCTCGCCGCCGAGCTGGGCCGGGAACCGCTCCTCGTGGTCAACCTCTCCGGCCGGGGCGACAAGGACGTGCACACCGCCGGTGAATACTTCGGCATCCTCGACAAGGAGCAGTGAGACCGTGAGCCGGATCGGGGTGGCCTTCGACAAGGCCCGGGCCGACGGGCGGGCCGTCCTGGTCGGCTGCATGCCGGCCGGGTTCCCCACCGTCGAGGGCAGCATCGCCGCGATGACCGCGATGGTCGAGGCCGGGGTGGACGTCATCGAGGTGGAGATCCCCTACTCCGACCCGGTGATGGACGGCCCGGTGATCCAGAAGGCCAGCGACATCGCCCTGGCCGGTGGCGTCCGTACCGCCGACACGCTGCGCATCATCGAGGCGGTCGCGGCCACCGGGGCACCCGTGGTCACCATGACCTACTGGAACCCGATCGAGCAGTACGGGGTGGACGCGTTCGCCCGGGACCTGGCCGCCGCCGGGGGCACCGGCCTGATCACCCCCGACCTCATTCCCGACGAGGCCGGCGAGTGGCTGGCCGCCTCGGACGCGTACGGGCTGGACCGGACGTTCCTGGTCTCCCCGTCGTCCACGGACGCCCGGCTGCGGATGACCGTCGAGCACTGCCGGGGCTTCGTCTACGCCACCGCCATCATGGGGGTGACCGGGGCCCGCTCCCAGACCTCGGACGCCGCCCCGGTGCTGGTCTCCCGGCTGCGGGAGGTCACCGAGCTGCCCGTCGGGGTGGGTCTCGGCGTCGGCACCGGCGCGCAGGCGGCCACCGTCGCCGGGTACGCCGACGGGGTGATCGTGGGTAGCGCGCTGATCCGCCGGCTGCTGGACGCCCCGGACCTCGACGCGGGGTTGGCCGCCCTGCGTACCCTCTCCGCCGAGCTGGCCGAGGGCGTCCGCAACCCGACCCGCTGAGCCCGCACCCGGCCGGCCCGTCCCACCCTGCCGTCCGTCGCCGAGGTGCGGTACGGCTCGGATTGATCAACTCAGTGGGGGCGCGACGGCGGTGTCCGCTGCGGCGGAATGCTGCCATTTCGCCCCACGGGTGGCGTCCGTCGGGCGACCGGACGACGGGGTTGCATGGTCGGGTGGCAGGTCTGACCGGACCGGGTGCCACGGTGGGGCTCCGCAGCGGTAGCCTGTGCACCCGTGACCCACGTCTCGATGACGCCCCTGGCGGCGCTGCCCAGCCCGACGACCGCCGTCTGGCAGCTCGGGCCGGTCCCGCTGCGGGCGTACGCCCTCTGCATCGTCGCCGGCATCGTGATCGCCTGTCTGGTGACCGAGCATCGGCTGCGCCAGCGTGGCGTCGCCCCCGGCGCGGTGCTCGACATCGCGGTCTGGGCGGTCCCGACCGGCATCATCGGCGCCCGGATCTACCACGTGATCACCTCACCCGAGAAATACTTCGGCACCGGCGGTGACCCCTGGAAGGCGTTCGCCATCTGGGAGGGCGGTCTCGGCATCTGGGGTGCCGTCGCCGGTGGCGCGGTCGGTGCCTGGATCGCCGCCCGGCAGCTCGGCATCCCGCTGACGGTGGTGGCCGACGCCCTCGCCCCGGGCCTGCCGCTGGCCCAGGCGGTGGGCCGGCTCGGCAACTGGTTCAACAACGAGCTGTACGGCGGGCGGACCAGCCTGCCGTGGGGCCTGGAGATCCACCGGATGGACCCGGACAATCCCGGGCACGCGCTGCGCGACGACGCCAACCAGCCCATCCTGGAGCCCGGCCTCTACCATCCGACGTTCGCCTACGAGGCGCTGTGGAACCTCGGCGTCGCCGGCCTGGTGTTCGCCCTGGACCGGCGGTTCAAGCTGGGGCGCGGCCGGGCCTTCGCGCTCTACGTGATGGGTTACACCGCCGGCCGGTTCTGGATCGAGCTGATGCGCAGCGACGAGGCGAACCGGATCCTCGGGGTCCGGCTCAACGTGTGGACCGCCGGGCTGGTCTTCCTCGGCGCGCTGATCTACTTCCTGCGGGTGCGGGGCCCCCGGGGTTACCTGATCCCGATCGACGCCCCCGCGCCGGCTCCGGTGACCGGCGGCGACGTCTCCCAGGTCGACCTGTCCCAGACCGGCAAGGGGTCCGCCGCGACGGTCGCGCCGGTGGGCTACCAGGTGGTCGACGAGGAACAGTTCACCGCGTACCGGGAGACCGGGGTACGGCCCGACGGACCCGCCGCCGACGACGCGGCGGCGACCGACGACCAGCCTGCGGGCCACGACGACCAGCCTGAAGGCCACGACGACCAGCCGGCGGGCCACGACGACCAGCCGGCGGAGCCCGACCGGCTCAGCGGCGGTGCGGAGGCGGGGGCCGGCGGCGACCGGGCCGCCGGGACCGGCGCGGGTGACGACGTCGACGCGTCAGCGGGGGCCGGCGGCGCGGGTGGCCGGCCCGCCGACCGGGACAACTGAGCGGGCCCGGCATGCGCAGCGCGGTGGTGGTCGGCGCCGGGCTCGGCGGACTGTCGGTGGCCGGCGCGCTGGCCCGCTCCGGCTGGCAGGTCACCCTGCTGGAACGGGCCGACCGGGTCCGCCCGGAACCCACCGCCGTGGTGCTCTGGCCCAACGGGGTACGCGCGCTGCGGGTACTCGGCCTCGGCGCCGGCCTGGACGCCATCGCCACCCCGCTGCCCGACGGCGGTATCCGCCGCCCCGACGGTCACTGGCTGGCGCAGCCCCGGCCCACCCCGGCCGACCGGATGCCGGTGGTGGTGCACCGGGAGGATCTGCACGACGCCCTGATCGCCGGCCTCGGGGACCGGGTCGAGCTGCGGACCGGGGTCGTGGTGGACAGCGTCCGGGCGAACCCCGACGAGCGGCCCGGGGTCGGGCTGAACGGGCAGTTCGTCGAGGCGGACCTGGTGGTCGCCGCCGACGGCACGGACAGCGTGCTGCGCCGTCAGCTCGCCCCCGAGGCCAGCGTGGTCAGTTCCGGCTGCGCCGCCTGGCGGGCGGTGATCCCCTGGTACCGGGTGCCGGTGCCGGCCGACCAGCCGGTCGGTGGTGAGGTGCTGGGCGCCGGTTACCGGTTCGTGGCGGCCTCGCTCGGCGAGCGGGGGTCCTCCGGCGCGTCCCGTCGAGGTGGCGTCTACTGGGTGGCCACCGCCGCCGGTGCGCCCCGCCCGGAGTCCCCGCAGACCCAGCTCGCCCTGCTCAAGCGGTGGTACGCGGGCTGGCCCGCCCCGATCGGTGACCTCCTGGCGGCCACCGAACCCGCCGACCTGGTGCAGCAGGAGGTGCGTGAGTTGCGTCCGCTGCCCCGGGCGTACGGCTTTCCCGCCGGGCCGGGCGGGGTGGTGCTGCTCGGCGACGCCGCCCACGCCATGCCACCGCACCTGGGACAGGGCGCCTGCCTGGCCTTCGAGGACGCGGCCACCCTGTCGTCGCTGCTGCGCGAGTCCCGGTTGCCCGACGCCGTGCTGGCGTACGACCGGTTGCGCCGTCCCCGGGCGGCCACCGTGGTCCGGCAGACCCGCCGGATGTCGGCGGTGCTCCAGACCCGGGGCCGGCTGGCCCTGCGCGCCCGCGACGCGGCGCTCGGCACGATCAGCCCCCGCCTGCTCTCCGGTGCCGCCGCCGCAGCCGCCGCCTGGCGCCCCCCACCCACCCCCTGACCCGCTGCCCCCGGCTCGCCCGCCCCGCCCCGCCTGCGCGGCCGTCCCCGGGCCGGTGATCAAGAGGTTTACGTCATGCGCGGCCCATTTCCTGACGCAAACTTCTTGATCACCGAGCCGGGGCGGGGCGAGCCGAGCCGAGCCGAGCCGGGACGAGCTGGGGCGGGGCGGGGGAGGGACAGGGGCTGTTAGAGGAGGGCGGTGGGTTCGGCTATGCAGGCGGTGCCGATGCGGCGGAAGCCGACGCGCAGGTAGATGCGGGCGACGTCCTCGCTGCCGGCGGAGAGGAAGACCAGGTCGGTGCCGGCGGCGCGCAGGGTGCGGGCCAGAGTGGCGGTGACCGCGGCGGCGAGGCCCCGGCGGCGGGCGGCCGGCAGGGTGGCGACCCCGGCGACCTCGGCGACGTCGTCGACCCGCATCGCCATCCCGCTGGCCAACGCGCCGTCGTCAGGCGTCCAGGCGACCGCCGACAGTCGCCGGCCGGCGGCGATCGCGGCCCGCTCCTCGTCGAGGGCGGCCACGTCCAGCTCGGTCATCGCGGCGTCCCGTTCGGCCGGGCCGGCGGCGCCGGGGGCGGTGCCGGCGGCGGAGAAACCGACCGCGGCGACCGCGCGGCGGGCCGCCACGTCGAGCGCGAAGCCGGGCGCGTCCGGGTCCAGCACCCGCACCGGTACGTCGGTGAGCGTCGCCGGGTCGGCCGGGATCACCTGCGGGTCGAGCACCATCAGCGGGGCCTCCAGCACGCTCAGGCCGGCGGCCCGGGCGGTGGCGAGCAGGTCCGGGGTGGTCTCGTGCACCCACTCGAACGCCTCGGGCAGGCCCAGCTCACGCTGCCGTTCCCGGACGGTGTGCAGGTCGGCCAGCGACGGTGGCGCGGTGGCGTCCAGGCGGGGGCGGGCATAGAACGGCCAACCGACCCCGTCCCGGGCGAACAGCACCAGGCCGCCGTGTTCCTCGGCGCGGGCGGCGTCCCGGGGCACCGCGTCATAGAAGCGTTCCAACCGGTCGAACAGGTCGCGGTGCGCAGGATCCACCGCGCGAGACTACACGTCCCAGAGTCTGGAAGGTGTGATCAATCCGCACTGGCCCTGCCCGGGTCGCCCTAACGTAGACTCAACAGACCGCCCAGGGCCGACGTCGTCCCGACCATGAAACAACCTGAGTGACGACAGGAGACCCGGTGGCCCTTCCGTACCCGCACAGCCCGCAGCCGGTCCCTTCCGCGACCGGTCTGTACGACCCGGCGCACGAGCACGACGCGTGCGGGGTGGCCTTCGTGGCCGACCTCCACGGGCGGCGCTCCCATGCGGTGGTGGCGAACGGCCTCGGTGCGCTCTGCCGGCTCGACCATCGTGGCGCCCGGGGCGCCGAGCAGAACACCGGCGACGGCGCGGGCATCATGATCCAGGTGCCGGACGCGTTCCTGCGTGCGGTGGTGGACTTCCCCCTGCCCCCCGCCGGCCAGTACGCCACCGGTCTGGTCTTTCTCCCCGACGACGACGGCGGTGAGGCCCGCGCCCGTCAGGTGGTGGAGAAGTACGCCCTCGTCGAGGGGGCCGAGGTGCTCGGCTGGCGCGACGTGCCGACCGACCCGAGCGGGCTCGGTGAGACGGCGTTGGCGGCGATGCCCCGGATCCGGCAGCTCTTCCTGGCCGCGCACCGGCTCACCGACACCCCGGCGGGTCCGGCCGGTTCCCCGCTGTCCGGCATCGACCTGGACCGGGTGGCGTTCTGCGTGCGTAAGCAGGCCGAGCGGGAGACCGCCGAGCGGGGGGTGACCGCCTACTTCCCGTCGCTGTCGGCGCGGACGATGACCTGGAAGGGCATGCTCACCCCCGACCAGCTGCCGGAGTATTTCCCGGAGCTGACCGACGAGCGGGTCGACAGCGCGATCGCGCTGGTGCACTCCCGGTTCTCCACCAACACCTTTCCGTCCTGGCCGCTGGCCCACCCGTACCGGTTCATCGCGCACAACGGCGAGATCAACACGATCCGCGGCAACCGGAACTGGATGCAGGCCCGCGAGGCGCTGCTGCGTAGCCCGCACCTGCCCGGCAACATCCGTCGGGTGTTCCCGGTCTGCACTCCGGCCGCTTCCGACTCGGCCAACTTCGACGAGGTGCTGGAGTTGCTGCACCTGGCCGGCCGGAGCCTGCCGCACGCGGTGCTGATGATGATCCCGGAGGCGTGGGAGAACGACCCGGCGATGCGCCCGGACAAGCGCGCGTTCTACCGGTTCCACGCCAGCCTGATGGAGCCGTGGGACGGGCCGGCCTCGGTCGCCTTCACCGACGGTGAGATCGTCGGGGCGGTGCTGGACCGCAACGGCCTGCGGCCGGGGCGCTGGTGGCGGACCGCCGACGGGCTGGTGGTGCTGGGCAGCGAGGCGGGCGTGCTCGACCTCGACCCGGCCTCGGTGGTCGCCAAGGGCCGCCTCCAGCCGGGCCGGATGTTCCTGGTGGACACGGTCAACGGCCGGATCGTCTCGGACGACGAGATCAAGACCGAGTTGGCCGCCGCCCAGCCGTACGACGAGTGGCTGCACGCCGGCCTGATCGACCTCGGTGACCTGCCAGCCCGGGAGCACGTGGTCTACACCCACGACTCGGTGCGCCGGCGGCAGCAGACCTTCGGTTACACCGAGGAGGAGCTGAAGATCCTGCTCGCCCCGATGGCCCGTACCGGGGCGGAGCCGCTGGGCTCGATGGGCACCGACACCCCGATCGCGCCGCTGTCGACCCGGCCCCGGCTGCTCTACGACTACTTCCACCAGCTCTTCGCGCAGGTCACCAACCCGCCGTTGGACGCGATCCGGGAGGAGTTGGTGACCAGCCTGGCGTCGACCATCGGCCCGGAGGGCAACCTGCTGGACCCGGGTGCGGCGAGCTGCCGGCAGATCGTGCTGCCCTACCCGGTGATCGACAACGACGAGCTGGCGAAGCTACTCGACGTCGACGAGGACGGTGACCTGCCCGGCTTCAAGGCGGTCCGGGTGTCCGGGCTCTACCGCATCCGCGACGGCGGGGCCGGCATCAAGGCCCGGCTGACCGAGATCTGCCGGCACGTGTCCGAGGCGATCGAGGACGGCGTGCGCATCCTGGTGCTGTCCGACCGGGACTCCAACGCCGACCTGGCGCCGATCCCGTCGCTGCTGCTGACCGCGGCGGTGCACCAGCACCTGGTGCGGGAGCAGACCCGGACCCAGGTGGCGCTGATCGTGGAGTCCGGTGACTGCCGCGAGGTGCACCACGCGGCGGTGCTCATCGGGTACGGCGCGGCGGCGGTCAACCCCTACCTGGCCTTCGAGTCGGTGGAGGACATGATCGCCACCGGGGCCCTGGTCGGGGTGGAGCCGGCGAAGGCGGTCCGCAACTACGTCAAGGCGCTCGGCAAGGGCGTCCTCAAGATCATGTCCAAGATGGGCATCTCGACGGTGTCGTCGTACTGCGGCGCGCAGGTCTTCGAGGCCGTCGGCCTGGACACCCGGCTGGTCGACCGCTATTTCCGGGGCACCCCCAGCACCATCGGCGGGATCGGGCTGGCCGGGATCCACACCGAGGTCGCCGCCCGGCACGGGCAGGCCTGGCCGACGCCCGGCACCGTCGGCTCCACCCGGCTGGAGGTGGGCGGCGAGTACCAGTGGCGGCGCGAGGGTGAACTGCACCTGTTCAACCCGGAGACGGTCTTCCTGCTCCAGCACGCCACCCGCAGCCGCCAGTACGACGTGTTCCGCCAGTACACCGCCAAGGTCGACGAGCTGGCCGCCCAGGCCGGTTCGCTGCGCGGGCTGTTCACCCTGCGGACCGGGCTGCGTCCGGCGGTGCCGATCGAGGAGGTCGAGCCGGCCACCGAGATCGTCAAGCGGTTCGCCACCGGCGCCATGTCGTACGGGTCGATCTCGGCGGAGGCGCACGAGACGCTGGCCATCGCGATGAACCGGCTCGGCGGCAAGTCCAACACCGGCGAGGGCGGCGAGGACGTCGACCGGCTGCACGACCCGGCACGCCGCTCGGCGGTCAAGCAGATCGCCAGCGGACGCTTCGGGGTGACCAGCGAATACCTGGTCAACGCCGACGATCTCCAGATCAAGATGGCGCAGGGCGCGAAGCCCGGCGAGGGTGGGCAGCTGCCCGGCAACAAGGTGTGGCCGTGGATCGCCCGCACCCGGCACGCCACCCCCGGCGTCGGCCTGATCTCCCCGCCGCCGCACCACGACATCTACTCCATCGAGGACCTCGCCCAGCTCGTGCACGACCTCAAGTGCGTCAACCCGGCCGCCCGGGTGCACGTCAAGCTGGTCAGCGAGGTCGGTGTGGGCACCGTCGCGGCCGGGGTCGCCAAGCTCAAGGCCGACGTCATCCTGATCTCCGGGCACGACGGCGGCACCGGCGCGTCCCCGCTCAACTCGCTCAAGCACGCCGGCACCCCCTGGGAGTTGGGCCTGGCCGAGGCGCAGCAGACGCTGCTGCTCAACAAGCTGCGTGACCGGGTCACCGTGCAGGTCGACGGCCAGCTCAAGACCGGCCGGGACGTGGTGGTGGCGATGCTGCTCGGCGCGGAGGAGTTCGGTTTCGCCACCGCCCCGCTGATCGTCGAGGGCTGCGTGATGATGCGGGTCTGCCACCTCGACACCTGCCCGGTCGGCATCGCCACCCAGAACCCGGTGCTGCGGGAACGCTTCACCGGCCGGCCGGAGTTCGTGGAGAACTTCTTCCTCTTCCTCGCCGAGGAGGTCCGCGGCTACCTGGCCGAGCTGGGCTTCCGCAGCATCGAAGAGGCGATCGGGCAGACCGAGGTGCTCGACATCGTACCGGCGATCGACCACTGGAAGGGCCACGGCCTCGACCTGGCCCGGGTGCTGCACACCCCGCAGCTGCCCGAGGGTGCCGCCCGGCGCGGTGTCCGCGCCCAGGACCACGGCCTGGAGCTGGCCCTGGACAACGAGCTGATCGCGCTGGCCCAACCGGCGCTGCGCGACGGCAGCCCGGTCCGGGTGGAGGTGGCGGTGCGCAACGAGCACCGCAGCGTCGGCGCGATGCTCGGCGGCGAGGTGACCCGCCGGCACGGCGGCGCCGGCCTGCCGGACGACACCGTCGAGTTCGTGCTGCGCGGCACCGCCGGGCAGTCCTTCGGCGCGTTCCTGCCGCGCGGGGTGACCCTGCGGCTGCACGGCGACGCCAACGACTACGTCGGCAAGGGGCTCTCCGGGGGCCGGATCGTGATCCGCCCGGACGCCGCCGCGCCGTTCGTCGACCCCGAGGCCACCGCCGGGCAGCGCGCCGAGGACCAGATCATCGCCGGCAACACCATCCTGTACGGGGCCACCGGCGGTGAGCTGTTCCTGCGCGGCCGGGTGGGGGAGCGCTTCGCGGTGCGTAACTCCGGTGCGGTGGCCGTCGTCGAGGGCGTCGGCGACCACGGTTGCGAGTACATGACCGGTGGCACGGTGGTGGTGCTCGGCGAGACGGGCCGTAACTTCGCCGCCGGCATGTCCGGTGGGACGGCGTACGTGCACCGGTTGGACACCGGCCGGGTCAACGCGGAACTGGTCGACCTGTCCCCACTGCGCGACGCCGAGCGGGAGTTGCTGCACGACCTGGTGCAGCGGCACGTCGCGGAGACCGACTCGGCGGTCGGCGCGGAGTTGCTCAAGAACTGGCCGGAGGCGGTGGAGGAGTTCACCGCCGTGGTCCCCCGGGACTACCGCCGGGTTATGGAGATCATGAAGGCCGCCGAAGCCGCCGGCCGCGACGTCGACGACGCGGTCATGTCTGCGCTGACCGCGTCGGTGCCGCCCGCCGCGCGGGTGGTCGCCCAGGAGGTGGCTCGTGCCTGACCCGAATGGTTTCCTGCGTTACGAGCGGCAGTTGCCGGCCCGTCGCCCGGTGGCGGTGCGGATCACCGACTGGCGCGAGGTGTACCCGCCCGCCGGGGCCGAGCTGATCCGGGAGCAGGCCACCCGGTGCATGGACTGCGGCATCCCGTTCTGCCACGATGGCTGCCCGCTGGGCAACCGCATCCCGGACTGGAACGACCTGGTCCGCACCGGCACCTGGGACGCCGCGGTCGAGTCGCTGCACGCCACCAACAACTTCCCCGAGTTCACCGGCCGGCTCTGCCCGGCGCCCTGCGAGGCGGCCTGCGTGCTGGGTCTGGGCGGCCAGCAGCCGGTCACCATCAAGCAGGTGGAGGTGGAGATCGCCGACGCGGCGGTGGCCCAGGGCGGGCTGAACCCCCGCCCGGTGCCGGCGTCGACCGGGCGGTCGGTCGCCGTGGTCGGTTCCGGGCCCGCCGGGCTCGCCGCCGCCCAGCAACTGGCCCGCGCCGGTCACGCCGTCACGGTGTACGAGCGGGACGACGCGATCGGCGGTCTGCTGCGTTACGGCATCCCCGATTTCAAGCTGGAGAAGCAGCACATCGACCGGCGGCTGGCCCAGCTCGCCGCCGAGGGCGTGCAGTTCCGCACCGGGGTGAACGTCGGGGTCGACGTGACCGCCGAGGAGCTGCGGGCCCGGCACGACGCGGTGCTGCTGGCCTGTGGCGCGCTCCAGGGCCGGGACACCCCGGAGACGCCCGGTCGGCCGCTGCGCGGCGTACACCAGGCGATGACCCACCTGGTCGCCGCCAACCGGGTGGTCGCGGCGGCCGGGGACGGTCGACCCGCGCCGGCGGTGCTGCCCGACGGCACGCCGATCGACGCGGCCGGCAAGCACGTGGTGATCATCGGTGGTGGCGACACCGCCGCCGACTGCCTGGGCGTGGCCCACCGGCAGGGCGCGGCCGGCGTCCACCAGCTCGACCTCTACCCGGAGCCGCCGCACGGCCGCGACGCCGAACGGGACCCGTGGCCGACCTGGCCGTGGGTGCTGCGCAACTACCCGGCGCACGAGGAGGGCGGGGAGCGGGTCTTCGCGGTGGCCGTACAGGAGTTCGTGGACGACGGCACCGGTCAGGTCAAGGGCGTCCGGATCGCCGAGGTGACGGTGGAGCGGCGCGACGGCCGACGGGTGGTCACCGCGCTGCCCGGCTCCGAGCGGGAACTCCCGGCGGACCTGGTGCTGCTGGCCATCGGCTTCGAAGGCACCGAGGAGCAGCCGCTGCTGGCCCAGTTCGGGGTGGTCCGCAACGCCCGGGGTGCGGTCGACGCCCGCCCCGACTGGCAGACCGACGCCGACGGGGTGTTCGTCGCCGGGGACATGCACCGGGGGGCGTCGCTGATCGTCTGGGCGATCGCCGAGGGGCGGGCCGCCGCCGCGGCGATCCACTCCTACCTGGGTGGGGTGGGTGACCTGCCGGCCCCGGTCGACCCGGCCCGCCAGCCCCTCGCCGCCCGCTGACCCCCGCCCGTCGAACGGTGGCCGTCAGCCGACCTGGTCTCCGGGTCGGCTGACGGCCCGACCTTGTGGCACGGCCACCGTTTCGCCCGCCGCGCCCTGCCGGCTCACAGCCGCTTCTGCGGCACCACCTGTCCCGGCCCTGCCGTTGTGGTGTCACGGGGGTGTCGGAGCCAGCCCTCCCGAGAGCACGTATCACCACGGAGAGCGATATGCCTGACAGTCATAATTATGCCCGTCAGGCATATCGCTCTCCGGAACCATCGTTCCGGCTTGGTCCGACGCTGCCCCGATCGGCGTCGCCCGGGGCCGACCCCGGCCCCGACCAGCCCGGGGCCGACCCCGGCCCCGACCAGCCCGGGGCCGACCCCGGCCCCGACCAGCCCCAGACCAGACCAGACCCGACCTCGGGCCGAAACCGTGCCGAGCCGGGACCGAGTTCCGCCGGGACCGGCCCGGGTGCCGGAAGGTCACGGTTGCGGGCCGGTTCGGGCTGCCCGCGCCGGTGCCGGGGGCGGGCAGCCCGAACCGGGGTCGGTCAGCGCGCCAGCAGTTGGTGCGCCGCCCGGATCTGGGTCCACGACTTCGGCTGCGCCGGGGCGGTCGTGCTGCGGGTGGCGGTGGCCGGGGTGGGCCGGCCGGGGGTGAACAGCCAGGTCGTGAAGACCGGGTCCAGGTCGAGGCCGGAGATCCGCTCGGCGAGGGCCTGGAACTGGGCGATGGTGCCGTTGCCGTACCGGTGCTCGGCGGTCCAGGCGGGCAGGATCCGGAAGAACGCGTCGTCGCCGACGGTCAGCCGGAGCTGGTGCAGGGCCATCGCGCCCCGGTCGTAGACCGCGTCGTCGAAGACCGCGCCGGCACCCGGGTTGCCCGGCAGCACCTGCCAGAAGCCGTCGCCGGCGGGGTAGTTGGCGTAGGTGAAGTCGAACAGCTCCTGCGCGGTGCCCTCACCCTGCGCCTCCGACCAGAGCCACTCGGCGTACGAGGCGAAGCCCTCGTTGAGCCAGATGTTGCTCCAGTTCGCCACCGAGACCGAGTCGCCGAACCACTGGTGGGCGTTCTCGTGCACCACCACGTACGGGTTGCTGCCGCGTCGCCAGAAGCCGGGCCCGTACACCGGGCGGGTCTGCGTCTCCAGGGCGAAGCCGAGGCTGTCGATCGGCGCGGCCACGCCCCCCTGCGCCTCGAACGGGTACGGCCCGAAGACGCCACTGGCCCAGTCGACGACCTCGGCGGTGCGTTCGATGCTGGCCCGGGCGGCGGGACCCCGGTCGCCCAGCGTGGTGCTGTAGGCGTTGATCACCGGCTGCCCGTTCGGGGCGGTGTCGGTGACGATGTCGTACTGGCCGATCGCGAGGAACGCCAGGTAGGTGGCGCCGGGTTTGGTGCTGCGCCAGCCCCACCGCATCCGGTTGCCGGCCTCGGCCAGCGGGGGCCGGGGCTGCACGCCGTTGCTGATCACCTCGACGCCGTCGGGCACCGACACCGAGACGTCCCAGGTGGCCTTGTCCAGCGGGTGGTCGTTGGACGGGAACCACCACCAGGCCGACTCGGGCTCGTTGACGGCGAGCGCGCCGTCGACGGTGCGGGTCCAGCCGGAGTAGCCGTTCACCAGGGTCTCGGACGGCACGCCGGAGTAGGTGACCACGACGGTCATCGCCTGGCCGGTGGTGAGGCCGCGCGGCGCGGTCACCACCAGCTCGTGGTCGCCCTCCCGGGCGAATCGGGCGGTCCACCCGTTGACCCGCACCGACTCCACGTCGAGCAGGAAGTCGAGGTTGAACCGGGAGAGGTCCTGGGTGGCGGTGGCCAGGATGGTGGTGGTGCCGCTGAGCCGGTCGGTGGCCGGCTCGTAGCGCAGCCGCACGTCGTAGTGGTCGACGTCGTAGCCACCGTTGCCGTAGTCGGGGAAGTAGGGGTCGCCGAGGCCGGGGCTGCCGGGTTTCGGGGCGGCCGAGACCGCGACCGACCGGCTCTTGCCCGGTCGGGCGTCGGCCTGGCCGGGGGTGCCGGTCACCAGGGTGCCGGCGGTGGTGACGGTCAGGGCGGCGATGGCCGCCGTGAAAACACGTCGCACGGGGTGGACTCCCTCCATCGGGGTGTTCGCACCGACAACCTAATCGACGGCGGTGGAAACGTGTGCGTCGGATCGATGGGGATCGGCTGTTCTCTTTGTGTCGATGTTTCGCTAGCATTACCGACTAGTAACAACGCCTCACCCCCCTTGGCCACGCGCGCGGTCCAGAGGCTCCACCCTTCCTGCCCCCGGAGGACCGTCATGCCCCACCGCGCCCTACCCCGTCGTGCCCTGGCCCGTGCGGCCACCGCACTCGCCGCCCTGCTCGCCACCGCCGTCGGTGTCGTACTCGTCCCCACCCCCGCCCAGGCCGCCACCGTCCACTACGTGGCGCTCGGCGACTCGTACTCCTCCGGCGTCGGCGCCGGCCCGTACGACCTGTCCACCTGCCTGCGCAGCCAGAAGTCGTACGCCCCGCTCTGGGCCGCCGCCAACGCGGTGACCAGCTTCGCCTTCCCCGCCTGCGGTGGCGCGGTCACCTCCGACGTGATCAGCAAGCAGGTCGGATCGCTGAGCGCCACCACCACGTTGGTCACCATCACCATCGGTGGCAACGACGCAGGCTTCGCCGACGTGATCACCAGTTGCCGGTTCGGCAGCACGGCGACCTGCACCGCGGCGGTCGACAAGGCCAAGAGCTTCGCCACCTCGACGCTGCCCGGCCGGCTCGACGCCACCTACGCCGCGATCCGTGACCGGGCCCCGAACGCCCGACTGGTGGTGCTCGGCTACCCCCGGCTCTTCGAAACCGGCTCCTGTGGAGTGCTGGCGATGAGCAGCTACAAGCGGACCATCCTCAACGAGGCCGCCGACGTGCTCGCCACGGTCACCGCCGCGCGGGCCGGGGCGGTCGGGGCCACCTTCGCCGACACCCGGCCGTTCTTCACCGGGCACGGTGTCTGCGCCGCCGCCCCGTGGATCCGCGACGTCAGCGGCGTCATCGAGGCATACCACCCGAACGCCGACGGTTACCGGTCCGGCTACCTGCCGGCGCTCACCGCCGCGCTGCGCTGACCCACGCCGACGGTCGGCGGCCCCCGGGTCGCCGACCGTCGGCGTCGGGCGTCGGTCGTCTCCGGCGCCCCACCGGAGCGCCGGGCGACACCGCCGACAGCGGGCCGCAGCCGGGGCGCCGACGGCGGGCCGCAGTCGGGACGCCGACGAGTTGATCGGTGGGCGGGTCGTGCGTGCCGACCGGCCGGGGCGCTAGGGTTCCCTCGATTCGTCAGCGCGGCGGTGGGGAGCAGTGGGTGGGCAGGCTCGCATCGGCGTACGGGCAGGCGGTCGCCGCGCACCGGCAGGCCCGGCAGCGGTGGACGGCGGCCCGTGCGCTGCTGGACCGGCTGACCGGGGAGCCCGTCCCGGAACGCACCGCCGACCTGGTCGCCCGACTGGCCCGGCTCGCCGACACGCTGGCCGCCCCACCGGCGGACGGCGGCCCCGCCCCGGTGCGCATCGGGGAGGCGTCCACGGCGGACGGACGGTTCCCGCTGCTGCTGCCGTTGGGTGCCGGCCGGCACCTGGCGGTCGACCGGGACGCCCGCGATCCCCGGGTGGCGGTGCTGCTGCGGGTGCTGGTGCTGCGGCTGCTCAGCACGGCCACGCCGGGCAGCGTGCGGGTGGTCGGTATCGACCCGGCCGCGTGGGGTGCCACCTTCATTCCGCTGCGCCCGCTGCGCGACGCCGGGGTGCTCGGTGGGGTCGCCACCACCGAGGCGGAGATCGGCGCGTTGCTGGACACCGCCGAGGCGCACGCCCGCGCCGCCCAGGCCGGTGCGGGAGAACCGGAACTGCTGCTGGTGGTGGCCGCGTCCGCGCCCGGTCCGCGGGAGCTGGCCCGGCTCGCCGCGCTGACCCACGCCGGCCCGACCGCCGGGGTGTGCGTGCTGTTCGCCGGGCGCGCGGTGACCACGCCCGGGCAGGTCCCACCCGCGCTGGGCGGCACCACCGAGGTACGCCTCGACGAACGCTACGCCCGCATCGGCGACCCGCCGGGGCAACCGTTCAGCGCCGACGGCACCGGCCTGCCCGTGCCGGTGCTGCTCGACGGCGATCCGCCCGCCGGGGCGGTCCAGGCGTTGGCCGACCAGTTGGGCGCGCAGGTGCGCCGGGACACCGCCCTGCACCTGGCCGACCTGCTGCCCGAGCGGCGCTGGACCGAGTCCGCCCGCGCCGGCCTGCGGACCGTGGTCGGCCGCTCGGGTCGTACCCCGGTGGTGCTGGCCTTCGACGACGCGACGCCGCACTGGCTGGTCGGTGGCCGCACCGGCGCGGGCAAGACGGTCTTCCTGCTCGACGTGCTCTACGGCCTGGCGGCCCGCTACTCCCCGGCCGAGCTTCAGCTGTGGCTGCTCGACTTCAAGGAGGGGGTCAGCTTCACCGAGTTCGTCCCCACCGAACGGGACCCGTCGTTCCTGCCGCACGCGCGGGCCGTCGGCGTCGAATCCGACCGGGAGTACGGCCTGGCCGTGCTGCGGGAGCTGCGCCGGGAGCTGGGCCGGCGGGCCGGGCTGTTCAAGCGGCACGGGGTGACCAAGCTCGCCGACCTGCCGGACACCGAACCGGTGCCCCGCACGGTGGCCGTGATCGACGAGTTCCACGTGCTGTTCGCCGGCAACGACCGGCTGGCCCGGGAAGCCGTCGACCTGCTGGAGGAGCTGGCCCGCAAGGGCCGCTCGTACGGGGTGCACCTGGTGCTGGCCAGTCAGAGCACCAGCGGCGTGGAGGCCCTGTACGGCCGGGCCGAGTCGCTGTTCGGGCAGTTCGCGCTGCGGGTGGCGCTGCCCGGCGGTGAGCCGGTGCTCGGCCCCCGGGCCACCGTGACCGGCCCGACCCGGATCGGCACGGCGCTGGTCAACACCGCCGCCGGGGCGGCCGGCGCGGACACCCTGCTGCGGTTCCCCGACGCGCACGCCGACGCCCGCCAGCTCGCCCGGCTGCGCTACGAACTGTGGGACGCCCGTCCCGACGACACCGGCCCGCCTGCGGTCTTCCGGGGCTACGCCACCGCCCACCTGGAGGACGAGCCGATGCCGGCCGCCGCCGTGACCCGCCGCCCGGCGGTGCTGGTGGGCCGGACGGTCGACGTGGCCGGCAGCACCGCCCGGTTCGACCTGGACGCCTCCCCCGGCCGGCACCTGGCCGTGGTGGGCACCTCGGCGACCGGCGGGCACGTGCTGCGGGCCGCCGCGTTGAGTCTGGCCGGCCAGCACCGCCCCGGCGAGGCCGAGTTCGTGCTGGTCCCGCTGGTGTCGGCCGCCGACGAACTCGCCGACGACACGGCTGCCGGGTTGAAGGCCGCCGGACACCAGGTGACCCAGGTCGACGCGGCCGGCCTGCGGGCCCGCATCGGTGCGCTGACCGCCGGCCCCGGCGAGCGCGGCCGGACGTACCTGGTGGTCTTCGGGGTGGACGCGGCCGGCGCGGTGCTCGCCGCCGCCGACCCCGACACCTACCGCACCGGCCACGACGACCTGCGGGCGCTGCTGGGGGAGGGGCCGGGGCGTGGGGTGCACCTGCTCGGCTGGTGGCGGGGGCTGCGTCGGCTCGCCGACGACCTCGGTGGTAGCCAGAACCGCGACGACGTGGCCTGCCTGGTGGCGTTGAACGTGCCCGCCGACGATCTCGGGCTGTATCTCGGGGTGACCGATCTGGTGTGGACCCCTCGCCCCAACCGGGCCCTGCTGGTCGACCGGCACGCCCAGCGGCGCACGGTGATCGTGCCGTTCGTCCGCCCCGGACACCAGCCCGACGAGGAGGAACGCTGAGTGGCCGGCTACGACGACTACGCGGCGGCCGTCCGGCAGCTCTCCGCCCGGATCCGCGAGGGTGAGCGGGGTGCCGCCGCCGAGGCGGAACGCCGCCGCAGCCTGCACGCCGGGGTGACCCAGCTCGGTCAGCGGCTGGCCGCCCAGGAACAGCGCCTCACCCAGCTCGCCACCGCCGCCGGCCTACCTGCCGTGGCCGACCCGACCCCCGGTCCGGGGCCGGTCCCCGGGGCCGGCGCGGGTCCCGCCGTCGGCTCCGGTTCGGCCCCGGGGCCCGCCCCCGGGGCGGGCACGGCTCCCGGCGGGTCCGGGGTGGACGGCGATCCGGCGGTGGTGCTGGCGGAGACCGGGCGGCTGGTCGACGAGGCGGACCGGCTGGGGCAGCAGGCCGAGGCGTTGGCCCGGCGACCCGCTCTGCTGCCCACCTGGTCACCGACCGCCCGTGCGGTCGCCGTCTACGCCGGCTGTGCCGCCGTCGGGGCACTGGTCATGCTGGTGCTGGTGGTCGCCAACGGCATCGGCGTGGTCGACGGCTTCACCCTGGGCGCGCTGACCTGCGCCGGGCTGCCGCTGATCTCCTTCGTCGCCGGCTGGTTGATCCTCGGGCGGTGGGGACGGCCGGCACTGGCCAGCACCGATCCGCCCCGGTACGCCCCGCTCGGCTTCGTCGTCTGCGTCCTGCTGGTGCCGCTGGCGTACTGCGTGACCCTGCTGCTGTTCCGCGTCGTGCGGTGAGGTGCCTGGCGGGGCCGGTGGCGGTTGCTGCGGCGGTGGTGGTCGTTGCGGCGGCGGTGAAGAAGGGACCTCGTCCCGGTGCTCGTGTGCGAACGACCACCGGGAACGCTGGTCAGCCGGCCCGGTAGGAGAGGTAGTAGCCCTCGTACGGCCAGCTGTGGAAGTTGTTCAGCTCGGACGCGGTACCGGTGCAGTCGGAGGTCCGGTAGCCGGAGACGGAACCGAAGCCGTTCCAGCCGATCGCCCAGATCGCCTCTGCCGGGACCGGGCGGCAGATGCCGTCGGGCGTGGCCTGTCTGCCGACGATGATCTGCGTGGTGGCCTGGTAGAAGACGAGGCCGACGTCGGGGACCTTGAGCGTCTCGACAGCGGCTGCGGGCGACGCCGGTATCGTTACGGCCAGTGTGGTGATCAATGCGGCGGCGAGACCCGCAGCGATTCGGCTGGTGAAACTGCGCATGAGCTTCCCTTCCTCACGGTGTCCAGGAACGGGGCCGGAGCTCGTTCACCCCGCAATGAATTGATCTGGATCGATTGTATTCCCCGTGTCAACAACCTCGTCACTGATTGCTGCCGCCGGGTGGCCCGAGTTTCCTGCCGGCACCCCGCGAGCGTCAGGTACTTGACCGTGCAACTTTCCGGCGGTAGCTTGAGATTTCGATCCACCAGCATCAATGGGAGTAGGTAGCCGTGCTGTTGAAATCCTTCGCCATCGCCGGGGTCGTCGCCGGTGTGCTGGCTGTGGCCCCTCCTGCCTCGGCGGCACCCCAGCTGGGGGCCGGCGTCTATCCGCCCGGGAACTGCCAGCCGGGCACATTCTGCGTCTGGCCCCACTGGGATCACCCGAACGGGGTCCCTACGGAGACTCCGTCCCTGGTGACCACCACCGAGTGGACCGGCAACATCACGGGTTTCAACTACTACAACTACACGAACCGAAACGCCGCGATCAGCTGGCGCTTCAACTCTGCCGGAACGATTATGACCGGCACGGACTGTGCTACCCCCGGCGACGGATTCTTCTATGTACCAATGGGCGTGACGAAGGTGAGTTGGAATACGGCGAACGTCTGCTGACCTCCGCCTCTTCTGATCTCCCGAATTCGGTGCCTCCGCTTTCCCGGTGGTCTTTCGTACGGGGACGACCACCGGAGAGGTCGGGCGGTAAGCCCTCCGTGGCTGCTGTTGCCGACGTGGTCACCGCCGGGCCGCACGGTCGGTACCTGTTTCGCCTGCGCCGGGTCGGGATCGAGTTGGTGCCGGTCGCCCACCTCGGCGGGGAGCAGCCCCGGCCGCACCCCCGACAGATCCCGGTGTACGTCTCGATGCCGTGGTCGGCCAACGTCCGCCGCGCCTCGGCGGCCCGCCCGGCGGCGTACCGGCGCAGCTCGGCGGCGTTCACCGGCGTCCCCTCGGCGCGGCGGCCTTGATCAGTCGGGCGTACCTCACCTGCTCGCAGGGGTAGTCCGCGCCACAGCCGCAGACCCGGCGGGTCACCACGCGCGGGGGATGGGCGAACAGGATGTCGTCGGCGTCCTCGACGTCCTGGTCGGAGACGAGCAGGCCGAGGTCGCCGCCGGACTCCGAGGGCAGGTCGGCGTCCGACGCGTTGCTGTCGTACGGACGGCGGTTGTCGTGCGCTCGCTGGCTGTCCTGTGCTCGCTGGTCGCCCTGTGCTCGCTCGTTGTCGTGTGGTCGCTGGTTGTCGTGCTGTCGTCGGCTGGGGCGGTGGTCGGGTCGGTCGTTCATCGGGGTACCTCCAGGTCGGTCTCCTCGGACGAGGGCTGGTGGGTGTTGAGCCGGATCCGGTGAGTCTTGGCGGGGTCTGGTGGCTGGAGCGCGCCGTCGGGGGCGACGGTCAGCTGCACGGTGCTGGTCCAGTTGCTTGAGCGACTGGCGCTCAAGATCAGATTGCGATTTTGCGTACTCCCCTCGGCGTGTCGTGTACAAAATCGCAATCTGATCTTGGTGAGGGTGGTGCACAAGTAGTCGGGGCGTGTGGGCAGGTGGTGGCACGCCCGGTCGGGTCGGGGGGATGACCCGACCGGGCGCTCTGTGCGGGTGCGGAACCGACCAGCTCCGGGTTTGCAGACCTGGGAGCCGATCGATGGGAGCTTTACACATCTAGTCACGCAAGGCAAGCACGACAACACGTTACTTGTCACGAGTAGTGGCACGTGATCGAATGGCGGGGCAGACCTGGGAGTACACACATGCCCGTCAAGCCCAAGTGGCAACAACTCGCGGACCAGATCCGTGGGCAGATCGAATCAGGAGAGCTTGCGCCAGGGGACCAGTTGCCCTCCACCATGCAGCTCAAGACTGAGCACGGCGTCTCGACGACCGTCGTGCGGCAAGCCATTCTCGTCTTGCAGACGCAGGGATGGGTGCAGGGTGTCCACGGGCTTGGGGTGTTTGTCGCCGAGCGGGAGTGACCGGGATGCCCCACACCCCGTGCCCTGCCACGCCGACGCCCCACGGCGACGCCCCATGTCGACGCCGACGCCAACGCCCCATTCCGACGCCGACGCCAAGATCGTGCTACTTCCTGGTTGTAGTGGCATCCCCGCGGGCGTTACGAGGCCACTACATCGTGGATCGAGCACGATCTTGGCCGCAGGTGGCGGCCTAACCGAGCGGGGTTAGCCGAGCGGGGGTAGCCCAGCGGGGTTAGCCGGGCGGGGGCGGCCAGTGGGGGCTTTGCATGGGCCGGGCATTGGCGGTGGTCACCCGTACCGCGTGGGGGTGGTCCCGGTGGGGGGTGGCTGCGTTCGGTGTTCACCTCGTAGGCTCTCTGTGGTCATCGTCGGTGCGGCGGCGTGACTGTGGTGTGTCGACAGGCCAGGGGGAGCGTGTGTGAGCGCGGCGGAGATGATCGCGAAGCTGGCGGCGGCCTCGCAGAAGCTGGACGAGGCGCGGGCGAAGACGGCAGCGGCCGCACAGGACGCCGCCGAGGCGCGTTCCCTGGTCGCCGGGGCGTTGCAGGGCGTCGCCGCCGGCCCGCTGATCGGCGTGATCGACAGCTACCGGCAGGCGCTCGCCCAAGCCACGCAGGGCGGTCAGCCGGCCTACCAGCAGCTCCAGGAGACGATCTCCAAGGTACGCGCGTTGGGAAACTGATCTCTGGTGGTAGTAGCCACAGCCCACCAGCGTGGTCAGCATCCCGGTCTGGTCGGGGAATGCCTGGTCGTACTAGCAACAATCGCTCGTTCAAATGCCGTGTAGCGGTCCGAGTGCTCGCAGCGCTGCCACGAGGTCGGGCGGCACGGTGAAGTGAGTCGCCTGGACGCCGTGGTCGTAGCCCGTCTGGAGCGGATACTCCACTTCCTCGGGAAGGCGGCCCTGCTCGATGAGCGAGGCCGTGATGCGGTTCGTGGGGCGGGTCAGTCCGCGCAGCGTACGAGCGGGTGGGAACTCGGCGATGTCGTACACCTGAGCCCGCTCCAACCGACCCTGATGGAGCGCCGCCATACGGATCAGGTTGGCGTGCAGCGGGTAGGAGTCGTCGAGCACGGTCATCAGCTCTTCCGCTGACCGCGCCGACCAGCCTCGGAGCCCGCGTGGCAGCCGCTCGGCCTGGTTGTCGGCCGCGATCCGCACCTCGGGACGTTCCCGTTGCCGGGGCCGTGCCGGGAGGCTACGGCGCAGGAACGAGGTGTCGGCTGCATCCGTCCCCGCGTCGCCCTCGACCTGCTCCTCGTCGGGGGGAGGCCAGGCAGGCGCTTGGACCGGCTCATACCGCAACCGGATCAGCCGGTCCTCCAGAAACAGGCTGATCGTCGGCAATAGGAGTTGCCTCGACTCGGCCGCACGCCGACGGTCCTGCCCAGGTACGGACAACAACCAGGCCTCGAGCGCGCCGGGGAGACCGAATGACAGCCGGAAGGCGTCAGGGTCTGCCACAGGGGTGATGGTCCAATCCCCGCTTACCCCTTCCCGCCCGAAACGAATGTCCACATCGATGTTCGGGCCGTGCGTTGCGATGAAAGCCTCGAAGTCCTCCATGCTGTCGGGGTGCATGGCCAGAATGAACGGCGCTGCGGGGAAGCCCAGGATGAGACCTTCACCGGTTGCCGAATCCTGCAGTTCGGCGGTCATCCGGGCCGCCCAGGATGCCAGGATGTTCCCGGGCAGGCCGCCGTCCGTACCCTGATAGGGCGCCTCGGCCGCAGGCACCTCGGCGCCCGCGCTGCTGAACGCACTCCGGAGTGCCAGTCGTACCTGCCGGACTGGGAAAGTCGTGAGATCCGCGCTTACCGCTTCGGCGAGGATCAGCCTCGCGGCCCGTTCCACCGAGGTGATGAGGGGCGAGAACGCCGGCCCGGACAGGTCGACGAGCGAGATCTGCTGCGCGAGCGCGTAGCTCTGCGCCTCCTTTTTGAAACCAGCGGCTGAGAACAGCGCGTAGCGGTACTGGTACCGGCGTAACGGATGCCGGTAGGACCTCGACAGTTCGGTCGAATAATGCTGGTTCACGTCATCGATGACGCCGTGGGCGTTCCGCACCTCCGTCAGGCCGACCTTCGACTTGCGGTTCTTCGCCTCGACGAACAATCGAACAGGCAGAGAGAACGGTGTCGGCATCAGCAGATCGCCCAACACGTCAGCCTGGTGGTCAGCACCCCGGCCGCGAACAAGCAGGCCGTGCCCTGCTTGCCGCAGGGCTTGCTCGTCGGCATCCGAGTCCTGCAGGAGCCGGTATCCGTTCGAGCTGAGCAGGAAGGCGATCGCCTCCTCGAGAAGATATCCGGCGAGGGCATCGGCAGAGACCAGGGCCATGCTGTGATCGTCGCATGTGGACGACAGGACGCAGCAACTGGCAATGGACGCCGGGTGAGGCGCAGGGCGTCCACGGCTCGGAGTGCTCGTCGCCAAGCGGTAGTGACACGGCTGCTCCGTTGTGATGGAGTGATCACCGCTCGTGTCGGTGGTACGGGGCTGGAGGCCGCAAGTTGATGGGGATGGCGGAGTTGGGTGGGCGTGACGGTGGCGATCTGGACGGGTTCCACGTCGGGTGGGTGCCGGAGGGGGCCGGGGAACTGGTGTCGGACTTCGCCTCCGAGTGGGAGGACGTCAGCTTCGCCAGCCGGGTCTGGGAACGTGCGGTGGAGGACGGCTACCGGGTCGACCTGCGGGTGCACGTGTTGCGGGGGGAACGGCTGACCACGCTGTTGCAGGTGCGCGATTTCCTGGCCGGGTACCACGAGCGGGATTCCGCTGAGTGGCCGCTTGCCGAGTTCGGGCGCGGTGACGGCGTCGGGTTGACCGGCGGGGGCGAGGCGTTCTGGCTGGTCCGACCGGGGCTCGCGGTCGACGTGCTGGTGGATGTCGACCGGTTCGATGCGGAGGCGTCGATCGAGGTCGCCAGCTCCATCAGGGAGCTACCCCACGGCTGACCCCGGGCGGGGATGATTCCTGGGGGAGGGTTATGCCTGTCAGGCATATTCATGACGCTGTGGCATAAGGCCTTCCCCGCATAGTCTGTCCCGGCGTCGCCCCGCGTCCCGACGCCGCCCGTGTCCCGGCGTCGCCCGTGCCCCGACGTTGTCGGGTTTCCGATAACGCACCAGGTTCCGAAAATGTACACCCGTTCATATTCTGACGTGTTCACCGTCGGCTATGGACGTGGAGAGTCGTGGATCATCGAGAGGTACG
Organism: Micromonospora sp. NPDC048894; assembly: GCF_040649765.1. Lineage (NCBI taxonomy): Bacteria > Bacillati > Actinomycetota > Actinomycetes > Micromonosporales > Micromonosporaceae > Micromonospora > Micromonospora sp. NPDC048894. Next base: position 145,915 of record NZ_JBEZFY010000011.1, on the reverse strand, counting down.
CCGCCTGGCGGAGCAGTCTGCCAACTTCGGGTTCTTGGCGGACCATCCGCTGCTGGTCTGGTACGGCGCCGGGGCGGAACTGCTCGTCTACGTCGACGCGCAGTCGGCGATGTTCAAGGCCCGCGCGTTCGGTGACGTCCTCGCCCGGGACCTGGTACGGCGTACCCAGGTCACCCCGGCCAAGGACACCTTCTTTCACCAGGTGCAGGCGTTGCACACCTCGGGTGCCGTCACCGCGAAGGTCTACGCCGCCTTCGACCGCCTGCGGGACACCGGCAACCGGGCGGTCCACGACCACCTCGGCGAGGTCCGTGAGGCACTGGCGCTGCTACGGACCTGTTTCGAGCTGGGCGTCTGGTACCACCGGGCGTTGACCGACGACCGTTCCCCGCGTGGCTTCGTGCCCCCGACCCCGCCTCCGGCGCAGGTCCCGGTGTCGATTGCCGAGGGGCTGCGCGCCGAGATCGAACGGTACAAGCAGGAGCTTGCCCAGACGAAGCTGTTGCTGGACGGGCAACCGTCGCTGGCGCTGGCCCAGGCCGCCGCGACGGATGCCGCCGAGCAGGCGGTGCGGGACGCCGACGCCCGACGCCCGCAGGCCGCCGCGTTGGTCGCCAGTCTCGAACCGGCCGCCGAGGCGGCGCAGCAGGCATTCGACAGTGCGCAGCCGGTGACGGTGTCCGCCGCCAAGCGGGAGGATTTCATCGCCCGCGCCCGCCGCGCCTCCCAGGAGCCGCTGAACGAGGCGCAGACCCGGGTCGAGATCGACCGTCAGCTCACCGCCGCCGGTTGGCAGGTCCAGGACGAGAACCAGCTCAACCTGTACGCGGGCGTCGGTGTCGCGGTGCGCGAGGTGACCCTGGCGACGGGCCGCGCCGACTATCTGCTCTATGTCAACCAGCGGCTGGTCGGGGTGATCGAGGCCAAGCGGGAGGGCACCGCCCCGCGTGGGGTGGAGGCGCAGCTCGACCGCTACCTCAACGGGTTGACCGCCGAGCAGCGGCTCAGCGCGTGGCGGCGGGAGGCGGCACTGCCGTTCGGATACGTCGCCACCGGCACGGAGACCGCTTTCGTCAACCAGCTCGACCCGTTTCCGCGTACCCGGGAGGTGTTCGCGTTCCATCGGCCGGAGACGCTCGCCCGGTGGATGCGGGAGGCGGACGACGAGCCGGAGGCCCCGACGCTGCGTGCCCGGCTGCGCCGGATGCCGGCGCTGGACCGGCTGGGTCTGCGCCCGGCGCAGATCGACGCGGTCGACGGCCTGGAACGCTCGCTGGCCGACGCCCGACCCCGGGCGTTGATCCAGATGGCGACCGGGGCGGGCAAGACCTTCACCGCGGTCACCAGCAGCTACCGGCTGCTCAAGCACGCCCGTGCCCGCCGCATCCTGTTCCTGGTCGACCGGAACAACCTCGGCAAGCAGACCCTGCGCGAGTACGCCGGCTACCAGACCCCCGACGACGGGCGGAAGTTCACCGAGCTGTACACGGTGGACCGGCTCTCCGGGGTCGGCCTGCTGGACTCGTCGAACGTGGTGATCTCCACGATCCAGCGCCTCCACGGGGCGCTGCGCGGCGTCGAACTACCCGACGTCGACCTGGACGACCGGGCGTACGACAGCTACGACCTGGACTCCCCGGCCGAGGTGGGTTACAACCCGCAGTTGCCGCCGGAGACGTTCGACCTGATCGTGGTGGACGAGTGTCACCGCTCGATCTATGGCAAGTGGCGTGCCGTGATCGAGTATTTCGACGCCTTCGTGGTGGGGCTGACCGCGACGCCGGTGAAGCAGACCCTCGGCTTCTTCCAGCAGAACCTGGTGTCCGAATACACCTACGAGCAGGCGGTCGCCGATGGGGTGAACGTCAACTTCGACGTCTACCGGATCAAGACCGAGATCACCGAGGGCGGGCAGAAGATCGAGGCCGGCACGGTCGTGCCGCTGCGCGACCGCCGCACCCGCGCCGAGCGCTACCAGGAGCTGGAGGACGACTTCACGTACGCGGGCCGCCAGGTCGGCCGGTCGGTGATCTCGAAGGGGCAGTTGCGGCTGGTGCTGGAGACCTTCCGCGAGCGGCTGTTCACCGAGATCTTCCCCGGCCGTTCCACGGTGCCCAAGACGCTGATCTTCGCGTGTGACGACAACCACGCCGAGGAGATCGTCGCCATGGTCCGGGAGGTGTTCGGGCGCGGCAACGAGTTCGCCAGGAAGATCACCTATTCCTCCCGGCGGGACGGCGACAACCCCGACACCCTCATCCAGGCGTTCCGCAACAGCCCGGAGATGCGGGTCGCGGTCACCGTCGACATGATCGCCACCGGCACCGACGTACGCCCGCTGGAGTGTGTGTTCTTCCTCCGGCCGGTGCGCAGCGCCACCTACTTCGAGCAGATGAAGGGGCGTGGGGCACGCACCATCGACCCGGCCGACTTCCAGTCCGTCACCCCGGACGCCCAGGTGAAGGACCGGTTCGTCATCGTCGACGCGGTAGGCGTCACCGAGGCCGACCTGGACGAGGCGGTGCCGCTGCAACGGCACACCGAACAGCAGATCTCGCTGCGTGACCTGCTGCGCAAGGCCGGCACCCTCACCGCCGACGCCAACGAGGTGGCCACCCTGGCGTCCCGGTTGTCCCGCCTCGACCGGCAACTCACCGACGACGAACGCGCCGAGTTGGCGGAGCTGGGCGGGCAGCCGCTCACCGGCATCGTCCGGGGCCTGGTCGACGCCGTCGCCCCCGAACAGCTCAACCCGGCGACCCAGGCCGGGCCGGACGCCGTCCGTGACCTGCTGGCCGGGGCGCTGCGCCCGCTGGCTGCGAACCCGCAGCTCCGCGACCGCATCCTGGAGATCCGCCGCGCCCACGACATCACCATCGACGAGGTCAACGTCGACAAGCTGGTGTCGGCCGCCGGGGTGCCCGCCGCCGAACGCGCCCAGGTGACCGTGCGGAGCTGGCACGACTACCTGGAACAGCACCGCGACGAGATCACCGCGTTGCAGGTGTTCTACGAGGGCAAGGGCCGGGTCAGCTACGAACAGCTCAAGGAGCTCGCGGCCCGGATCGCCCGGCCCCCGCAGGCGTGGACCCCGGAGTCGCTGTGGCAGGCGTACGTGCTGCTCGGCCGCACCGCCGAGCAGTCCGGGTCGCGCGGGGTGACCGACCTGGTCGCCCTGATCCGCTACGAACTGGGCCACGACCAGGAATTGCGTCCATTTCGTACGGCCACAGAGGAGCGTTTCCGTGGGTGGCTGCTGCGGCAACAGCAGGCGGGCGCTACCTTCACTGCCGATCAGGTGTGGTGGCTGGAGAGGATCAAGGACGTGATAGCGGTCAGCGTGGAGATCACCCCCGACGACCTGGAAGGGGCACCCTTCACCGAACGCGGCGGCATCGACGGGTACGCGGGTGCCTTCGGCAACCGTGCCGAACCCCTCCTCACCGAACTCAACCAGGAGCTAACCGCGTGACCGACCTGCCACCCGGTTGGACCGAAGTAACTCTTGGAGAAATCGCCGAATCCGTCAAGAATGGCATCTTCGTCTCTCGCCCAGGGCTTGAGCCGAACGGGGTCCCGATTCTCCGTATCAGCTCTGTGCGGCCAGGGGTGCTGAATCTGGGCGATATTCGTTACAGTGCCAGAGATGTGCACGAGCTAAGGGACTCGGATGCGCTTCTCCTGCCTGGCGATCTACTCTTTACCCGTTACAACGGAAACATCGACTTCGTCGGCGCGTGCGCGATGGTTCCTGAGGGAGCTGGCAACCTAACTTATCCCGACAAGCTGATCCGAGTCAGGGTGAATCCAGCCTTCGCTGATTCCCGCTATATTCAATATTCTTTTGAGGCTTCACGGGTGCGGTCGCTTGTGCGCGCTGTTGCGCGCACGACCGCCGGACAAGCGGGTGTGTCGGGCGCGAGTTTGAAGTCAATCGTCCTGCCGCTCCCACCGCTTACAGAGCAGCGTCGTATCGTCGCTGCCCTCGAAAATCTCCTTTCGTGCTGGGAAGTGGGTTCCTCCCAGCTTGGCGGCACGCAACGAAGGATCAGTCGCTTTCGGGACCAGGTGATGATGCTCGCCGGGGTGGGCGCGTTGGGTCGTGACGAGCCCCGAGCCCGAGCGCTGCCCCCCGAGCCTGCGGGGGTGCAGGACGGCGAGTTGCCTGCCGTTCCGGACACCTGGCGTTGGAGGCGGTTGGAGGAGTTCGCGGAGGTCGTCGGTGGGGTCACCAAGGACAGCAAGCGGCAGTCCGATCCCGAGTTCGTGGAGGTGCCCTACCTGCGGGTGGCGAACGTGCAACGCGCCCGTCTCGATCTCTCGGAGGTAGCTCACATTAAGGTGCCGCCGAAGAAGGCCGAACAGTTGCGTCTCCAGCCGGGTGACGTGTTGCTCAATGAGGGTGGCGACCGCGACAAGCTCGGTAGGGGGTGGGTCTGGGAGGGGCAGATTCCCGGGTGCATCCATCAGAACCACGTGTTTCGCGCCCGCATCAAGGATGAGGTGCTGCACCCTAAGCTGCTTGCCTGGCACGCGAACGGCTTTGGTCGTCGGTGGTTCGAGGTGAACGGCCTCCAGAGCGTCAATCTGGCGTCAATCAGTCTCGGGAAGATGAAGAAGTTCCCGGTGCCGATTCCGCCTCGTGCCGAGCAGGATGCTCTCGTCCAGGCGGCCGAAAAGTACCTCTCCTTGCTCGACGGCATGGAGCGGGCGGTCACCTCGGCCCGCGAAAAGGCGGACCGGCTGCGGGCATCGTTGCTGGCGGAGGCGTTCGCGGGGCGGCTTGTGCCGCAGGATCCGAACGACGAGCCCGCCGCCGAGCTGCTCGCCCGGATCAGGGCCGAGTGCTCGGCCGCCATCCCGAAGCAGCGGACGCGCTCCGGACGTACCCCGAAGGAGTTGGCGGCACCGCCGACCAGGGTGACCGGCGACGACTACCAGCAGGAGACCTTGCCACTGTGAGCACTGTGGATTCGCGCCGTCTGGTGCAGAAGCTCTGGAACTACTGTGACGTGCTGCGCGACGACGGCGTGTCGACCATCGATTATGTGGAGCAGTTGACCTATCTGCTGTTCCTCAAGATGGCCGACGAGCGGGCCAACCGGACGTTCCGGCCGGAGCAGATCGTGCCCGACGAGCTGAGCTGGCAGACCCTGCTGGACGCCGAGGGTGACGACCTGGAGGTGCAGTACCGGCACATCCTCACCGGGCTGGCCCGGGAGGGTGGCACCCTCGGGACGATCTTCCGCAAGGCGCAGAACAAGATCCAGGACCCGGCGAAGCTCAAGCGGCTGATCGTCGACCTGATCGACAAGCAGGAATGGTCGGGCACCGGGGTCGACGTCAAGGGCGACGCCTACGAGGAGTTGCTGGCCAAGGGCGCGGAGGACGCGAAATCCGGCGCGGGGCAATACTTCACCCCGCGTGCGTTGACCGCCGCGATGGTCGACTGCATGCTGCCCACCCCCGACGACACGATCACCGACCCGGCCTGCGGCACCGGCGGCTTCCTGCTCGCCGCCTACGACCACATCCAGCGTCACCACGGCAGCACCCTCACCCCCGACCAGCGGCGGCGGCTCGCCCACGGCGCGATCACCGGCACCGAGCTGGTCGACGGCACCGCCCGCCTGGCGGCGATGAACATGCTGCTGCACGGCATCGGCACCCCCAACGGCCCGTCGCTGATCGCCGTGCGCGACGCCCTCGGCCGGGAGCCTGACCAGCGGGTCAGCCTGGTGCTCGCCAACCCGCCGTTCGGGCGCAGCTCGTCGATCCGGATGGTGGGGGAGGACGGCCGGTCCTCCCGCGAGGAACGCGAGATCGAACGCGCCGACTTCTGGGCCACCACCGCCAACAAGCAACTCAACTTCGTCCAGCACATCGCCGCGCTGTTGGAGATCGACGGCCGGGCGGCGGTCGTCCTGCCCGACAACGTGCTGTTCGAAGGCGGCGCGGGGGAGACCATCCGCCGCCGGCTGCTCAAGCAGTACGACCTGCACACCATGCTGCGCTTGCCCACCGGCATCTTCTATGCCGGTGGCGTCAAGGCCAACGTGCTGTTCTTCGAGCGCAAGCGGGCCCGCGAGGAACCCTGGACCCAAAACCTCTGGGTGTACGACTTCCGCACCAACCAGCACTTTACGCTCAAGCAGAACCCGCTGCGCCGGGAACACCTCCAGGATTTCGTCGACTGCTACCTGCCCGGCAAGGACCGCTCCGAGCGGGTGCCGACCGAGCGCTTCCGCGCGTTCTCCTATGACGAGCTGATCGCGCGCGACAAGGTGAACCTGGACATCACCTGGCTCAAGGACGCCTCCCTGGAGGACGCCGACGCGCTGCTGCCACCCGAGGTGATCGCCCAGGAGATCGTCGAGGACCTCCAGGCGGCCCTGCGCGAGTTCGCCGCCATCGCCGAAGCCCTCGGCGCGACAGGCTCCCGGGTCGAAGCCGACTGACCGAGGCTACCTGCGCATGTATACCATCCGCTATACTGTGCTGGTGGTGGCAGAGTGGGACATCTACCTCGTCGATGAGGTGCGCGACTGGATCGACAGCCTCGATCCAGCTACCCACGCTCGCGCTCGACGAGTCGACCAACTACGACCAGCACTACAACTTCAGGGTCGTGCAGGCCATCGACCTTCTTGCTGCAGTCGGCCCGGGGCTTGGGCGGCCACTGGTCGACACGATCCACGGCTCGACGATTGCGAACCTCAAGGAGTTGCGACCCGGCAGCGTGCGAATCCTGTTCGCCTTCGATCCTTGGCGCTCAAGCGTCCTCCTGGTCGCGGGCGACAAGGCCGGACAATGGCACCAGTGGTACGTCGAAGCGATTCCGCTGGCCGAGCACCGCTACGAGATCTACCTGAAGGAACGTGCCGAGGAGAGAGGTAACCGGCCGTGAGCAGCAACTACGTGCGATGGAACGACATCCGTGCCGAGCATGTGGAACGGGCCGGGGGTGAAGGAGCTGTCGAGGCCGGCAAGCGGGAGTTGCTCGCCGAGGTGGTCGGGCACCGCCTCGCCGAGGTACGTCGTGCCCGCAGCCTGACTCAACAGCAGGTTGCCGACCGCATGGGTGTCACCAAGGGGCGCGTGTCCCAGATCGAGCAGGGCAAGATCTCCGGACAGGACGTCCTCGCCCGCTATGCCGCTGCACTCGGCGGACGCCTCCATCAGGCGATCTACTTTGACGACGGGGACATTGCCGCCATCGCATAGCCCGTACCGCTCGGCAGGTCCGACCGGCTTCCGCTACATCGTTTCGTGTCAGCCACGATCGAACGTGTGCTGTGGTGCGCCGGTTACTCCGGGGTGGCGTCCTCGGTGGGGCGCCCTGCTGGAAAAGCCCGGGCGTTCCGGTGGCCCTCCCGGTAGGGTCGCCAGCGCGTACCGTACCGGCCGGTCAGTGGCGTGTTGCCCGGTGGCCTGTCCGTCTTCCTTCCGGGCGCACCAGCTCGCCGCCCATCCGATGTCGTCGTGCTCAGCAGAGCCGGAGGTCCCCACCATGGCCGGTAAGACCTATCAGGTCATCGTGCGCGGCAAGTTCGCGCCGCTCGGCGACGTGCAGCGTGCCGCGCTGCTCGCGAGAGCCGATGAGCATGAGGTGTTCCGGGCGAAGTTCACCGAAGAGGGCACGGTGACCTATGAGCGGTCCCTGCTCGCGTTCACCTTCCGCTGCCTGATCCCGGCCACCGAGGAGGACGGGGAGGCGGTCGTGATCGGGCGGGCGGAAACGCTTGCCGCAGCAGCCGTCGCGGCACTCGGTGTCGACCACCGTGACCTCCGGTCGGTGGCGACCGACCTCGACGACATCAAGATCCGCCACCGGGCACGCGGGTAGCCGGTCGGACCCGGTCATCGGCATGCACATGCGTGGGGCTGCCCGGCTGGCCGCCGCTTCCGCAGCGCTCCCGGTGGTGACGCGTAAACGCCGGGCGGGCCGATCCCGGGAATCCCAGGATCGGCCCGCCGCAGTGGTCGTGACCTGATCAGTCGCCGCTCAGGAGGTGACGCCCCGGACGTTGGTCTTCGCATAGATCCAGTCAGCGACGAGCGCGGTCGGCACCGCGTTCGTGTAGGCCTGCTCGTCCCCGGTGGAGACGACACCTCGGATCAGACTTCCGTCCCAGACCCCCGCGCCGGAATCGCCCTTTGCGGTTACTCCGTTGATCCTCTTGATCTGGAAGACGTCGGCAACGGAGGACTCGACCTTCATCGAGCAGACCTTCAGTGACGGGCTGGGGCCGGTGCCGGTCCGGCTTTCGCGGCCCCAGCCGCGCACGGCCACGTTCACGCCGGCTTTGATGATCCCAGGGCCGGCACTGTATTTGACGATGTTCTGTGTCTGCTTGACCGGCCCGGCAAGGTGCAGGATGGCGATGTCGTAGCCCTTCTCCGCCGCCGCGTAACCGTCGACAGCGATCTGCTGACCCTGTTTCGGGGCTCGGTTCCCGGTCCAGATGCGCATGCTGGTAATCGGACTGACCAGGCAGTGTTCTGCGGTCAGCACGTATCTTTCGCCGATCAGGGAACCCGTGCACTGGAACGACGCGCCGTTGTTGATCCAGATGTTCACCTGGCCCGTCAGGTTGCCACTGGTGGTGCCGTCGATGATTGCGCTCGCCGGTTGCCCGACCATGACGGCAAGCAGCGTGGTTGTCAGCGTCACGGCCACGGCGGCAAGGCGCCTGCCTGCGAAGAAGGTGGATCTGGGCAGCATTGTGCTCCTCGGGCAGGCTTTGCGTGGGCCATGGACGCGGTTGGCGTGGCCGGCAGAAGGGAGCGTAGGGGAGGCCAATCCGGCAAACAAGATCAGCTATGTGCCGGCCCCAAGATTTAACAATCCGGGGGTACGCCGTTCCGGGTCGGCGGTACGGGACATGCCTGGGGGAACGAAGGGCGACCACCTGCCACGTGCGATGGAAGACATCCGCGTCGAGCACGTCGAACGGGCCGGCGGGGAACAGGGGAGTCGGAGCCGGCAAACAGGAGCTGCGCAACGCCCAGCTCCGACACCGTCCTGCCGAGACGGGCCACCCCGCGACGCGCCGTTCCGCCGTACGCGCGCTGTTCGTCTCGTCGCTGGCGAAGGCCGGCCCTCGGTCTTCTTCGTGGAGAGTTCTTGTCGCCAGGGCGACAAGAACTCTCCACAATCACTGTTGACCTCCGACGGCGGGGACGTTGCCGTGGGCGTCCGACCCACTCCCGCCAAGATCCGACTGTGTCGCGTACGTCGTGAGTGCCGGCGACGAACGGTCGTGCGCCGAGGTGCGGCCGGTCACTCCGGGGTGTCGTCCTCGGTGGGGCGCGGCGGCCGGTGCTTCGTGATCCACTCTTCGACGTCCTCGGCCAGCCACACCTTCATGCCGCGTAGCTCCTGGTAGGGCCGCGGGAAGGTGGGATGCCGGGTGAGCTGCTGGAACCGCTGCCGCGAGACACCCATCCGCTGGGCGATCTCGTACGGACCCATCAGCAGCACCGGGTCACGACTCATGTGGCTGACGGTAGCGAGTCGCCTACTTTGCGATCGGCTATTGCCATCTGACTAAACCTCCACCAGGGACCGTGTCGGTATGTCACGACGAGTGTCCTACCACGAGTATCTGCTCGCCACGGCGATGACGTTGGCGCGGCGGCACCGGCCGGCGTGGTCGTGGCGGCGGTGGCGGTTCGTCTGCCGGTGCGGCAACGAACTGCCCTGCCGTTACCGGCACCGCATCCCGATCAACCAGCGGCACTGGCCGGGCCAGGAGGGGCCGCGATGATCGCGCTGCGGGCCGGGGTGCTGGTGCAGGTGACGCGGAAGGCGAGCCCGCAGTTCGTCAGGCCGATCCTGTTCCGCCTGATCCGGGTCCGCACCGAGTGGATCACGTACGACGGTTGGGCCTGGCTCGACGGCTACCAGATCGACGCCAAGGGTGACGCGGTGGCCCGCCGCTCGATCTACGTCCAGCCGGCCGAACTCCAGCTCCCGAGCCCGGCTCAGAGTCGCCCCGGGCCGGTCCCCACCTCCCGGATCGTTCCTTCGCCGCGACCCGCGCCGCCCGGTGTCCGGAGGAGTCGACCACGGCAACCTAATCGAGATACGTCGATTGACAGAAGTTTGTCCGATCGAGACACTGGTTGAAACATAACCGTGCGTGCGCGGCGTCGTGCCGTCGATGCGGGAGGACCAGATGAGGCTCGTACACCGGCGGCCCCTGCTCGCGGGAGCGCTTGCCGCCGCCACCCTGGTCGGCGTCGTCGGGGTCGCCACCTCGGCCTCCGCCGCCACCGGCTGCCGGGTGACCTACACGGTCTCCAGCCAGTGGAACGGCGGGTTCGGGGCCAACGTCGCCGTCACCAACCTCGGTGACCCGCTCAACGGTTGGCAGCTCACCTGGTCGTTCACCGCCGGGCAGCAGATCACCCAGTACTGGAACGGCACCGTCACCCAGAACGGCGGCCGGGTCACCGTCGGCAACACCACCTGGAACGCCGCACTCGGCACCGGGGCGAGCACGTCGTTCGGCTTCAACGGCTCGTGGAACAACGCCAGCAACCCGGCACCGACCGACTTCGCGCTCAACGGCACCCCCTGCACCGGTAGCACCACCCCGCCCACCACGCCGAACACACCCACCCCGGGCACCCCGCCACCCACCACCACGCCGCCGCCCACCCCGACCACGCCACCACCCACCACACCGCCGCCGAGCACCCCGCCACCCACCCCCAGCACCACCCCGAGCGGCGCGGAGGCGACCATCGTGCCCGACCCGTCCTGGACCTGCGGCCGGTCCGCAGGCCTCGTGCCCCCGACCCGTGGACGGCTGGTCTTCCGCGCCACCGCCCAACTCGGCGCGATCCGCGACGTCGGCGTCACCCAGTACGGCCACCGCCGCATCCTCGACATCAGGGGCGGCACGATCACCGGGGACCGGATCAACGGCACCATCCTCACCGGCGGCCTCGACCTCGAACTCACCCTCGGCACCGGCGCGACCGAGCTGGAACAGGTCGCCATCCTGCGCACCGGCGACGGCACCCCCATCTACCTGCGCACCTGCGGTGTCGCACCGGCCGGCGAGTCCACCGTGCGGATCGTGCCCGACTTCGAGGCCCCGAACTCCAGCGCGTACGCCTGGTTGAACACCGGGACGTACGTCGGCACCCGGACCGTCGACACCGCGACGAACACCCTCACCCTGGCCGTGTACGACGTCGCCGGGGTGTCCCCGGCCGACCCGCGCGTGCAGCTACGCGACCCGGCCGGGACGGCCAACCAGTCGTGGGACTGCCTGACCGGCAGCGGCACCCGGGGCTCGGCGGTGTTCACCGAGACCGTCACGCTCGGGGCCAGCGTCTCGGTCGGGGCCAGCAAGCGCGGCACCCGCAACATCATCCCCATCACCGGCGGCACCATGACCGGCCGGGTGACCGGGGCCGTCCTGCCCGGCGGGGCGGACTACCAGCTCATCGGCGCGACCAGCACGCTCGACGCCCGGTACGTGCTGTCCACCAACGACCGGGAGCTGATCCTGGTCCGCAACTGCGGGGCGTTCGGCCGGCTGGTGCCGACGTTCGAGGCCCGCGCCGCCGGCCCGTACGCCTTCCTCAACGCCAACACCTGGCTCAGCTCCGACCCGGGTTCCGCCCCGGGCGGCGTGAGCATCACCTTCTACGAACGCCGCTAGCGCGGGGGAGGGTGCCCGCCCCTCCGCCCCGACGCCCGGCCCCGTCCCACGGTCCCCCTGGTGGGGCGGGGCCGGGTGGCACCGCTCAGGTGTCCAGCGCCAACCGGGCCACCTCGTCGGCGCACCCCCAGGACAGCGTCACCCCGGCACCCCCGTGGCCGTACGCGTGCACCAGCCGCCGCCCCGGCGCGGCCCGCACCGCCACCCTCGGCCCACCGTGCCGGGCCGGCCGCAACCCGACCCGCACCCCCAGCACGGGGGCGTCGGCCAGTTCCGGCACCAGCGCCACGCACCGGGCCCGGATCGCCGCCGAGGTGGCCGGGTCCGGGCCGGTGTCCCACTCGTCCGGCTCGAAGGTGCCGCCGAGCACCACGTCGTGCCGGCGCGGGTGCACGTAGGTGATCCCGGCCGGGTTCTCCTCGTCCCGGACCGAGGTGGTCAGGCCCGGATTCGCCACCAGCACCAGGTGCCCGCGTACCGGGTGCACCGCCGGGTCGTCGGCGAGTCGGCCGGCGGCCAGGCCGGTGGCGTTGACCACGGTCGGGGCGAGGGCGAAGCCGTCGTCGAGGCGGTCGAGCCGACCGGCCCGGAGCACCCCACCGGCGGCCGTGAACCGGTCCCGCAGCCAGTCCAGATAGGGCGACATCTCCACCGTCGGGGCGGTGAACCGCAGCTGCGCCGCGTACGGGCCGAAGCCCGGCCCGGTCACCAGGTCGCCGGTCGCCGCCGCCCACCACGGCGGGCCCACCCCCGGCCGGCGCAGCAGCATCCGGGTCGGCCGGGCCACCACCCCGGGCACCCCGGCGGTGGCCTGCCGGCCCAGCTCCGTATGCGTGTCGGTGGCCCAGCGCAGCACCCGGGGGTCGGCGTCGGTGTGGCTGGGATACCAGACGGCGGCGGCCACCGCCGACACCGTGTCGGCGGGCGGGTCGGCGGTCAGCAGCGTCACCCGTACGCCCCGCTCCCGCAGCCGCACCGCCGCCGTCAACCCGATGATCCCGCCCCCGACCACCAGCACGTCCGTGTCCATCGTCGACCTTCCCGTCGGTGCCGCCCGCAGTTCGGACGACCGGACCTGGATCGTCTCCCCGACCCGACGGACCGGTCCAAGACAGAATCGGCGGCCGGCGATAAGTGCCGCTTATGCTCCCTGGATGGGGGCACCACCGACCACCGGTCCGACCCGACCGGACCACGACCGGGACCGGCCGGACCCAGGCCGGGACGGGTGGGACCTGCGCCGGTGGCGGTACTTCGTGGTGCTCGCCGACGAGCTGCACTTCACCCGGGCCGCCGCCCGGCTGCGGATCGCCCAACCGGCGCTCAGCCAGCAGATCCGCGCCCTCGAACGGCAGCTCGGGGTGACCCTGCTGCACCGGGACAGTCACGGCTGCACGCTGACCGGGGTGGGCGCGCAGGTGGCAGGTGAGGCCCGTCGGCTGCTCGCCGAGGTGGATGCCGCCACCGCCCGCATCCGGGACCTGGTCGGTGGGCGCGGCGGTCGCCTGCGGTTGGCGTACACCCGCTCGGCCCGGGGTGGTCGGGTGGACGCGCTGGTGGCCCGGTTCCGGGCGGCGCACCCCGAGGTGGAGGTCGTCCCCGAGACCGGCTGGACCGCACCCAACGTGACCGGGCTGCTCACCGGTCGACTCGACGTCGCCTTCGTCCGTCCGCCGCTACCGGAGGCGGGGCTGACCTGCCACCCCGTCGACCGGGAGGAGTTGCTGCTGGCGGTGCCGGTGGGGCATCCGCTCGCGGCCGGCCGGGCCCGGGTGCGCCGGGCCGAGGTGGTCGGGCTGCCCGCGGTGATGTGGCCCCGGGCGAACGGCCCCGGCATGTTCGACCGCACCATCGCCCAGGTGTGGCCCGACGGCGGTTTCCACCTGGTCCGCCAGGAACCCGACGACGAACAGTTGCTGCGCGCGGTGGCCGGCGGCGACGTGGTCGCGGCCGTCCCGGCCGGCCGGGCCCGTGCCCTGAAGGTTCCGGGGGTACGCCTGCGGCGCTTCGCCGCCCCGGTGCCGACCGTCGACGTGGCCCTGGCCTGGCGGACCGGCACCACCGACCCGGCCGTCCGTCGGCTCGTCGCCCTGCTCGCCACCTGCTGATCCGTCAGGCGTCGTCGTGGCGTCGGATCCTGCGGGGGTGTGGACCCGTTCGCCGGCGCAGTTTCGCCGCCATTGCTCGACGAACCCGGGCGCACTCCGACGGATATCCGACAATGGACGGTCCCGACGTTTCTGCCGGTGAATATGAATCGCCGAGCGCATTCGCGGCGAGTAATGTGCTGCCTCCCACGGCCCGTACGAACCGCCGTGTTCGTGGAATCGTCCCACTCTGCTCGTGGGTGGTTCGGCCGTGCCCATGGAATCGTCCCGCCGTTTCGGCAGGTGACGCTGTAGTCGAGGAGCCCTGACGTGTCCGACATGGACAGCGCCCCGCAGCCCGGACCCGAAGTCGACCCCGCCCCGGCCCGGAACGTGCCACCGGCCGGGTCGCCGACCGCGCCGCCCGCCGGGTCGCCGACCGCGCCGCCCGCCGGGTCGCCGACCGCGCCGCCCGCCGGGTCGCCGACCGCGCCGCCCGCCGGGGCGGTGGCCGGGTCGCCCGCCGACGAATCCGGGGACCGGTTCGCCCACCGCCCGCCCGGCTACCCGAGTGCCCTGGTCTGGTTGCGCGCCGGCATCCTGCGGGACTGGCGGGGCGTGCTCGGCTCGTTCCTGGCCACCTGGTTCTACGTGCCGTTGGCACTGGTGGCGGCCGTCTGGGGCGGCCTCGCCCTCGGCCTCTACGGGCTGATCGCCGGGGGCACCCAGTCCGAGGAGGCGGTGCCGGCGCTGCTGCGGGACGCCCCGCTGGTCGGGCCGCTGCTGGAAGCCTTCGTGGCACGTTCCGGCGGGGTGGTCGGCGGGTTCGCCGGGTTCGCGCTCGGCGCGCTGGTCGGTTTCCTGGCCGTGCTGGTGCTGCCCTGGCGCAACGCCTTCGACGAGCCGGCGAACCTCTTCACCGGCCTGGCCGGGATGGTGGTCGCCGCAGGCCTCGTCGGGCTGCTCTATACCGTCGGGCGGGTGCTGCTGGAACCGTGGCTGCTGGGGGTCTCCGGCGCGCGTCTGCTCAGCCGTCGCGAGGCCGAACGGCTGCGTCCGCTGCTGAGCGACTGCGCGGCCCGGCTCGGCCTGCCCGGTGAACCCCGGCTGCTGATCGAGGACGACCCGGTGCTGACCAACGCCCGCGCGTACGCCCGGCACGTGGTGGTGAGCACCGCCGTACTCGACTGCACCGACGAGGAGATCGCCGCGCTACTCAGCCACGAACTGGTGCACTGGCGCACCGGCGACGAGGTGACCAGCGCGTTCATCCGCGGTGTCGGCCTGCCGCTGGTGCTGGTGCATGCGCTGCCGGCCTGGCTGATGCGCCGGTTCCCGCACCCGGCCACCGACTTCGTGGTGTTCCTGTTCTTCTGGCCGGTGCTGCTCACCATGCGCTACCTGGTCCTGCCCTGCCACCGCCGGGACGTCCGGGCCGCCGAGTACCGGGCCGACACCGGCGCGGTGCTCGCCGGGCACCGGGAGGGGATGCGCGCCATGCTGGAGCGGCGGCGCTCCTTCGAGACCGGGCGCAGCGGCTGGGACGAGGCGGTCTGCGCCACCCACCCGCCGTCCGAGCTGCGCCTGGACCGGCTGGACCACCCCGTCCCCGACCCGGCCACCGACCGCGCGGCCACCGCACGCGGCCTCGACGAGCTGTTCGGCGGTACGACGGGTGCGACGGTCGGTTCCCGCCGGGCGCTACTGCTGGTCGGCGCGTTGGTGCTGGTGAGCTGCCTCGGCGGGGGGTTGACGGCGACCCAGTGGGCGTTCTTCCGTCCCCAGGCGGCCGTCAGCGACTACTTCGCGGCCCTGGACGACCACGACGCCCCCGAGGCGCTCGACCAGCTCACCCCCGACGTGCGGGCGGCGCTGGGCGACAGCGGGCAGCTCGCCCGGATGGTGGCGGCGAAGGACTACCGCCCGCCCACCGACGTCTCCGTGACGGGGGTGGAACGCGACGGCGACGAGGCGGTCGCGACGGTCGCCTACACCCTCGCCGGGCGGAAGCTGACCGCCGAGCTGCCGTTGCGCCGCGACGACTCCGCCGTGCTCGGGCTGTTCCACCGCTGGCACCTCGACGCCGCCCCGGCGACCCTGACCCTGCCCGGCGGCCCGGCCCCGCTGACCGTCAATGGGGTGCCCGCACCCACCGGTGAGGAGGGGGTCGCGGTACCGCTGCTGCCCGGGGCGTACACGGTCGCGGGGGAGAGCAACGCGCTCAGCGAGACGGCGCCCCGGGTGGTCTACGTCGTACCCGGGCAGCAGAGCGTGAGCGGCGCGGAGCTGACGCCCACCCTGCGACCCGAGGCGCTGGCGGCGGCGGAACAGAGCGTGCGGTCCTACCTGGACGGCTGCGCGGCGCAGGCGGTGGCCGCGCCACCGGGCTGCCCGCTGCGCTACTACAGCGGCGGTTCGACGGTGAAGAAGATCGCCTGGAAGATCACCGAATACCCGAGGATCGAGCTGACCCTGACCGGCCCGACCACCGCGCGGGTCTCCACCGCGTACGAGTCGCAGGGGTCGGCGCGGGCCACCGGCAGCACCGTCGGCTACTTCGGGACCACCCCGTTCAGCGACACCCAGACGGTCGGGGTCAGCGGTGTGCTGTCGGTGGTCGACGGCAAGCTGACCTTCCAACCCGGTGACGACTGAGCCGGCGTGTGCCGACTGAGCCACCCGGTGTCGACGGTGCCGTCCGGTGCCGGGTCGCACCGTGGCGACGACTGATAGGGAGATCGAGATGACCGCCCCCCGTTCCACCGCCCCGGCCCGGCTGGTGCTGGCCCCGCGTGCCGCCGGGCCGCACCGGGTGCCGCTGCTGGCCTGGCTGCACCGCGACCCGCGCTACCGGGCCCTGGTCCGCGACGCAGGCCCGGGGGGCGGGGCCGGTGGCCGGGCCGGTTTCAGCGACGCGGTGATCATCGCGGTGGTGGCCCAGGGGTTGCTGCCCGGCCTGTTCAACCTGGTGCAGAGCTGGGTGGACCAGCAGCGGACCGAGGTGAGCATCCGGCTCCAGGTGGGCGACTCCGAGGTGGAGATCCAGGTCAACGGTCGTACCGACGCGGCGAAGCTGTTCGACGAGGCCCAGCGGGCGCTGCGCCCGACCGACCCCGGCAACGAGATCACCCCCGGCGGCTGACCCACCGCCACCCTGCCCCGAGCCGACCCGGGCCCCGGGCCCGCCCGCCCCCGGGCCCGCCCGGCGTGCGGCGCTCGGCGCGTCGGGGCTCAACGAGGGGGGCGACCGGGCCTGGTCAGCAAGATCCCGGGGGTGCGCGGGGGCGAGCGGGCGGTGGCCGAGTCGT
>NZ_JBEZFY010000011.1:0-128829 GCF_040649765.1 Micromonospora sp. NPDC048894 | reverse complement strand
CGGCCCCCCCGCCCCGGCCCCCGCCGGGGGGGGCGCGCCGGGCGCGCGGGGGCACCCGGCGGGGGGCCACGTCGCCCCTCCCGCCGCTTGCCCGCCCCAAACACCCCCCCCCTCGTGTGCCGGGCGCTGTGGGAGGAACGGGGTTCCGGTCTCGTCCGGGGCCGGAAACCACATCGCTCCCGTCGTGGGTCGGGTGCTGCGGAGGCTGTCGGAGGCACTTTTCGCCGAGACCCTTATGCCTGTCCGTCATATTTATGACGGACAGGCATAAGGGTTGTTCGACCTGTTGCCGTCAGGCACGACGCGCCGGGGCGGGTCGGTCAGGCGGCCTTGGCCAGGGCGTCGTACTCCTCGTCGGTGAGCTGCACCTGGGCGGCGGCGACGTTCTCCTCCAGGTGACCGACCGAGGACGTACCCGGAATGGGCAGCATGACCGGCGAGCGGCGCAGCAGCCAGGCGAGCGCGAGCTGGGCGGGCGTCGCCTCGTGGCCGGTGGCGATGGCGTCCAGCGGGCCGCCCGGCTTGGCCAGGTTGCCGGTGGCGATCGGGAACCACGGGATGAACGCCAGGTCGTTGCGCTCGCAGTGCTCCAGGACGTCCTCGGCGCTGCGGTCGGCCAGGTTGTAGAGGTTCTGCACCGACACGATCGGGGTGATCTGCTGCGCCGCCTCGATCTGCTCGACGGTCACCTCGGACAACCCGATGTGCTGGATCTTGCCCTCCTGCTGGAGCAGGGCCAACTCGCCGAGCTGGTCGGCCAGCGGCACCTTCGCGTCGATGCGGTGCAGCTGGTAGAGCCCGATCGATTCCACGCCCAGGTGCCGCAGGCTCAGCTCACACTGCTGGCGCAGGTATTCCGGCCGCCCCACCGGCCGCCAGTCACCCGGCCCGGAGCGGGTCAGCCCGGCCTTGGTCGCGATGACCAGGTCGTCGGCGTACGGGTGCAGCGCCTCCCTGATCAGCAGCTCGGACACGAACGGCCCGTACGAGTCGGCGGTGTCGATGAACGTGACGCCCAGCTCGTACGCCCGGCGTAGCACCCGCACCGCCTCGGCCGGGTCCTTCGGGTCACCCCACACCCCCGGGCCGGTGAGCTGCATGGCCCCGTAACCGAGCCGGTCGACCTGGAGGTCGCCACCGATCCGGTAGGTGCCGGACGCCTTCGCGGGCTGACTGCTGGACCCCATGTGCCGTACCCCGATCCTGTTCGTTGTCGTCAGCGGCAAATCTAGCCACCGCCTCAACGCCTTTCCCGAAGATCGCCGTCGGCAACACCCACGGGCCGAATGTGGGCACCGACACGGGTGCTCAGCCGACGTGCCGGATGACCACCAGCGCCTGGTCGTCGTCGGAACCGGAGAGCTTGGCCAGCAGGGTGTCCGCGATCACCTCCACCGGCTGGTCGCGCACCGGCACGATCACCTCGTGCAGGGCCGTCACCCCGGCGTCGTACGCCTGGTCGCGCCGTTCCACCAACCCGTCCGTGTACGCCACCAGCAGGTCCCCCGGGCCGAACGTCACCGTGGTCACCGGCACCGGATCACGGACCAGCCCCAGCGGCAGCGAGTGCCCCGTCCAGACCGTCTCGGGGGGCCGCCCCGACGGCAGCAGCACCGGGTGCGGATGCCCCACCCGGGCCACCTGCGCCTCGCCGGCCACCGGGTCGACGACCATCGCCAGGCAGGTGCCGAGGAACCCGACCCCGAGCAGCCCGGTCAACCGGGGGAACACCTCGGCCAGCGGCACCCCGGACCGGATCAGGGTGTTCACCACCGTCCGCAGCTGCGCCATGTCGGCCGCCGCCTCGACCTGGTGGCCCACCACGTCGCCGACCACCACGGCCAGCCGGCCGTCGTCCAGGTCGACCAGGTCGTACCAGTCCCCGCCCAGGTGCAGGCCGCTCATCGCCGGCTGGTAGCGGGTGGCCACGTCCAGACCGGGGGGCCCGACCGTGGCCGAGGTGCGCAGCCGGCCCGCGAGCCGGGTCACCAGGTTGTGCTCGGCGGCGGCCAACCGGACCCGCTCCAGGGTCTGCTCGCACAGGTCGGCGATGGTGTCCAGCAACGCCAGGTCGTCGTCGGGCAGCGGACGTTCGCGGGGCCAGCCGAAGCCCAACGCGGCGATGGGCCGCCGGGAGGCGTCCAGCAGCGGCAGCACGACGGTGGTCACCATCCCGTACTCGCCGGCCGGGTCCGGCAGGCCGGGATGCCGGGCGGCGAACTCGGCCCGGTTACGCAGGATGATCCGTTCCCCGGTGCGCAGCGCGCGGGCGATCGGCCGGGGATCGTCGATGGTCAGGTCGTCGAAGGTGGCGACCAGCCCGCTGGGCAGCTCCGCGTGCCACAGCCGGACCCGTCGGCCCTCGTCGCGCATCGCCAGGCCGGGCAGCGCCGCGCCGAGGGCCATCGGCGCGGCGTCCAGGATCACCTCGATCGCCTCACCGGTGGACCGGGTGACGCTGAGCCGGGCGGCGAACTCCGCCATCGCCCGCGCGGACGCGGTCAGCTCGGCCCGGCGTAACGCCTGGCTGCACAGCCCCGCCACCGCGTCGAGCAGGATCCGGCGGGCCTCCTCGTCGGCGACCGGCCCGTCCCAGCGCACCTCCAACGCCCCGAGCACGGTGCCGGTGCCGTCGCGCAACGGCAGGCACAGCCCGTCGGGCAGCGCGACGGTCGCCTCCTCGCGTACCGCGCGGGCCAGCGGCGCGTCGTCGGCCACCGCGAGCCGACCGGGGCCGTTCCCGTCGGTCACCGTCAGGTCCAACGCGCCCGCGGTGGCCACCGCGACCCGGACTTCGGTTGCCCCGACCAGCGCCGGCGTGACCGTGATGACCACGTCCGTCACCGCCGTGCGGGTCCCGGCGGCGCTGAGCGACCCGGCGAGCCGGGCCAGCCCTTCAGCCTGCCGCAGCGCCTGACGCCGCTCCCCGGCCGCCGGGTGTGGGGCCTGCTGCTGGCCGGGGTCCCGGCGGCCACGGCGGCGCGCAGCGGGAACCCCGGTGCTGGTGGCGGTCCCGGCGCTGGTGGTGTCCGACCGTGGGGATCCGGTCGGGTCGTCGGCGTCGGTGGCCCCGCCGGTGGGGCCGATCGCCTCGGCGACGGTGGTGAAGACGCCGCCGGGCCGGCCGGTGGCGTCGACGATCGGAGCCGACGAGAAGACCAGTCGGTGGCGCTCCGCGCCGGAGCCGACCTCCCGTTCCTGCCGGCAGGTCACCTGGCCCGTGGTCAGCAGCCCGGTCAGCGTCGGCACCGCGTCCGGCCAGACCGCCGCCCCGGGTTGGCCCGGCTCCTGCGCGCCGACCGGGTCGGGCAGCGCGAGGTACCCGTCGTTGGGCAGCAGCACGAGTTCCGGTCCCCACCAGATCGCGGCCGGTTCGGGGCTGTACAGGCAGATCACCAGGGCGGTACGCAGGCTCGCCGGCCAGTCCTCGACGGGCCCGAGCGGGCTGCCGGCCCAGTCGTGCCCGACGATCCGACGGCCGGTCCGGCCGGCCCGGGAGAGCAGGTCCCGCCAGCGTGCGTCGTCCGGCGGCCGGGGAGCGGCGGCGGAGCGAGTCATGTCGGGACCTCCGCTCTGCGGATCGAGCGCTTCCCCATCAGTCGGACCGTACCAGCGTGGGCCGATCCGCACGTCTGTCGATCATCCGGTTCGGGTCTGCCGGAACGTCGCCCCCGCTGTCCGACGGGCCCGTGCCGGGGCCCGCCCGGCGGACCCCGACCCGGTGCGCCGCCCGCGTCGGCCGTCCCGCTCCGGTCCCGGTGCCCGCCGTCGGTCCGGGTCGGTGCCGGCGACGGTCCGGGGAGGCGGTCCGGGGAGTTGTCCCGACCCGCCGCGAGGGGTGTGCCCACCGTGCGACGCTGGCCGGGTCCGGGGCAGACCGGCGCGGGGTGGCGCCGACGCGGGGAAAGGGACGCGATGACGGGTACGCCGCAGCTGGACTTCGCACTCGACACGTACGAGTGCATCGTGCTCTATCCCGGCCCGGCCGGTCGGGTGCTGCCGAAGGAGACCGTGCAGCGGCTCCAGGCCGAGCACTTCGCGCACATGCGGGCCCTGCAACGCCGGGGTCTGGTGCTGGTGGCCGGCTCGATCGACGGCCCGGCCCGGGAGCCCGCCCCGCCGATCGGCATCGGCCTGGCCCGCACCGGCTCGGTCGAGGACGTACGCAGCGTGATGGAGGCGGACCCGGCGGTGCAGGCCGGTCTCTACATGGTCGACGTGCTGAGTTTCCTCTGCCCGGCCGGCTCGTTGGAGTTTCCGCTGGTCAAGACCGACAGCTAGGGGCGGCGGGGTCCGGACGTCGGGTCGTGGTGACCGACGGTGCCGGTGTCGGGGCGGACGAGCACGGGAGCGCGCGGACGGCGTTGGTCCCCGGGCGGTACGATTCCCGGCGCGCGGTCGCCGATGCCCGCGACTCCCCGACGTCCCGGCGTGGGCTGCGTCCCGCCGGCCAGGCGCCCACCCCGCGCGTCGTCGGACCCCTGTTCCTCAGTCCGCAAGGGGTCGACCCCCAGGTCGACCCGGAGGAGAGACTAGCCTGATGGGCGTGAACCGCCGCGCGAAGATCGTCTGCACTCTTGGTCCCGCCACCTCGTCCCCGGAGCGGCTCCGGGGCCTCATCGAGGCGGGCATGAACGTGGCCAGGCTGAACTTCAGCCACGGCAGTCACGCCGACCACGAGTCGGTGTACCGCATGGTCCGCGAGGCAGCCGAGGCGGTCGGCGTGCCGGTCGCCATCCTGGCCGACCTCCAGGGCCCCAAGATCCGGCTCGGCAAGTTCGCCGACGGGCCGCACGAGTGGCGTACCGGCGACTCGGTGGTGATCACCGGGGACGACATCCTCGGCACCCGGGACCGGGTCTCCTGCACCTACCGCAAGCTGCCCCAGGAGGTGAAGCCGGGTGACCGGCTGCTGATCGACGACGGCCGGGTCGCCGTCGAGGTCAGCGACGTCACCGGCAACGACATCCGGTGCCTGGTCACCGAGGGTGGCCCGGTCTCCAACAACAAGGGCGTCTCGCTGCCCAACGTGGCGGTCAGCGTCCCGGCGATGTCGGACAAGGACGCCGAGGACCTGCGTTTCGCCCTCGGCCTGGGCGTCGACCTGATCGCGCTCTCCTTCGTCCGTACGGCGGAGGACATCAAGCTCGTCCACAGCATCATGGACGAGGAGGGTGTGCGCCGTCCGGTGCTGGCCAAGGTCGAGAAGCCCGAGGCGGTCGACCACCTGGAGGCGATCGTGCTCGCCTTCGACGGCGTCATGGTGGCCCGGGGCGACCTCGGTGTCGAGATGCCGCTGGACCAGGTGCCGCTGGTGCAGAAGCGGGCCGTGCAGCTGTGCCGGGAGAACGCCAAGCCCGTCATCGTGGCCACCCAGATGCTCGACTCCATGATCGAGAATTCCCGGCCCACCCGCGCCGAGGCCTCCGACGTGGCCAACGCGGTGCTCGACGGCGCGGACGCGGTGATGCTCTCCGGCGAGACCAGCGTCGGCAAGTACCCGGTGCTCACCGTCAGCACCATGGCAAAGATCATCACCACCACCGAGGCCGGTTCGATCGGGGTGCCCCGGCTCCAGCACGACCCGCGCACCCACGGTGGCGCGCTGACCGTGGCGGCGTCCTCGATCGCCCGCGCCATCGGGGCGAAGGCGCTGGTGGCCTTCTCGCAGACCGGCGACACCGTCAAGCGGCTCAGCCGGTTGCACTGCGACCTGCCGCTGCTGGCCTTCACCCCCGTCCCCGAGGTGCGCAGCCAGCTGGCGCTCTGCTGGGGCGTGGAGACCTTCCTGATGCCGTTCGTCCAGCACACCGACGACATGTTCCGTCAGGTCGACCAGGCTCTGCTCGGCCTCAACCAGGCCACCCCCGGCGACTACGTGGTGATCGTCGCGGGCAGCCCGCCCGGCACCCCCGGCTCCACCAACACCCTGCGGGTGCACCAGCTCGGCTCCCTGGTCGACGCCGCCTCCGCCCGGGCGCTCCAGTGAGCACAGGGAAACTCCCGGTGAGCGTGAGGAGCACGCCGGGTTTGCGCGCCCCGCAGTCGCGAACAGAGCCAGCCCGGTGAGCGCGAGGAGTGAGCCGGGTTTGCGAGCCCCGCAGTCGCGAACAGAAGCAGGCCGGTGAACGGGCGTCCGGCGGCGACCGGTCAGGCCGCGGTCGACCAGCTCCTCGAGGTCCTCGACCTCGACCACACCGGCTCGATGACCTTCCGTGGGGTCAGCCCCTCGGTGGGTCCGCAGCGGGTGTTCGGGGGGCAGGTCGCCGGACAGGCACTGGTCGCCGCCGGGCGCACCGTCGACCCGGACCGGTTCGTGCACTCGCTGCACGGCTACTTCGTCCGGCCCGGCGACCCGGCCGAGCCGATCGACTACCAGGTGGAGAACGTCCGGGACGGGCGGTCCTTCTCGGTCCGCCGCTCGGTGGCGTTGCAGCACGACAAGCCGATCTTCTTCATGTCGGCGTCCTTCCAGCGGCAGGAAGAGGCCCTGGAACACCAGGCCCCGACCCCGCCCGACGTGCCCGGCCCGGACGACGTGCCGACGATGTCCGACCGGCTGGCCCGCTATCCGGAGCGGCTCGGCATCTGGGGGCAGATTCCCCGCCCGATCGACGTCCGCTACGTCGGCGAACCCGGCTGGGTACGCCCCGGCGACCGGCCCGCCGACCCGCACCAGCGGGTCTGGATGCGCATCGACGGCAAGTTGCCCGACGATCCACTGCTGCACGCCTGCGCGCTGACCTACGCCTCGGACCTGACCCTGCTGGACTCGGTCCTGTCGGTGCACGGCGAGGTCTGGGGTCCGGGCGGTCTGGTCGGGGCGAGCCTGGACCACGCCCTGTGGTTCCACAGGTCGTTCCGGGCCGACGAGTGGTTCCTCTACGACTGCTGGAGCCCGTCCGCCTCCGGTGCGCGGGGTTTGGCCACCGGCCGGCTGTTCACCCTTGACGGCCGGCACATCGCCAGCGCCGTCCAGGAGGGCCTGCTGCGCCGCGTCGGCGCCTGAGCGGACCCGCCCGCGCCGGGTCGCCGCCACCCGCTGACCGTGGGGTGCGGGGAAGGTGGCGCGTCGGGCGGTGGCGGTGCGCAGGTGGTCGGGCAGGGACCGGCCGGGTGGTCAGAAGCTGCTGACCACCTTGACCAACGCCTCGTCGATGGTGGTCGGGTTCTTGGCGTCGAACGCCTTGCCGGACGACGCCTTGGCGATCCGGTCCAGCGCGGCCAGGTCGGACTCCTGGTCGAAGGCCACGCAGAAGACCTTCACCGGCTTGTTCGGGTCCAGTGCGATGTCCCGCAGCAACCGGTCCAGGTCGCTGTCCTTCTGGTATTCGTTCTTGCCGTCGGTGAGCACCACCACCGCGTTGATCCGCTTCGGGTCGTACCTGTCGAGCAGGGAGCGGTGTGCCGCGCGGACCGTCGCGTACAGGGCGGTGTTGCCGCCGATGCGCAGCCCGGCCAGCTTCCGGTTGAACGCTTCCCGGTTCAGCGGCGCGAGCCGTACCTCCTCGCTGTACGGCTTCTTCGGCCGTTGCGGGGTCTCGCTGGAGAACGACCAGAGCGCCACCTGGTCGGCGGCGTTGAGCAACCCGATCGCCTTGCTGGCGGCGTCGGTCGCCACCTGGAACCGGGTCCGGTCGCCGACGGTGGCCTTCATCGAGCCGGAGGTGTCCACGGCGAGCAGGATGTTCGCCTTCTTGCGCAGGGTGTCCCAGCTGCCGAGGATCGCGCCGACCACCTCCGGGGTGGGCGGGTCGAAGTAGGTGAGCCGGTCGCCGCCCGGCCCGGCCACCGTGGCCAGCAGCGTGTCGGCGGGCTGGCGCTCGTCGTCCCGGAAACCGAGCGCGGCGAAGCTGCGTTGCTGCGGGCCGTCGCGGAGGAACGTGAGGAAGTCCTCGGCGGCCTCGCGTTGCGCCGGGTCGGCGGAGGGCAGCACCACGTACGGGTGGTCGAGGTTGAAGGTGCCCTCCTTGGGGTGCACCGCCACCAGCGGGACCCGGGGCTTGCTGCCGGTGGGGCTGAGCTGCCCCTGGTTGTAGAGGTAGACCAGCTCCTCCTGGAGGACGATCGCGCTCATGTCCGTGGCCGGGGTGTCCCCGGTGGCGGTGGCGTCGGCCTCGGCGAGGTTGCGCAGCAGGTCCACCGAGTCGTCGCTGTAGTGCGAGACGTTGGCCTCGATCCGCCTGACGAACTGGGTCACCGCCGGCTGGGCGAGGTCCTCGCTGGTCAGGTCGCTGGCCCGGCTGACCGCCGCGTAGTAGGTGGCGATGGTGGCGGCCAGGCCGGAGGTGGACAGGTGCGGGTTGTCCTTGCCGAAGGTGAACCGGCCCCACTCGGGCTTGCCGAACGCCGCCCAACCGGTGTCGCCGGAGAGGCCGAGCACGTCGGCCCAGCCGAGCGGGCCGCGCTGCTGCACCACCTCGCCCCGGTCCTTGGGCATGGCGATGACCAGGGGACTGTTGGCGATGGACGGGTACTGCCCGGGGGTCTGGGCGGGTCGGCCCGCCGCGGAGTCCAGCAGGCGCAGCTGCCCGGTCCACAGTGACGAGGTGGGCAGCCACACCTGTGGTTCGGCGACCTTCGGCTGGGTGAGCGCCCACCCGCCGGCCAGCGCCTCCATCGCCTCGCCCGAGTTGAGACCGTGCACGGTCACCTGCGCGCACCGCCCACCGAAGCGCCGGTCGGCGGCGTTGTACCGGTCGGCGAGCTGGGCGACCAGCGCGCTCTTCTCGGTGGAGGAGCTGACCTCCAGCGGTATGCAGTCGGCCCGGTCGGTGCCGGGCGTGGGCCGGACGTACAGGTACGCCCCGGCGATCACCGCGAGCCCCGCGACGACGGCCACCGCGTGCGGCAGCCACGGTCGGGCGGGACGCTGACCGGTGGCCATCGGCTCCTCCAGGGGTTGGTTCGGCGGGTCAGGTGTCGGTGCGCGGTGCCGGCACGGGCGGCGGTGGGGGACCGTCCGGCGTGGTGGACGGGGTCAGCGCGGCGGCGACGAGCAGACGGACACCGTAGACCACGACGAGGGTGAGCGCGCCGACGGCGGCGGCCGTGCCCACGGCGGTGCTGGCGACGTACCCGGCGGCGAAGCCCACCGCGCCGAGGAAGATCGCGAGGGACATCCCCCACGGGTCGGTCCACTGTCGACGCAGCCGCCGCCCGAAACCGTCCCGCCGGGCCGGCGGGGTGACCGGGGCCGGCCGGTCCGTCGTCGTCCGGGTGGGTGTGGGGGTGAGGGCCGGGGCGGGGGCGGTGGCCCGGGTCCCCGGGGGTGCCGTCGGTCCGGCCGGGGCGGGCCGGGCCGCCGCCGGTGGGGCGGTCGCCGGGTCGGTCGGTACCTGCGGAGTGTGGTGGGAGGTCGACGTGGTGGGCCACGGTGCCGCCGCCATCGCCGGCCCGCTCGGCCCGTGCGGTGCCGGGTGGCCGGTCGAGATGGTCGGCCCGGGTCCCGCCACCCCGGCGGTCGGCCACGGGTCCGCCGCCGCGCCGGTCGGCCAGGGGTCGGCCACCGCGCCGGTCGGCGCGGGCGGGGCGGCCGGCGGACAGGAGAGGGTACGGGGCAGCTGCTGGGTGGCCGCCGCGTCGGTGCCGGCCCGCAGCACGGTCTGCAACGGCACCTCGCGGGTGTCCCGCCCGAGCAGCCGCAGCAGCACCTCCTGGGCGGTCGGCCGGGCCCGGTGGTCCTTGTCCAGGCACTGGCCGATCAGGGTGGCCAGTGGGCCGGTGAGCCCGGTCAGGTCCGGGGGGTCGTGCAGGATCCGGTGCAGCACCGCCGCGACGGGGCCGGTGCCGAACGGTGGTTGTCCGCCCGCCGCGAAGGCGATGGTCCCCGCCCAGGCGAACACGTCGCTGGCCGGCCCGACCTCGTCGTCGCGGAACCGTTCCGGGGCCATGTAGGGGGCGGTGCCCATGACGCGGTTGGTCATCGTCTCGGTGACGTCCAACGCGCGGGCGATGCCGAAGTCGATCACCCGGGGGCCGTCCGCCCCGAGGATGACGTTGTCCGGCTTCAGGTCGCAGTGCACCACGTCGGACTGGTGGATCGCGGCGAGCGCGGTGGCGGTGCCCACGGCCAGCCGGTGCAGCGCGTTGCCGCTGATCGGGCCCTGTTCACGGACGTGCCGTTGCAGGGTGACGCCTTCGATGAACTCGCTGACGACGTAGGGCAGCTCACCGTCGACGTCGGCGAAGAGGATCTGCGCGGTGCAGAACGGCGCGACCCGGCGGGCGGCGGCGATCTCCTTGACGAACTGTGCCTTCGCCCGGGGATGCTGGTGCAGGTCCACGTTGATCACTTTGACCGCGACCCATCGGCCCTGCTCGTCGCGGCCCAGGTAGACCACGCCCTGGCCGCCCGCGCCGAGCCTCCCGACCAGTTCGTACGGCCCGGCCTGGCGGGGGTCGCGGGGGCTCAGCGGTGTCACGTCCGGCATCGCTGTCGCTGCCCCCATCGGCCGGTTTTCGGTGCGCTGGTGTGTGTCGTGGTGTGCCGGCGACCCTGCCGGCGACAGGGGTATGGTGCCACGTCCCCGCCACCGGGACATGACACCCTGCCCGTTCGGTGGAGGGTGACGACCCGGCCGGCCGGGTCGCCGACTAACCTTGCGGCCATGCGCCTCTCCGCTCGGGTCGACTATGCCCTCCGCGCGGCCGCCGAGCTCGCGGCGGTCGCCGATGGCGGGGACTCCGGACGGTCCCGTCCCGTCACCGCCGAGCAGATCGCCCGGGCGCAGGACATCCCACCGAAATTCCTGGAGAGCATCCTGCTCCAGTTGCGTCGGGGCAGCATCGTGCACGCCCAGCGGGGTCCCGAGGGCGGTTACTGGTTGGCCCGCCCGGCGGCCGAGATCTCGCTCGCCGAGGTGATCCGGGTCATCGACGGTCCGCTCGCCCACGTCCGGGGGCAGCGCCCCGAACAGCTCGGTTACCACGGTGCGGCGCAGGCGTTGCAGGAGGTCTGGATCGCGTTGCGGGCCAGCGAGCGGGCGATCCTGGAGCAGGTCACCATCGCCGACGTGGCGGCCGGGACACTTCCCGGCCGGATCACCGAGTTGGCTGCCGACCCCCGCGCCTGGAGCTGATCCGCCGCGCCCCGGGGCGTCCCACCCACCGATCAGGGGTTGACCGGGGAGCCGCCGTGCCGCATTCTCGACCAAGTCGATAGGAGATGCCGAAAAGTTCGGAGGGCTCGTGCGCAAGCTTCTGATCCTCGCTCTGGTCGGGTTGGCCGCACAGCTCGTCGACGGCGCGCTCGGCATGGCGTACGGGCTGACCTCGTCGACGCTGCTGCTCTTCGTCGGCGTCGCCCCGGCCGCCGCCTCGGCGTCGGTGCACCTCGCCGAGATCGGCACCACGCTCGCCGCCGGTGTCGCGCACTGGCGGTTCGGCAACGTCGACTGGCGGGTGGTCACCCGGATCGCCCTGCCCGGCGCGGTCGGCGCGTTCGTCGGGGCCACCTTCCTCAGCTCCATCTCCACCGAGAACGCCGCCCCGTGGATGGCCGGCATCCTGTTCACCCTCGGGGCGTACCTGCTGGTGCGTTTCTCCCGCCCGCTGCGCCAGCGCTCCGGTGCCGGGCGGCTGCGTGGCCGGTTCCTCGGCCCGCTGGGCCTGGTCGCCGGGTTCGTCGACGCCACCGGCGGCGGGGGATGGGGTCCGGTGGCCACTCCGGCGCTGCTGGTCTCCGGTCGGATGGAGCCCCGCAAGGTGATCGGGTCGGTGGACACCGCCGAGTTCGTGGTGGCCGGGGCGGCCAGCATCGGCTTCCTGATCGGCCTGGGCAGCGAGGGTTTCCTGCTGCCCACCGTCGCGGCGCTGCTGATCGGCGGCCTGATCGCCGCGCCGGTGGCCGCCTGGCTGGTGCGGATCGTCCCCGCCCAACTGCTGGGCGCCACCATCGGCGGGGTGATCGTGCTGACCAACGCCCGCATCCTGCTCAAGGCCGGTGACGCCGGGTCGACCGTGCGTCCGGTGGTCTACGTGCTGCTCGCCGTGGGTTGGGTGGTCGCCCTGACGTTCGCCGTCCGGGCGTTGCGCCGCACCCGTCGGGCCCGCGCCATCGTCGACGCCGCCACCGCCGAAACCCCCGCCGTCACCACCCCCGCCGACGCGCCCAGCCCCGCCGACGCCGTCGCCACGACGCCGTCGCCGGACACCGCGGCTTCCGCTGTCGCGGCCGGGGTCGTCGCCGGGGCCGCCCCGGCCGACGCCGACGACGACCGGCTCGCCGTCGTCGAGCGCTGAACCACCGACGGGGTACGCGGCCCGCCGTCGCGGCCACGGCGACCGTCGCGCACCGGTGTGACCCGTACGGGGCGGCGACGGTCACCCGGGAAGCGCGCCGCCCCGGGCGGCTCCACCCGTGGCGGTGTCCCCGGCCAGCAGGTCCGTGGCCGCAGCCGACAGCAGTGCCCAGGCCCGGTCCACGTGCTCCGGCCCGGTCAGCGGTGCGCCGACGGCCAGGCGCAGGGTGTACCGGCCGTTGACCCGGGTGTGCGTCAGGTGCACCTGACCGTCGTCGTTGACCCGGGCCAGCAGGGCCGCGCTGGCCTCGTCGCCGGCCCGTAGCCGGAATGTCACCAGGGAGAACGGGTGCGGGGCGGCGATGGCGAACCGGTCGTCGGCGCGGACCCGGGCGGCGAACCGGTCGGCCAGGGCGATCCCGGAGCGCAGGTGCGCGCGCAGCCCCTCGACGCCGTACCAGCGCAGGACGAACCAGAGCTTGAGCGCCCGGAAGCGGCGGCCCAGCGGGACCTGCCAGTCCCGGTAGTCGATCACCGCACCGGATTCGCTTGCGGCGTTGCGCAGGAACTCCGGCATGACGGTCAGCGCCTCGATCAGCTCGCCCCGGTCGGCCACCCAGAAGGCGTCGCAGTCGAAGCCGGTGAGCAGCCACTTGTGCGGGTCGAAGCAGTACGAGTCGGCGTGCTCCACCCCGGCGTGCGACCAGCGCAGCTCGGGGCAGACCGCCGCCGCGCCAGCGTACGCGGCGTCGACGTGCAGCCAGATGCCGTGTTCGGCGCAGATCGCGCCGATCTCCGGCAGCGGGTCGACGGCGGTGGTGGAGGTGGTTCCGATGGTCGCCACCACGATGGCCGGCACCACGCCTTCGGCCAGGTCCGCCTCGATCGCCGCCCGCAGGGCCGCCGGGCGCATCGCCTGGGTCTGCGGGTCCACCGCGATGGTGCGGACGCCCTGCCCGCCGAGGCCGGCGATGCGGGCCGCCTTCTCGATCGAGGAGTGCCCGTGTGTCGAGGTGTACGCCCGGTACCGGCGGTCGACGCCCACCTCCCGCCAGCGGCCCCCGCTGGCCCGGTGCAGGGCGGCCAGGGTGGCGACCAGGGTCGCCGAGGAGGCGGAGTCCTGGATGACGCCGCCGCCGGTGCCGGTGGAGCGGAACCGCGCGGGCAGGTCCATCAGTTCGACCAGCCAGTCCAGCACCACCGTCTCCAGTTCGGTGCCGGCCGGGTTGGTGGCCCAGAGCATGCCCTGGCTGCCGAGGCCCGAGCTGACCAGGTCGGCGAGCACGCTGGGGCCGCTGGTGTTCGCCGGGAAGTAGCCGAAGAAGCCGGGGTGCTGCCAGTGGGTGACCCGGGGCACGATGATGTCGTCCAGGTCGGCCAGCATCGCCGCGACCGGTTCGCCGTGTATGGGCGGGGTGGCCGGCAGGGCGGCGGTGACCGTGCCGGGCGGGTCCCGGGGGACCACCGGGCGCTGGTCCAGCGTCCGCCAGTAGTCGGCGACCCAGTCGACCACCGCGTACCCGGCGCGACGGAACTCCTCGGGGTCCATGTGCTCAGCCATGGGCCGAGTCGATCAGGTGGGCCGGTCGGGGGCAAGGGCGGGTACGGGTTGTGCGGGCGGAAAGCGTTGTCCTACGATCCGACTGCGCGGAGTCGAACCATGGATGTCGATGCAAGGCGTCCCGTCACCACCGTCAGCACGGCGCTTCATCCCGCCGGCCCGGGCAGGCCGGCGTCGGCACCGTGCGCTGACCCCCGCGAAAGGCGTTTCCGTGCACCTGAGCCCACCCCGTCGTCGCGCCGCGTTGCTCGCCGCCGCCGCGGCCACCACGCTCGCCGCCGGCACCCTCACCGCCGTGACGGCTTCGGCCGCCGCCGCCGGTTGCCGGGTCGATTACAAGATCAGTAGCCAGTGGGGCGGCGGCTTCGGCGCCGACGTCCTGGTCACCAACCTCGGTGACCCGATCAACGGTTGGACGTTGACCTGGTCCTACACGGCCGGTCAGCAGGTGGCCCAGGCGTGGAACGCCACGGTCACCCAGTCCGGGGCGCAGGTCAGCGCCAAGGACGCCGGCTACAACGCCGCCCTGGGCACCAACGGCACCGCGAGTTTCGGCTTCAACGCGTCGTGGAACAACGCCAGCAACCCGACGCCGGACAGCTTCGTGCTCAACGGCACGACCTGCACCGGTGGCACCGCGCCGACCACCGCGCCCCCGACGACCGCACCGCCGACCACGCCCCCACCCACCACGCCGCCGCCGACCACCCCACCCCCGACGACACCGCCGCCGACCACGCCCCCGCCGACCGATCCGCCGGCCGGGGCCAAGCAGTTGGAGGATCTCGACCGGGGGCTGATCAGCGTCCGCTCCGGCAGCGGGAACCTGGTCTCCTGGCGGCTGCTGGGCACCGAGACCTCCGGGGTGTCGTTCAACCTCTACCGGGGCTCCACCAGGGTCAACGCCTCGCCGATCACCGGGGCCACCAACTACCTGGACAGCGGGGCGGCGGCCGGCTCGGCGTACACCGTGCGGGCGGTGGTGAACGGGGCCGAGCAGGCGGCGTCCGCGTCCGCGCTCCAGTTCGCCAACGGCTACCTGGACGTGCCGATCCAGCCGCCGGCCGGGGGCACCACCCCGAGCGGGGAGGCGTACAGCTACTCGGCCAACGACGCCAGCGTCGGTGACCTCGACGGCGACGGCGACTACGAGATCGTGCTCAAGTGGGACCCGTCCAACGCCAAGGACAACAGCCAGTCCGGCTACACCGGCAACGTCTACGTCGACGCGTACACCCTGACCGGCAGTCGGTTGTGGCGCATCGACCTGGGCCGCAACATCCGGGCGGGCGCCCACTACACCCAGTTCCAGGTGTACGACTACGACGGCGACGGCAGGGCCGAGGTGGCCATGAAGACCGCCGACGGCACCCGCTCGGGCACCGGTCAGCTGATCGGTTCGTCGTCGGCGGACTACCGCAACTCCAGCGGCTACGTGCTGTCCGGCCCGGAGTACCTGACCATGTTCAACGGGCAGACCGGTGCCATCGCCTCCACCGTCAACTACGACCCGCCGCGCGGCACCGTCTCGTCCTGGGGCGACTCGTACGGCAACCGGGTCGACCGGTTCCTCGCCGGCACCGCCTACCTGGACGGGCAGCGGCCGTCGCTGATCATGGCGCGCGGCTACTACACCCGCGCGGTGATCGCCGCCTGGGACTTCCGCAACGGCACCCTGACCAAGCGGTGGACGTTCGACTCCAACGCCTCCGGCAACTCGGCCGCCGCCGGCCAGGGCAACCACCAGCTCTCGGTGGCCGACGTGGACGCCGACGGCCGCCAGGAGATCGTGTACGGCGCGGCCACCATCGACGACAACGGCCGGCTGCTCTATTCCACCGGCAACGGTCACGGCGACGCCCTGCACGTCGGTGACCTGGACCCGGGTCGGGCCGGCCTGGAGATCTTCAAGGTCGACGAGGACGCCAGCAAGCCCAGCTCCTGGTTCGCCGACGCGCGGACCGGTCAGATCATCTGGAGGACCGCGGCCAACGGCGACAACGGTCGGGGCGTCTCGGCCGACATCTGGGCCGGCAGCCCCGGTGCCGAGTCGTGGTCGGCGGCGGTCGACGGGCTGGCCAACACCAGGGGGCAGAACATCGGCCGCAAGCCGTCGTCGATGAACTTCCTCGCCTGGTGGGACGGCGACCCGGTGCGTGAACTCCTCGACGGCACCAAGATCGACAAGTACGGCACCGGCGGCGAGACGCGGCTGCTCACCGGCAGCGACGTGGCCTCCAACAACAGCACCAAGTCCACCCCGGCGCTCTCCGGCGACATCCTGGGCGACTGGCGCGAGGAGGTGATCTGGCGCACCGGCGACAGTCGGGCGCTGCGGATCTACAGCACGCCCACGCCGACCAGCACCCGGATCTACACGCTGATGCACGACCCCCAGTACCGCGCGGCGATCGCCTGGCAGAACACCGCCTACAACCAGCCGCCGCACCCGGGCTTCTTCATCGGTGACGGCATGTCCACCCCGCCCACGCCCAACATCTACCTGCGTTGACGGTGCGGGCCCGGCGCTGGCCGGGCCCCACAAAGCAGGCACCGGGTCGCCAGCCGCGGAATCCGCTCAGCTGGCGACCCGGTGCACCACACCGCAGCACCCCCGACCCGTCCCGACCGGGAGTGCCGTACCACCACCGGTAATAAAGTTAGAGGTCGTCCGCAACGGTGGGGTGACGTCGCTATGAAGAGCGTG
Organism: Micromonospora sp. NPDC048894; assembly: GCF_040649765.1. Lineage (NCBI taxonomy): Bacteria > Bacillati > Actinomycetota > Actinomycetes > Micromonosporales > Micromonosporaceae > Micromonospora > Micromonospora sp. NPDC048894. Next base: position 112,319 of record NZ_JBEZFY010000011.1, on the reverse strand, counting down.
TTTCAGACGCTGCGGGACAGCCCGCCGACCACCTTCTCGGCCACCAGCTCGAACGAGCGCACCCGGTCGGCCACGTCGTACACCATGGTGGTGAGCATCAGCTCGTTCGCGCCGGTGCGGGCCAGCAGCTCGGTGAGCTGCCGGCGGACCGTCTCCGGTGAGCCCATCGCCTGACCGTCGCGGCGCTGCCGGACGAACTCCCGCTCGATCTTGGTGTACGGATACCGGGCGGCGTCGTCGGGGCTGGCCAGCGGCTCCGGCCGCCCTGAGCGCAGCTTGAGGAACGACAGCCCGGCGGGGCCGGACAACCACTCGGCCCGCTCGTCGGTGTCGGCGCAGACCACGTTCACCGCCACCATCGCGTACGGCTCGGTCAGCCAGCGCGACGGCCGGAAACTCTGCCGGTAGAGCTGGAGCGCGGGCAGGGTGTGCTGGGAGCTGAAGTGGTGGGCGAACGAGAACGGCAACCCGAGCAGCCCGGCGAGCTGCGCGCTGAACCCGCTGGAGCCGAGCAGCCAGACGGCGGGGGACTGGCCCAGCCCCGGGCTGGCGGTGATCGCGCCCGGGTCGTCGCCGCTGAAGTAGTTCATCAGGTCGGCCAGCTCCCGGGGGAAGCCCTCCGCCGACAGCCCCTCCATGGTCCGGCGCAGGGCCAGCGCGGTCCGCTGGTCGGTGCCGGGGGCCCGGCCGATGCCCAGGTCGATCCGGCCCGGGTGCAGCGCCTCCAGGGTGCCGAACTGTTCGGCGACCACCAGCGGCGCGTGGTTGGGCAGCATCACCCCGCCCGAGCCCAGCCGGATCGTGGTGGTGTGCGCCGCCAGGTGGGCGAGCAGCACCGCCGGTGCGGAGCTGGCGATCGCCGGCATGTTGTGGTGCTCGGCCACCCAGAACCGGCGGTAGCCCAGTTCCTCGGTCCGGCGGGCCAGCTCGGTGGTGTGCGCGAGGGCCTCGGAGGCGGTGGCCCCGGCGGCGACCGGAGCAAGATCAAGAACAGACATCGGTACGTCGATCACGACTTTCCCCAACCCGCCCCACGCCGGATATGTTCCCTGGCCGGCGCGGTCCCCCGCCCGGTCCAGGGGAGGACGGGCAGGTCGACGAGGTCGTGGGGGTCGGCATCGCGACACCGCTGTCGTCGCGGGATCATGAGCCGGGGCACCCCGGTCGACGCGGGGCCCGGGGCCTGCTCGGAGCAGGCACCCGGGTCACTGTGCGTACGTGCAGGTGGTGCCGGGAGCGGGATTCGAACCCGCAAGCCCTTTCGGGCAGAAGTGTTTGAGACTTCCGTGTATGCCGTTCCACCATCCCGGCGGGTGCTGACAACTGTACCCGACTAGGCTCTTGCGGGAGTATGGGCGGTAGCTGTGCCGAGATCGATGGTGGGGGTAGGGCTGGTGGCCGAGACGCAGACGGATGCCGAGCGCAGGCGGGTGTTGATCGCCGAGGACGAGGCGCTCATCCGACTGGACCTGGCCGAGATGCTGGTCGAGGAAGGTTACGAGGTCGTCGGTGAGGCCGGGGACGGCGAGACCGCCGTCCGGTTGGCCGAGGAACTCAAGCCCGATCTGGTCATCCTCGACATCAAGATGCCGATCATGGACGGGCTGGCGGCCGCCGAGCGGATCGCCGGCGCCCGGATCGCCCCGGTGATCATCCTGACCGCGTTCAGCCAGCGTGACCTGGTGGAACGGGCGCGCGCCGCCGGGGCGATGGCCTATCTGGTCAAGCCGTTCCAAAAGAGCGACCTGGTGCCGGCGGTGGAGATCGCCCTCTCCCGCTACTCCGAGATCGCCGCCCTGGAGTCGGAGGTGGCCGGGCTCACCGACCGGCTGGAGATCCGCAAGACGGTCGAGCGCGCCAAGGGTGCGCTGATGACGACGTACGGGATGACCGAGCCGCAGGCGTTCAAGTGGATCCAGCGCACCGCGATGGACCACCGGATGACCATGAAGGAGGTCGCCGAGCGGATCCTCGCCGAGACCGCCGGCGGCGAGATCGCCGAGCAGCCCACCGGCTAGCCGGCCGGGGCGGGGCGTCCGCCGGTTCCGGAGACCACCGTCGGTGGCTAGCATCGATGGATGGCCTCTCGGTGGAGCTTCGCGGTGCTGGTTGTGCTCGCCGCGTCGCTGGTCGCCTGTGATCCGGCGCCCACATCGACCGGTGAGCAGCCGCCGGTCCGACCGGCGTGGCAGCCGCTGACCCTGCCGCCACCACCGGGTCCGCCCGGCCGGGTGCTGCTACGCGACGCGACGGCCTGCGCGGGCCGGTGGTACGCGGTCGGCGGCGTCGCGGATGCCGACGGCGGCACCCGACCGGCCGCCTGGACCAGCCTGGACGGTACGACCTGGGCGGTGGTGCCGATCGTCGCCGAGTCCTTCTACGGCAGGCAGAACGTGCTCTCCGCAGCCGGCTGCCGCGATGGCGCGTTGGCGGCCGTCGGTGCCAAGACCGGTGGTGCCCACGGCAACCCCCGGGTGAGCACCTGGCGGCAGGGCCCGGACGGCGCACTGGTCGAGGTGTCGGCGTCGTTCGAGACCTACGGCGGGCCCAAGGCGGTGAACGTGTCCCGCCTGGTGGGCGGCCCGCCGGGCTGGTTGATCGTCGGCAACCGCTCCAGCGGCGCGGCGGCGTGGGTGTCCCCGGACGCGGCGGACTTCGCCCTGGTGGAGGGGGCGCCGGAACTGGCCAGTGACGGAGGCGGGATCACCTGGGCCTTCGACGCCACCGCGGTGCCCGGCGGGTGGCTGGCGGTCGGCGGGGTGCTGCCGGGTGGTCGCATCGACCGTGACCCGGTCGCCTGGTCGTCGGCGGACGGCCGCAGTTGGCGGCGGACGACGCTGCCCGGGACGGACCGCTACGAGGAACTACAGCGGGTGGTCCTGACCGGCGACGCGGTGGTGGCGGTCGGGTTGCGGGGTACGGCGTTCGGCGCGTGGCGTCGCGACGACGACCGCTGGGTGGCCGTCGGCGGGTTCGCCGGTGCCGTGCCGTCGCGGGTCCCGTCGGTGGACGCCCTGGTGGCGGCGGACGGCCGGCTGGTGGCGGCGATCTCGGACGGGATATCGCGTGCGGTCTGGACGTCGGTCGACCGGGGCGGTTCCTGGCGGCGGATGGAGCTGCCCGGGCCGGTGCCGGCGGGTGTGGACGGGGACGTCGCGGTGGTGGCGGTGGGGCGGCGACTGTGGATCTTGGTCGACGACGGTGTCCGCCCGGCGGTGTGGACGGCGGAAGTGCCCGCGGACGGCGGGGTCGAGCGACGTGGTGAGGGGCCGAGGTAGGGCTCCAAGGACCAGTCAGGGGCCGACCTGTTACGGGCTCCTGGCCGATCACGCACGTCTTCGTAACGGTTTCGCAGACCACGGGCCAAGGTCTTCCCCGGTCGTATGAGTGTCGGTACGCTCCGCCATCACGAGCCGTAACGCAGGGGGCGTTCCTGCTGGGTGGGTGGTGGTGCGGGCTGTACGGTCGCCGCCCTCCCAGGATGGTCGCCTTCTGCTTTTGGAGGAGGTCAGGAAGCCGTGAGGCGTAGCTATGTACGGGCACTGGGGGCCGCCGCGCTTGCCGTGGCGATGGTCGGTGCCGCAGGTTGCCAGGACACGGGCGGCGGCGAGACCACCGCGTCCGGCGACTGTGGTGGCAAGATCGCTATCTTCGGCGCATTCACCGGTGACAACGCGGGCCTCGTCCTGCCGTCGCTGAACGGTGCGAAGCTCGCCGTTAAGCAGTTCAACGAGAAGAACTCGAACTGCAAGGTCACCTTGCAGGAGTTCGACACCCAGGGCGACCCGGCGGTGGCGACCCCGTTCGCGAACCAGATCGCCGGCGACAACTCGTTCCTCGGTGTGATCGGCGGCCACTTCTCCGGCGAGTCCGACGCCACCATGCCGATCTACCAGGCGGCCGGCCTGGCCATGGTCAGCCCTTCGGCGACCCGGGCCGACCTGACCCAGAAGGGCAACAAGTCCTTCTTCCGGGTGGTCGGCAACGACGGCACCCAGGCGGGGGCCGTGGCCACCTACCTGAAGTCGCAGAACGCGGCGAAGGTCTTCACCATCGACGACGGCAGCGCGTACGGCGCGGGCATCACCGCCGAGCTGGCCAAGAACATCGGCTCGACGCTGGCCGGCACCGACAAGATCCAGGAGAAGCAGGCGCAGTTCGACGCCACCATCTCCAAGATCAAGTCGGCGCAGGCGGACTTCGTCTTCTACGGCGGGTACACCCGCGAGGCGGCTCCGCTGGTCAAGCAGATGCGTGCGGCCGGCATCCAGGCCAAGTTCGTGGGCCCGGACGGCCTCTACGACCCGGCGTTCCCGAAGGGTGCCTCGGGCGGCGCCGAGGGCGCCATCATCACCTGCCCCTGCCTGCCGGCCGACAAGGCGGGCGGCACCTTCTCCGCCGACTACCAGAAGGAGTTCGGCCAGGCGCCCGGCTCCTACGGTGCCGAGGGCTTCGACGGTGCCCAGATCTACCTGGACGCCTTCAAGGACGGCAAGAAGACCCGGGCCGACATCCTGGCCTACGTGAAGGCGTACGACAAGCAGGGCGTCTCGAAGTACATCAAGTTCGACGACAAGGGTGACGTCGACCCGTCGAAGGTCGTCATCTGGGCCTACCAGATCAAGGGCGAGGAAATCAGCGCCCTGCAGGAGCTCAAGCTCAGCTGACGACACAGCAGGGGGTGCGGCCGGGTGCTGTTCCCGGCCGCACTCGATGCAAGGAGACCCCGTGCATTTCGATGAACTGATCGGACACCTCGGCCAGCACACCGTGGACGGCCTGTCCAAGGGTGCCATCTACGCCCTGATCGCTCTTGGCTACACCCTCGTCTATGGCGTCCTGCGCCTGATCAACTTCGCCCACTCCGAGGTTTTCATGGTCGGCACCTTCGCGGTGCTGGGCCTGTGGACCGCGTTCGGGGTAAAGAACAACCCGCCGATCGGCCAGGCGGTGCTCTTCTTGGTGCTCGGCCTCATCGCCGCAGCGATCGCGTCCGGTGGTACCGCCCTGGCGATCGAACGGATCGCCTACCGCCCCCTGCGCCGTAAGAACGCGCCACCGCTGATCTTCCTGATCACCGCGATCGGAATCTCCCTGGTGCTGGTCGAGGTCTTCGGCCTGCTCCTGCCGGACGTGGCGGGTGGCGCGTTGCCGACCCTGTTCGGTCGGGCCCGGCAGATCGTCGGTATGCCGACGATCATCCAGCAGGAGACGCTGCTCCAGATCGGCAACACCGCGATCACCAACATCCAGTTGATCGTCTTCGTGTCGGCCGTGGTGATGATGGCCCTCCTGGACTGGTTCATCAACCGCACCCGGTACGGCCGGGGCGTGCGCGCGGTGGCGCAGAACCCGGAGACCGCCGCGCTGATGGGCGTCAACCAGGAGCGTGTGATCATGTTGATCTTCATGCTCGGTGGCATCATGGCCGGTGCGGCGGCACTGCTGTGGAGCATGCGGTTCGGCTTCACCCAGAACAGCATCGGCTTCGTACTCGGTCTCAAGGCCTTCACGGCCGCGGTGCTCGGCGGCATCGGCAACCTGCGGGGCGCCCTGGTGGGTGGCCTGTTCCTCGGCATCGTCGAGGTCTACGGTGCGACGCTCTTCGCCTCCAACTGGGAGGACGTCATCGCCTTCGTGGTGCTGATCGTCGTGCTGATGTTCCGCCCGACCGGCCTGTTGGGCGAGTCGCTCGGGAGGGCCCGCGCATGATCGACAAGATTCGTTCCGCAGACCGACGACGGGTCAGCGTGCTGACTTCCGTCGGCGACCGGTTCCGGGCGCTGCCGAAGTGGCAGCAGGCTGCGGCGATCGTGGCTCTGGTGGCCTTCCTGTACTACCTGCCGTTGCTCGGCATCCCCGGCCTGACCTGGCTGCGGACCGACTCCATCGCGGGCGGCAACAACTGGGCCGGCGTGCTGTTCGTCTGCGCCATCTATGTCCTGGTCGCCATCGGCCTGAACGTGGTGGTCGGCCTGGCCGGCCTGCTCGACCTGGGCTACATCGGGTTCTTCGCCATCGGCGCCTACAGCGTCGCGCTCTTCGGCTCGGTCAACTCGCCGGTGGTCAAGTGGATCCAGCAGGAGTTCGACCTGCCGCCGACGTGGGCGGTGACCTGGGCGGTCTGCCTGCTTCTCGCCATCGTGCTCACGCTGATCTCCGGCGTGCTGCTCGGCTGGCCGACGCTGCGCCTGCGCGGTGACTACCTGGCCATCGTGACGCTGGGCTTCGGCGAGATCATCCGGATCGTGGCACGCAACGCCACCGGTCTGACCAACGGCCCGCAGGGCATCTCGGCCATCCCGGGCCCGGAGGGCCCGCCGTCGGGGGACAACAAGGTCTTCGGCCTGATCGACGCGAAGCCCTGGTACTGGCTGGCGATCACGATGGTGCTGCTGATGGTCTTCCTGGTCCGCCGGCTGGAGCACAGCCGGGTGGGCAGGGCCTGGCTGGCGGTGCGTGAGGACGAGGACGCCGCTGCGGTGATGGGGGTCTACCCGTTCAAGGCCAAGCTCTGGGCCTTCGCCATCGGCGCGGCGCTGGGCGGACTGTCCGGGTTCCTCTTCGGCAGCCGGAACGCGTTCATCGACCCGACCCAGTTCAACGCGAACCTCTCCATCCTCTTCGTCGCCATGGTCGTCGTCGGTGGATCGGGGAACATGATCGGTGTCTCGCTCGGCGCGGTGTTGCTGGCCTACCTACCGGAGCGGTTCCGGGAGGTCGCCGACTACCGGTGGCTGGCCTTCGGCCTCGCCATGGTGCTGGTGATGATCCTGCGTCCGCAGGGCCTCATCCCGAGCCGACGGCGGGCCCGTGAGTTGAAGGATCGCGCGGCGGCTGCAGAGGAGGCGCCCGCTCATGTCTGACCAGATGACCACCACGACGCCGAAGATTCCGGCCCAGCCGGGCCCGAAGCCGGTGCTGCTCGAGGTCGACGAGGTCACGCTCCGCTTCGGTGGAGTGGTGGCCCTCGACAAGATCAATTTCAAGATCTACGAGGGCGAGATCCTCGGGCTCATCGGTCCGAACGGCGCGGGCAAGACCACCAGTTTCAACGTGATGACCGGCGTCTACCGGCCCACCTCCGGGGCCGTCCGGTTCCGGGGTGAGAAGGTGACCGGCCGCAAGCCGCACCAGATCAGCCGGATGGGCATCTCCCGCACGTTCCAGAACATCCGGCTCTTCCCGGAGATGACGGCGCTGGAGAACGTCATGGTCGGGACGGACTCCCGGCACAAGACCAGCGTGCCGGGTGCGCTGTTCCGGCTGTACCGGGTCAAGCCGAAGCCGGAGGAGCTGCCGCAGGTGACCGCCACGTCCGGCATCGTACGGACCTGGCAGGAGATCCGTCGGACCTGCGCCAAGGTGTTCGGGTTGTCCCGGCACATCCTCGAGGAGCGGGCCGCCGAGGCGAAGTCGCTGGAGCTGCTGCGCTTCGTCGGCATCGCCGACCGGGCCAACGACGAGGCGCGCAACCTGCCGTACGGTTACCAGCGCCGGCTGGAGATCGCCCGGGCCCTCGCGACCGAGCCGAAGCTGATCTGTCTGGACGAGCCGGCTGCCGGCTTCAACCCGGCGGAGAAGGAGGAACTGCTCTCCCTGATCCGCAGGATCCGTGACATGGGGCTGACCGTGCTGCTGATCGAGCACGACATGCGCCTGGTCATGGGGGTCACCGACCGGATCGTGGTGCTGGAGTTCGGCCGGAAGATCGCCGAGGGTGCGCCGGCCGAAGTCAGTCGAGACCCGCGGGTGATCGCCGCGTACCTGGGGGAGCCCGCCGATGGCGCTGCTTGAGCTGGACAACGTAAGCGTGTCGTACGGCCGCATCGAGGCGCTGCACGGCATCAGCCTGACCGTCAACGAGGGCGAGGTGGTGGCACTGATCGGCGCGAACGGCGCCGGCAAGACCACCACCATGCGGGCCATCTCCGGCATCCGGACCCTGTCCCAGGGGCGGATCTCCTTCAACGGCGAGGACATCAGCAGGCTCCGGGCCGACCTGCGGGTGGTCCGGGGGCTGTGCCAGTCGCCCGAGGGCCGGCAGATCTTCCCCGGCATGACGGTGCTGGAGAACCTGGACATGGGGGCGTACACCCGGCGGGACTCCGCCGGTATCGCCGCCGACCTGGACCGGGTGATGACCCTCTTTCCCCGGCTGGCCGAGCGGCGCAAGCAGGCCGGCGGCACGCTCTCCGGCGGTGAGCAGCAGATGCTGGCCGTCGGTCGGGCGCTGATGAGCCGGCCGAAGCTGCTCCTGCTCGACGAGCCGTCGATGGGGCTGGCGCCGATGGTCATCCGACAGATCTTCGACATCATCACGGAGATCAACCAGCAGCAGGGCATCACCATCCTGTTGGTGGAGCAGAACGCCCAGCAGGCGCTCTCCCGGGCCCACCGGGGTTACGTGCTGGAGACCGGCCGGATCGTCAAGGAGGGGTCCGGTCAGGACCTGCTCACCGACCCGGCGGTCAAGGAGGCGTACCTCGGCGTGTCCTGACCGCACCAGGCACGACGAACCGGCCGGCGAGTCACTCGCCGGCCGGTTCGTCAGTGGGTACCGGGGCCGACCGTTGTCCCCAGTGTCGAGTCGGCCCGCCGGTGGGCGGATCAGTTCATGTAGCCGCGGAGGAAGTATCCCCGCTCGCCGCACCGGTCGAAGGGCACGAGGCCCACGGCGACGCCGGATCCCGTCGGCTCCGCCACGCACGACTTGGTACCGAAGGTGCAGGTGTAGGCCTCGTACTGATGGCTCGCGACCCGTGCCGCGCCCGTGCTCCGGCACTCGGCTTCCGACGAGTAGAAGCCACCATTGACCCACACCCCCGCATGTGCGGGACCTGCCATGAAGGCGACGGCCCCGGCCGTGGCCAGGACCGACATCGCAACGGTTCTCGCAACTTTCCGCATGGCTCTCCGTCGTCTCCCATCGTGATTTCGCTGTTCTTCGGCACTGTGTGTTGTCTGCCAGCTTTTCCGGAACCGATAAGCGGGCGTACGCGTCCCCGGCCTGCTCGCCACGACGGCCACCGCCGGGTCAGCTGACCGGAGGCACGCGTCGACCCGGACCGTTCGATATGCCGTTCACGTTTTCTGGAATAAGCGTTTCAGGGCATGGCGGCATCGCCCGTCCTGCGTATTTCCGCAACACGGGACGGGTGATGTCACTGAAGGTCGGGTGTGAGCCGGCCGCTATTCCTGGCGAGCCCGCGTCAGTTCATGTACCCGCGGAGCCGGTAGAAGTTCTTCTTGGCGACGTTGTCCCATTCCTTGGTGCAGGTGTACGTCTGGTACATCCCGATCAGCTTGCGACCGTCACCGACGGCCTGGCAGTCGGACAGGACCTGATAGAGCCCGCCGTCCACCCAGACCCCGGCATATGCCGGGCTTCCCACGAGCGTGACACCGGCCGCCGCGACAGCGACAGCGACGCTTAATCGTCGCGCCAGCTTTTTCATCCCCCGCTCCAATCTTTCGGTTGCTGTTCGTCAATACGATGCTGGTGTCGAAGATGCATGTCAAGCCTTGAAATCGGTGTGGAGGTGTGCGAGTCGAGGTAATCCTGTCCCCCATTCGGGCTACTGCTGGCCAGGTCGGCGTGAGGGTGACCGGTGTTCGGCGGCGAGGGACAGCGGCCGATTTCGACCGCTGACAGGGTGGTGCTCATTGCGCTGCACGGGGGTCGGCACGCTTTACGAGGGCCATCACGTTTACGGGGACCGTCGGGCTTTGCGGGGACCATCGCGTACCACGGGCAGTGGTGAACAATGGTGGATTCCTTGCCGGTCCGGTGCCGCCGGCGGTTCGCCGGGCGCACTCGCGCTCCCGGCGGAGGCGTTGTCCGATGCGCCGACCTGCGCGATCGCCACGTGCGGCGGGCCTCCTCGCGATCACCGCGTGCGGCGGGCCTCCTCGCGTGCGGCGCGGGCCGTGGTCCGGCCGCCGGACCGATCCGGAAACAGGGCGTCCTGATCCGGGAGGGGGGTGGTCGGTCGTCGCACGACCCGGTGCTGGCGCGCGAGCGCTGTCGGTATCCCGTACTAGAGTCGCTGCCGTGACAGCTACGACGCCGCGCCTGCTTCTCGTCGACGGACACTCCCTGGCATACCGGGCGTTCTTCGCCCTGCCGGTGGAGAACTTCTCCACCACGACCGGGCAGCCGACCAACGCGGTCTACGGCTTCACCTCGATGCTGATCAACGTGCTCCGCGACGAGCAGCCCACCCACATCGTGGTCGCCTTCGACGTCTCCCGCCGTTCCTTCCGCACCGAGAAGTACGCGGAGTACAAGGCCGGCCGCAGCGAGACCCCGGCCGACTTCAAGGGGCAGGTCAGTCTGGTCAAGGAGGTCCTCGACGCGCTGCGCATCCCGGTCGTCGAGCGCGAGGGCTACGAGGCCGACGACGTCATCGCCACCCTGGCCTGCCAGGCCCGCGACCAGGGCATGCAGGTGCTGATCAGCACCGGCGACCGGGACGCCTTCCAGCTCGTCGGCGACACCGTGACCGTGCTCTACCCCCGCAAGGGCGTCTCCGACCTGGCCCGGATGGACCCGGCCGCGATCGAGGCGAAATACGGTGTCGGCCCGCAGCGCTACCGCGACCTGGCCGCGCTGGTCGGCGAGACCAGCGACAACCTGCCCGGCATCCCCGGCGTCGGCCCCAAGACGGCCGCCAAGTGGATCACCACCTACGGCGGGGTCGAGGGCGTGATCGCCCACGCCGACGAGATCAAGGGCAAAGCCGGCGACAGCCTGCGCGAGCGGCTCGCCGACGTGATCCGCAACTACGAGATCAACTGTCTGGTCTCCGACCTGGAGCTCCCGATCCGTCCCGAGGACGCCCGCTGGCAGGGCTGGGACCGGGAGGCCGTGCACCAGGTCTTCGACACGCTCCAGTTCCGCATCCTGCGCGACCGGCTCTACCAGTACCTGGAGGCGGTGGAGCCGGAGGCCGAGGCGGGCTTCGACCTGACCGCCGAGGTGCTCACCGCGCCCGGCGCGTTGACCGACTGGCTGGCCACGCACGCCCCGGTCGGCACCCAGGTCGGTGTGGCGGTGAAGACGCCGGCCAAGCCGAAGGAACCCCGCGAGCGTTACGAGCCGCAGCTGGAGGCGCTGGCGTTCGCGCTGGCCACCGGCCCGGCGGCGTGGCTGGACCCGACGACGCTGGCCGAGGCCGACGAGCGCGCCCTGGCCGACTGGTTGGCCGACCCGCAGCAACCGAAGGTGCTGCACGACAGCAAGCACGCCCGGCTGGCCTTCGCCGCCCGGGGCTGGGACCTGGCCGGCGTCGCCCGGGACACCGAGGTCGCCGCCTACCTGGCCCGTCCCGACCAGCGCTCCTACGACCTGACCGACCTGGCGCTGCGCTACCTGCACCGCGAGCTGCGGGTCGACGCGCCGGAGACCGGGCAGCTCACCTTCGACGGCCTCGGTGACGACGGCGAGGCCGAGCAGAACCTGATGCTGCAGGCGCGGGCCACCCTCGACCTGGCCGACGCGATCGACGCCGAGCTGTCCCGCGACGGCGAGCAGTCGGCCCGGTTGATGGCCGAGGTGGAGCTGCCCCTGTCCGAGGTGCTCGCCGCGATGCAGCGCGTCGGCATCGGTGCCGACCTGGACTACCTCCAGGAGCTGGAGGCGCACTTCGCGGGCGAGGTGAAGTCCGCCGCGCAGAGCGCGTACGCCGCCGTGGGGCGGGAGTTCAACCTGGGTTCGCCCAAGCAGCTCCAGGAGTTGCTCTTCGGGGAGCTGGGGCTGCCCAAGACCAAGAAGATCAAGACCGGCTACACCACCGACGCCGACGCGCTCCAGTGGCTGCACGCGCAGAACCCGCACCCGGTGCTGGAGCACCTGCTGCGGCACCGGGACGTGGCGAAGCTCAAGACCACCGTCGACGGCCTGCTCAAGTCGGTCGCCGACGACGGCCGCATCCACACCACGTTCAAGCAGACCGTGGCGGCCACCGGCCGGCTCTCCTCCACCGACCCGAATCTCCAGAACATCCCGATCCGCACCGAGGAGGGCCGGCGCATCCGCCGGGCCTTCGTGGTGGGCGACGGCTACCAGACGTTGCTCACCGCCGACTACAGCCAGATCGAGATGCGGATCATGGCGCACCTGTCCCTGGACGAGGCGCTGATCGAGGCGTTCAACTCCGGCCACGACTTCCACGCCGCCACCGCGTCGTCGGTCTTCACCGTCCCGGTCGGCGAGGTCACCGCCGACCAGCGCCGAAAGATCAAGGCGATGAACTACGGCCTGGCGTACGGGCTGAGCGCCTTCGGCCTGTCCCAGCAGCTCGGCATCACCGCCGAGGAAGCCCGCGGGCTGATGGACAACTACTTCGCCGGTTTCGGCGGGGTGCGTGACTACCTGCACGAGGTGGTGGCCCGGGCCCGCCAGGACGGCTACACCTCCACCGTCCTGGGCCGCCGCCGCTACCTGCCCGACCTGGTCAGCGACAACCGGCAGCGCCGGGACATGGCCGAGCGGATGGCGCTCAACGCCCCGATCCAGGGCTCGGCGGCCGACATCATCAAGGTCGCCATGCTGCGCGTCGACACCGCGCTGCGCGACGCCGGGCTGCGTTCCCGGATGCTGCTCCAGGTGCACGACGAGCTGGTCTTCGAGGTTGCCCCCGACGAGCGGGAGGCGCTGGAGGCCCTGGTCCGGCAGGAGATGGGGGCGGCCTATCCGCTGTCGGTGCCCCTGGAGGTCTCCGTCGGCGCGGGCCGGGACTGGAACAGCGCCGACCACTAGGCCGGTCGGCCACCAGGGCGGTGGCCCGTTGGGCCACGGCCTTTCGGGTCGGTGGTCGGCGACCTGACCAGGGAATTCTGACGGGGACGAGGGGGAGACATGACCACACTCCACGACCGGCCGCACACCGCGCTGCTCGTCGTCGACGTGCAGAACGGCGTCGTCGCGGGGACGCACCGGCGTGACGAGGTCGTCGGCACCGTGGGTGCACTGGTGCGGCGGGCCCGACACGAGGGGGTGCCGGTCGTCTGGGTGCAGCACTCCGACGCCGACCTCGTCCGGGGCAGCGACGACTGGCGGATCGTCCGTGAGCTGGCCCCCGGCGAGGCCGAGCCGCTGGTCGAGAAGCACTACGGCGACTCCTTCGAGGACACTGCGCTGGAGTCGGTGCTGGCCGGGCTGGGTGTCGGGCGACTCGTGGTGGCCGGTGCGCAGACCGACGCGTGTGTCCGGTCGACGCTGCACGGCGCGTTCGTCCGAGGCTACGACACCGTGCTGGTCGGCGACGCCCACACCACGCAGGACCGGACGGCGTGGGGTGCTCCACCGCCCGAGCAGGTCGTCGCGCACACCAACCTCTACTGGGCCCACCAGACGGCGCCGGGACGCACCGCCGGCACGGTCGAGGCGGAGGACGTCGACTTCGCCGCCCCGGCCTGACCTCCGCCGCCCCGGTCGGGGGCGGTCACCGCAGTGGGTCGTGGCCCCAGTTCATCAGCGACCAGCGCCACCTGGTGTCCCGGATGTCACCGGCGGGCCGCTGCGCCAGGTGCCGGTGCACGTACCCGATCACCGTGCGCATGTGCTGGTAGTCGGCAGCCGACAGTTCGGCCCGCTTGCGGCGGAGCAGGTCGACGATCCGCCGCCCGGACGAGTGGCCGACCGACTCGCCGCCGCCGGCACGTCCACCCTTGTGCCAGCCGACGTGCTTGGACTCAGCCGTCTGTAACCAGGAGGACAGCTCGCCGGGCCGCATGTTCACCGCCTCGGTGAACTCGCGGTAGGTCTGCTGCGGATCGTCGGCCCGGCTCATCGCGCACCGCCTCCAGTCGGCGGGCGACGTCGGGTGCCGTCATGGCGGATGCGGAACCTCTGCTCGGCCATGTCCGCCGCGTACCCGGGGGCGGTCCACCGAAACGACCGGTGCGGACCCGGTGCTACGTGACACCCCGGTGATCGGCAGGTGTCCGGTGGTGCCGCTCAGCCCGGCCCCGACGGCCCGGGTGACAAGGAGTCGGTCGGGAGCGGGGCGGGCAGCCGCCACCGGTCAGCTGGCGGTCGGCTTCTCGGTGACGAAGATGGCGGTGCCGGGGAAGAGCCGTCCGCGCAGCGGGCTCCACTGCCCCCAGGTCTCCCGGTGTCCGGCCGGCCACTCGGGCTCCACCAGGTCCAGCAGGCGGAAGCCGGCGTCGACCAGTTCGCGGATCCGGTCGCCGAGGGTCCGGTGCTGCTCGACGTAGCTAGCCACCCCCCGCTCGTCCTGCTCCACGTAGGGCGAGCGGTCGAAGTACGAGTGCACGGCGGTCAGGCCACCCTCGCCGGGGTCGTCCAGGAAGACCCAGCGCATCGGGTGGGTCACCGAGAAGACCCAGCGCCCCCCGGGGCGTAGCACCCGGTGCACCTCGGCCATCAGGGCGGCGGAGTCGTCGACGAACGGGATCGCGCCGAAGGCCGTGCAGGCGATGTCGAAGGACGCCCCGGCGAACGGCAGGGCCAGGGCGTCGGCCTGCACCAGCGGGACGCGTACCCCGGTGGTGCCGGCGGCGCGGGCGGCGTGCCGCAGCATTCCGGCGGAGAGGTCGAAGGCCACCGGCTCCGCCCCCTGGGTGGCCAGCCAGCGGGCGCAGGACGCCGCGCCGCAGCCGACCTCCAGCACCCGCCGCCCGGCGACCTCGCCGAGCAGCCGCGCGTCGGACTCGCGCAGCCCCTCCGGGCACCAGCGGAAGTCGACCTCGCCCAGGAACGCGCCGTGCTCGGCCTGGTAGTCGTCGGCGTCGGCGTCCCACCAGCCCCGGTTGGCCCATCGTGCCTCGGTGGCGCCCACCCGGCGTCGCAGCACCCGCTCGTCGTCGTCCACCAGCTCGTCGTCGTTCACCAGCTCACGCTAGGCCCTGCGGTGGTCTCGCCCGCCGGACCCCGCCGCGCGCGGCGTGCCGGACCGCCGTACGCTGTCGGTCCCGTGGGGTGGATGTGACGGATGAGACACCGGAGGCGCTTTTTCCCCGAAATCTCCGCTTTCGCAGCTGGCGGGTTCGCGAGGACCCGGGAGGCCTTGCACGCTGTGGTAATGCAGCGGGTAGGCTAGACGATGCGCTCGTGGATCGTGTACCTCGGCAGGGAGCAGGTGCGCGGTCGTCGGAGCACCAATGGTCTTCTCTTGACGATCGTTCGGTGTGCCCGGTGGCGGATCCGCTGGCGCGAACGGGTCACTGCGACACCACGCCTGCTGTGACAACCCATCCGACCGGAGCAACCGCCCACATGACGAGCAGCATCGAGGCCCCCTCGAGCGCCACCCGGGTCACCCACGACGATCTCGGTTCCGAGGAGGCTTTCCTCGCCGCGATCGACGAGACCATCAAGTACTTCAATGACGGCGACATTGTCGAAGGCACCGTCGTCAAGGTCGATCGGGACGAGGTCCTGCTCGACATCGGCTACAAGACCGAGGGTGTCATCCCCTCGCGGGAGTTGTCGATCAAGCACGACGTGGACCCCGCCGAGGTCGTCTCGGTCGGTGACCACATCGAGGCCCTGGTCCTCCAGAAGGAGGACAAGGAGGGGCGTCTGATCCTCTCGAAGAAGCGGGCGCAGTACGAGCGGGCCTGGGGCACGATCGAAAAGATCAAGGACGAGGACGGCGTCGTCCGCGGTTCGGTCATCGAGGTGGTCAAGGGTGGCCTCATCCTCGACATCGGGCTGCGCGGCTTCCTGCCCGCCTCCCTGGTCGAGATGCGGCGGGTGCGTGACCTGCAGCCGTACGTGGGCCGCGAGCTCGAAGCCAAGATCATCGAGCTGGACAAGAACCGCAACAACGTGGTCCTGTCCCGCCGGGCCTGGCTGGAGCAGACGCAGTCCGAGGTGCGCACCGAGTTCCTCAACAAGCTCCAGAAGGGGCAGGTCCGCAAGGGCGTCGTCTCGTCGATCGTCAACTTCGGCGCGTTCGTCGACCTGGGCGGCGTGGACGGCCTGGTGCACGTCTCCGAGCTCTCCTGGAAGCACATCGACCACCCGTCCGAGGTCGTCGAGGTGGGCCAGGAGGTCGAGGTCGAGGTCCTGGACGTCGACCTGGACCGCGAGCGGGTCTCGCTGTCGCTGAAGGCGACCCAGGAGGACCCGTGGCGGCAGTTCGCCCGCACCCACGCGATCCAGCAGATCGTGCCGGGTAAGGTCACCAAGCTGGTCCCGTTCGGCGCCTTCGTCCGGGTGGACGACGGCATCGAGGGCCTGGTCCACATCTCCGAGCTGGCCGAGCGCCACGTGGAGATCCCGGAGCAGGTCGTGCAGGTCGGCTCCGAGGTCATGGTCAAGGTCATCGACATCGACCTGGAGCGCCGCCGGATCTCGCTGTCGCTCAAGCAGGCCAACGAGGGCTTCGTCGAGGGCGAGGAGCACTTCGACCCGACCCTCTACGGCATGGCCGCGACGTACGACACCGAGGGCAACTACATCTACCCGGACGGCTTCGACCCGGAGACGGGCGAGTGGCTCGAGGGGTACGACAAGCAGCGCGAGACCTGGGAGAACCAGTACGCCGAGGCGCGTCAGCGCTGGGAGGCCCACACCAAGCAGGTGCAGACCTCCCGGGCCGCCGACGCCGAGGCCGCTGCCAACCCGGCTCCGCCCGTGGCCGCCGGTGGTGGCACCACCACCTCGACCAGCTCGTCGACCCCGAGCCGGCAGGCCGAGGAGCCGGCGGGCACCCTGGCCACCGACGAGGCGCTCGCCGCGCTGCGGGAGAAGCTCGCCGGCGGCAAGTGACCCAGGAGGCTGCCACCGGGTACCACGTCTGACGTCGTACCCGGGCCCGGGTAGCCGCTGACCAGAAGAGCCCCGCCTCCGGTCCACGTTCAGTGGACCGGAGGCGGGGCTCTTTGGCGTCGGCGTCGGATACGGCTACCCCGCTGACACCGCGTGGCGCTCCGGGTGCGAGGCGGCCCGTCGGCGGCGGTCAGGTGCCGCCGGTGCCCGGGGCGGGCTTCCCGGTGCGGTGCGCCGGCAACACGGGCCTGGTGGCGTGGTGGGAGGTGGGGGCGGGGGTGGTGTGGTGGGGCAGGGGCCGATCCGGTTGACTGGGTCGGTGCTGAGGGTGGGGTTGACCGGTGGTATCGGGTCCGGCAAGAGCGCGGTGGCGACCCGACTGGCCGAGCGGGGCGCGATCATCGTCGACTCCGACCGGATCGCCCGGGAGGTGGTCGCGCCGGGCAGTGCGGGGCTGGCCGAGATCGTGGCCGCCTTCTCCGACCGGGTGCTGACCGCCGATGGCGCACTGGACCGGGCGGCGTTGGGCGCGTTGGTCTTCGCCGACGAGGCTGCCCGCCGTCGGCTGGAGGAGATCACCCATCCCCGGGTACGGGCCCGGTCCGCCGAGCTGTCCGCTGCGGCCCCCGCCGACGCGGTGGTGGTCAACGACGTGCCGCTGCTGGTGGAGGTGGGGCTGGCACCGTCGTACCACCTGGTGGTGGTGGTGCAGACGGCCGTGGCCATCCGGTTGGCGCGGCTGGTGCGGGACCGGGGGATGACCCGGGCGGAGGCCGAGCGGCGGATCGCCGCCCAGGCCGACGACGCCCGCCGCCGGGCGGCGGCCGACGTGGTCCTCGACAACGACGGCGGTCTCGACGAGCTGCACGCCGCCGTGGACGCGCTCTGGCGGGACCGCCTGCTGCCCTACGAGCGCAACGTGCGGGAACACCGGGCGGTCCGGGAGGGGTGGGCGGTGCTGACCGAGCCCGACCCGACCTGGCCGCAGCAGTACGCCCGGCTCGCCGCCCGGATCCGGCACGCGCTCGCCCCGGCCGACCTGCGGATCGACCATGTCGGCTCGACCGCTGTGCCGGGGCTGGCCGGCCGGGACGTCATCGACGTGCAGGTGACCGTCCCGTCGCTGGCCGAGGCGGACGGCGTGTTGGCGCGGCGACTCGCCGACGCCGGATTTCCCAGGGTGCCCGACGTCCGGGGGGACGCACCCCGACCGGCAGCCGGCGACGGCGGGGCGGGCCGGGATGAGCGGCTGCACGGCGGTGCCGACCCGGGGCGGCCGGTACGGGTGCACCTGCGGGTGGCCGGATCCCCCGGCTGGCGACACGCCCTGCTGATGCGGGACCACCTGCGCGCCGATCCCGGTCAACGGGCGGCCCACCTGCTGGTGGAGCGGGAGCTGGCGGCGCCGCCCGATCCGGGGTCCACCGCCACGGGCGACCCGTGGTCCGCGGAGGAGTACCTGCGGGCGGAGGCGTGGGCGACCCGGACCGGCTGGCGTCCCTGACCGCAGCCCTCCTCCCCAGCCGGTGCGGACGGCACCGGGAATCGTGCCGTCCGCCGGATCGCGCACTCGGCAGCGTCGTGCCCGTCTGCCGGGTCAGGGCGTCGGCCGAATCGTGCCGCCGGCAGCGTCGTGGCGTCCGCCGGGTCGTGAGGCCGACGTTGCCGTGCGGTGGGGCGCGACGAGTCCCGCCGGCAGCGGCCCGGGGCTCAGGTCCAGCTGCGCCCACAGACCCCCGGTGGTGCGTAGCTCCAGCCGGTGCGGGAACCCGGTGCGGTCCAGCCAGTAGCGCAGTCGCCGGCCCTGCTGGCGTACCTCGAACACGTCCACCGGCCGGTTGGCCCGTCGGTCGCCCCGGATCCGGACGGCCGTGTCGACGCCCGGCGGGCGCCCGTCGGCCTGTAGCGCCGCGTCGACCAGCATGTCCAGCTCGTCGGCCGGCCGACCGCCGAGCCGCCAGCCGGTCCCGGCCGGCGGCGGCAACGGCGGACCGGGGGCGGCGGTGTCCGGCCCGACCGGTACGTCCGCCCGGGCGAAGCCGGTCCGGTCCCGCCGCCGCAGCGTCCGACGGCCGAGGGTGTCCAGCTCGGCGACGGACAGGTAGGAGACATCGGCGGACCAGCTCAACCAGCCGCTGCCGCGCAGGTTGGCGGCGGCCCCGAGGGGGGCCGTCACGGTGACGGCGGCCCCGCTGCCGGCGCGTAGCCGGGTGGCCAGGCGGCCCAGCCGGGCGGCCTCCTCGTCGGTGAGGGCCCGGGGCAGTCCTGGCCGGCCACCGAGCGCGTCGACCGGCCACGGCGTCGGCCGGTCGACCCGGTCCAGCTCGATGGTGACCGGGGTCCCGTCGTCGAGCCGGCCCGCCCAGCGACGCAGCCGGGCGTCCCGGTCCACCCACCAGCGGGGGTCGGTGTCCCTGGCCACCGGTCGACCGGTCGGCCCGGCGGCGGGCCGACCACGGGGCCCGACCGGCGGCAGCGCCGCCTGGAGGACGTCCACCGGGTCGCCGCCGACAGTGTCCCGGCCGAGCCACCGTCCGCCGGTGCGGAGTGGTTCGGCCGGCTCGGCCCGGTCGGCGGCCAGCGCGAACAGGACGGCGAGCGCGCCGTCCAGGCGTCGCCCGGTGGGTCGGTCGCGCAGCCGCCAACGGTCGACGGGAGGCACCAGCGGCGGCCGGGCCGGGGTCACGATCGCCGTGGGGTCGCGACGGTGCACCACCACCGGGCCGGCGGCCTGCACCAGCCCCCGGTCCTGGCCGGCACCCGGACCGCCGACGGCGAGGTAGGCCAGGGGACGCGACCAGTCGACCCAGCCGACCAGGTCGGTACGGCCGGCTGCGGTGCCGACGGCCACCCGTACCCCGGCCCGGACGTCCCGGTAGGCGCTGACCCGGGCGGCTGCCAGCCGCTCGACCTCGTCGCCGGTCAGCGCGCGGGCCGGCGTGGCCGGTGCGGGCGACCAGCTGAGCAGGCCGGCCACCAGGGCGGCGGCGGAGGTGGCCGCGACCGCGCCCAGGACGAGCAGGGTGGCGCTTCGCCGCCCCGGCGTGCGGTCCTCGGGGCCGGCCGGGGCGGTCGTGCCGAGGGCGACCGGTCGGCCGGCGGTTCGGTGTCGCCGGCCGGCACGTCGTCGTCCCGGGCCGGTGCCGGGTGGGTGTCGTGGCCGGTCGGGCGAGGTCTCCACGTGGAGTTGAACGGGCCGGCCGGGGGCGGGGTGACGCCGCCGGGACGGGTGGGGTGGGCGGGCGGTGGCCGGCCGGACGGGCAGGGGCGCTCGCGGCGGCCGGTCTGCGCCAGGGGCGCGACCACGCGGGATGCGCACGCCGGTGATGTCCGGGTGCTGCGACCCCAGGTGCCGGGCGGTGGGAGCCTGTCGAGGCCCGGCCACTGCCGCGGTCGGCCGCCGCGAGCGGCCTACGGTGTCCAGGCTAGCCCTCTGAGATGTGGGCCACAATGGCAATATCGAAGGTGGTCGACTGCTGGCGACGGTCGCGGCACAGTGTCGGACCCGCGGCGTACCGTTGATGTCATGGCGCTCGACATTCCCCGGCTCGACGGTCGCTTCCAGGTCGTCAGTGACTTCCAGCCGGCCGGCGACCAGCCGGCCGCCATTGATGATCTTGAGCGTCGGGTTCGACGTGGCGACCGGAACACCGTGCTGCTCGGCGCCACCGGCACCGGCAAGAGCGCCACCACCGCCTGGCTGGTCGAGCGACTGCAACGGCCGACCCTGGTGCTCGCCCCCAACAAGACGCTCTGCGCCCAGCTGGCCAAGGAGTTCAGCGAGCTGCTCCCGCACAACTCGGTGGAGTATTTCGTCTCCTACTACGACTACTACCAGCCCGAGGCGTACATCCCGCAGACCGACACCTACATCGAGAAGGACTCCTCGATCAACGAGGAGGTCGAGCGGCTGCGGCACAAGGCGACCATGTCGCTGCTCACCCGGCGCGACACGATCGTGGTGGCGACCGTCTCGGCCATCTACGGCCTGGGCACCCCCGAGGAATACCTCGACCGGGCCGTCCGGATCGCCGTCGGGCAGGAGCTGGACCGCGACCAGCTGCTACGCCGGCTGGTCGACATCCAGTACACCCGCAACGACATGGCCTTCCAACGCGGCACCTTCCGGGTCCGGGGCGACACCCTGGAGATCATCCCGGCGTACGAGGAGCTGGCGGTCCGCATCGAGCTGTTCGGTGACGAGGTGGAGAAGCTCTACTACCTCAACCCGCTCACCGGTGACGTGGTCAAGGAGGTCGACCACCTGTTGATCTTCCCGGCCACCCACTACGCGGCCGGTCCGGAGCGGATGGAACGGGCCACCCGCGACATCGAGGCCGAGCTGGGGGAGCGGCTGGCCGAGCTGGAACGGCAGGGCAAGCTGCTGGAGGCGCAGCGGCTGCGGATGCGCACCACCTACGACCTGGAGATGATGCGGCAGGTCGGGTTCTGCTCCGGCATCGAGAACTACTCCATGCACATCGACGGCCGACTGCCCGGCAGTCCCCCGCACTGCCTGCTCGACTACTTCCCGGACGACTTCCTCACCGTGGTCGACGAGTCCCACGTCACCATCCCGCAGATCGGCGGCATGTTCGAGGGCGACGCCTCCCGTAAGCGGATGCTGATCGACCACGGTTTCCGGCTACCCAGCGCCGCCGACAACCGTCCGCTGCGCTTCGACGAGTTCCTGGAGCGGGTCGGCCAACTGGTCTACCTCTCGGCCACCCCGGGCACCTGGGAGATGGAACAGGCCCAGGGCGAGTTCGTCGAACAGGTCATCCGCCCCACCGGCCTGATCGACCCGGAGGTCGTGATCAAGCCGACCAAGGGCCAGATCGACGACCTGATGGACGAGATCAAGCTGCGGACCGAGCGGGACGAACGGGTGCTCGTCACCACGCTGACGAAGAAGATGGCCGAGGACCTGTCCGACTACCTCCTGGAGAACGGCATCCGGGTGCGTTACCTGCACTCCGAGGTCGACACCCTGCGCCGGGTGGAGCTGCTGCGCGAGCTGCGCAAGGGCGACTACGACGTGCTGGTCGGCATCAACCTGCTCCGGGAGGGGCTCGACCTGCCCGAGGTCTCCCTGGTGGCGATCCTGGACGCCGACAAGGAGGGCTTCCTGCGCAGTGGCCGGTCGCTGATCCAGACCATCGGCCGGGCCGCCCGTAACGTCTCCGGCCAGGTGCACATGTACGCCGACAAGATCACGCCGTCGATGGCGTCGGCGATCGACGAGACCAACCGCCGCCGGGCCAAGCAGATCGCCCACAACGAGGCGCACGGGATCAGCCCCGAGCCGCTGCGCAAGAAGATCCACGACATCCTCGACGACATCTACCGTGAGGCGGAGGACACCGAGAATTCCCGGATCGGCGGGGCCGCACGTCAGCTGTCCCGGGGCAAGGCGCCGGTCAAGGAGACCCGCAGCCGCAGCCGGGCCACGGCCGGCACGCCCTCCCGGGAGGGGATGGCCCGCGCCGACCTGGCGCAGCTGATCCAGGAACTCAACGACCAGATGCTCGCCGCCGCCCGCGAGTTGCAGTTCGAGCTGGCGGCGCGGATCCGCGACGAGGTCGCCGACCTCAAGAAGGAACTGCGCGGGATGGACGCCGCCGGGGTGAAGTGACGGCCGCCCTGGTGCTGGACGAGGTGCGCGTCGGGACACCGGCCGGTGGGCTGCGCCCCCTGGTGGGCAGCTACCTGGGTTACCGGGAGAGCCGGCCGGCGCATCCGGGGGGTGTGCCGGCCGGTACGGCGTCGCCACTGGTGCGGCACGAGGCGGCCGGGGCCTTCGTGGTCCTCATCCTCGGCTGGGGCGCCCCGCTGGACGTGCTGAACCCGCGCTCGGCAGCGCACAGCGCGTACCAGGTGGACTCGTTCGTGGCCGGGCCGTACGACGGCTACTGCACGACCTCGACGGTCGGGGCCGGTGCCGGGGTGCAGTTGCTGCTCACCCCGCTGGCGGCCCGTCGGATCCTCGGAGTGCCGCTGGGGGAGTTGGCCAACCGGGCGGTGGCGGTCGACGGGCTGCCCGATCCGTGGCTCGACCGGTTACGGGTCCGGCTGGCCGAGATGTCGGACTGGCCCCGCCGGTTCGCTCTGCTCGACGCGGCGCTCGGGGCCCGACTGGCGGCCACCGATCCGGTCGAGGAGCACCTGGGCCGGGCCTGGGGCCGACTCGCCGGGTCGGCCGGCCGGATCGGCATCGGCGAGCTGGCCGACGAACTGGGCTGGAGTCGCCGGCACCTGACCGCGCGGTTCCGCCGGGAGTTGGGGCTGGGCCCGAAGACGACCGCCCGGCTGCTGCGCTTCCAACGGGCCTACGCGGCCCTGGGGCGGACGCACGCCATGCCCGCGTCGCCCGTCGGGTCGGATCGTCCCGATCCGACGGACGGCTGGGCCGAGTTGGCGGTGCGCTGGGGCTACTACGACCAGTCGCACCTGATCCGGGAGTTCCGGGAGTTCACCGGGGCGACCCCGACGGCGGTCGGCCGGCCGGGTTCCCATTCGTCCAATCCGGGCTGATCCCCGGACGGCACACTCGACGCATGACCAACATCTACCCGACCTTCCGGTATCCCGACGCCCGGGCGGCGATCGACTGGCTCTGCACGGCGTTCGGGTTCCGGGTCCACGCGGTGCACGACGGCCCGGACGGGACGGTGGCGCACGCCGAGCTGGCCCTCGGTGACGGCATCGTCATGCTCGGCACGGGCCGGGGGCGACCGGATCGGCCGGCCGACGACGACTACGCCGTCTACGTGGCGGTCGACGACCTGGACGCCCACCACGACCGGGCGCGGGCGGTCGGGGCGGAGATCGTCCGGGAACCGTTCGACACCGACTACGGTTCCCGTGACTACGCGGCCCGGGACCTCGCCGGTCACGTCTGGTCGTTCGGCACCTACCGGCCCTGACCGGACGGCCCCGAACGGCAGCCGTAGCGAACGGGGGGCTGCCGTTCGGGGCCGTCTCCGACAGCGGCGTCATCCGAATCGGGCTCAGATTATTGTTGCGGTGAGCAAGCAAAGTGTTGCCCTGGGTGATGATCCTGCGTACCCTCCCTCGTGGGGAGGCCGGGATGCCATTG
Organism: Micromonospora sp. NPDC048894; assembly: GCF_040649765.1. NCBI lineage: Bacteria > Bacillati > Actinomycetota > Actinomycetes > Micromonosporales > Micromonosporaceae > Micromonospora > Micromonospora sp. NPDC048894. The sequence goes on along the minus strand of NZ_JBEZFY010000011.1, from coordinate 88,476 downwards.
TCATCGAGTCCTGTCATTCGACGCGCGAGGCTCGGCGCCGAGCTGCGCCAGTTGCGCAGACGGGAGGCGCTGACGCTGGAACAGGTCTGTGCCCGGTTGGGCTGGGCCTCCACCTCCAAGTTGTCCCGCATCGAGCTGGGGCAGAGCCGGCCCGACCTGGCCGACGTACTCGATCTGCTGGACGTCTACGAGGTGCCGTCGCCGCAGCGCGAGGCACTGATCGTCATCGCCCGCGACGCGGCGACCGGGCGCGGCTGGTGGAAGGCGCTCGGCGAGATGAGCGAGCGGCAGCGCACCTACGCCGAGCTGGAGGCGGGGGCGGCGTCCATCGTGGAATACCAGCCGACGGTGCTGCCGGGCCTGCTCCAGGCGCCCGGCTACGCCCGGCTGCGGATCACCGCCGGTCGGCTGCTGCACCCGGACGTCGACGTCGAGGCCGATCTGCGGGCCCGGCTCACCCGGCAGGGGGTGTTGCGCCGCCCCGATCCGCCGCAGTACACCGCGTTGCTCGACGAGCGGGCCTGCGATCCGGCGGGTCTGCCCGCCGACGTGTGGCGTGAGCAGTTGGACCAGTTGCTGGCGTTGGCCGAGTTGCCGCACGTGACCATCCGGGTGGTGCCGAGGACGGGGGTCCCGCGTGGTGGCGCGTACCCGTTGACCGCCTTCTCGTGTTACTCGTTCCCCGACCCGGCCGACCCGCGCACGGTGATGCTGGAGGCGCTGACGACCGACGTGCGGCTGGCCTCCGACGCCGACGTCGGTCGCTACGACCGGATGACCGGCTGGCTCTCCGCCGCCGCGCTCAGCGCGGCGGAGACGGTGGAACTACTCGGTCGCAGGGCCGCCGGTCTCGCCGTCGGCCCACCCGCGGTCGCCGTCGGTGCGTCCGGCGGCGGGGGTGCCGCCCACCGTGGGGGAGAGCCGGGCGAAGCGGCCGACGGCCCCGGTACGCGGCCGGCCGGTCCGGGCTCACCCGTAGCGGTTGAAGCCACCCTCGGAGTCGATGACCTGGCCGGTGAGCCAGTCCGCCTCCCGTGAGCAGAGGAAGCGCACCAGCCGGGCCGCCTCCTGCGGGGTGCCCCAGCGCCCGCCCGGGAAGCGCGCGGCCACGGCGGCGTGTGCCTCCGGTGCGGCGTAACCGGTGTCGGTCGGCCCGGGGTTGAGGCAGTTGACGGTGATCCCCCGGGCCATCAGCAGCGGCGCGAGCTGCGTGGTGAGGTTCTCCAGGGCGGCCTTGCTGGCCGCGTAGGCCAACTCGTCGGGCATCGGGCCGAGTCGTTGGCCGCTGGAGAAGAACACCAGCCGGCCGCCGGCCCCGGCGGTGAAGGCGGTGGCGAACGCGTCGGCCAGCAGCAGACAGGCCCGGACGTTGACCAGCAGGTGCCGGTCGACCTGGGTGGCGTCCAGCTCCCCCAGCCGGGTGCTGGTGGAGTAGGCGTGCGCGGCCACCACGGCATCGAGCCGGCCGTGCCGGCGTACCGCCTCGGCGACCAGGGCCGCCGGGGTGCCCGGGTCGAGCAGGTCGGCGGTGATGTGTTCGGCGGAACCAGCCAGATCGGCCAGCAACGCCGGCACGCCGTCGGGGTCACCGCCGTAGGGCTGGGCGTCGTCGAAGTCGGGCAGGCCGGTGAGGAGCAGCCGGTGTCCGTCGGCGGCGAGGGTGCGGGCGACCGCCGCGCCGATGCCGACCCGTCGGCTCACCCCGGTCACCAGGAACACCCGTGCGGTCATGCGGGCCAGTCAACCGGAGCGGGCGCACCGGACGCCACGGATTAACACCACTGCGCCGTAACGGCCGCAACGGTCCACCGGCATAGTGGGGCACCGGCACGGTGGGGCGCCGGCATGGTGGGGCGCCGGCACGGTGGGGCACCGGCACGGTGGGTCGGCGCGCGACCACCGGGCCCGGCACCCCCGAACGTGTCGGGGCCGGTGGGCCGCGCGTGCGCCGCACGATAACCCGGAGGTACGACAGAACCGGCTCGAATCTGATCGACCAAGGTAAATTTCTCTACCCGCCGGGCCGCCCCGAACCGGGACCGCTCGACCGGCCACCCCGAACCGGCCACCCCGAACCGGCCGGCCCGCCGCCGGGTCGACCGCGAAACGACCTGTGGCCCGTGGGGTCGGATGGTGGGACCCGCCGGGCCGACCCGGAACGGCCGGCTCGGCTCAGGCCGGGACGTCGACGAAGTGCTCGACCCGGGGCGGTCCGGCGAAGTGTGGGCCGATCAGCGCCCGCCACCTGTCGAACGCCTCGGTGCCCCGGAAGTTCTCCTCGTGGGCCTGCACCGAGTCCCACTCGACCAGCAGCACGAAGCGGGAGGGGGACTCGATGCCCCGGGTCATCCGGACCGAGCGGCACCCTTCGGTGGCGATGATGATGGCGTGCGCCTCCGCGTAGGCGGCGGCGAAATCGTCCTCGTGTCCGGGCAGTACGTCGATGAGCGCGACCTCAAGCACCATGCTGACAGCCTGCCACGCCCTGCCGAGGCCCCACCGCAGTGGGGCCGAACCCGGCGCGGAGCAGGCGGACCGACTCCGCACCAGCCACACCTAGCCTCCTAGGAAGCCTTGCGGGGTGTGGCGTGGCGCCAGCCGACCCGATCGGCCCCCACCTGCGGCATCACCCCTCGACGGGCGCTGTGGGCGGTCTGCCGCAGCGGAGCGACCGGCGCGGCGACCGGTTTCGGAACGTGATGCTGCCGGCAATGCATGCCGCAGGAGATGCGCCCGTGGCCCTCGATGGTGAACAATGGCGGCCGAGGAGGGGAGTATTCCCTCGCGACGGAGTCGTCAGCACGGTCGAGCGTCACCCCCGACAATCGACCCGGCTCCGCCGGTCGGCGGCCCGTTCGCGGGTCACCGGCGGAAGAGACCTCCGTCAGTCACCAGTGTGTGCGTCGTCGCCCACCCCGCCGTCACGCGGCGTACGGTGTGCCCGACGCCGCGTGTCTGCCGGAGGAATGGATTGAACGTGTCCGGAATGGTGTGGGCGGGAACTCTCGTCGCACTGACGGCTGTGCTCCTCGTCGACCTCTTCATCATCGGTCGCCGGCCGCACGAGCCCAGCGTCCGCGAGTCGAGCCTCTGGGTCAGCTTCTACGTCGGCCTGGCGCTGCTCTTCGGGGCCGGGCTGTGGGTCACCGCGGGCGGCAACGTGGCCGGCCAGTTCTACACCGGTTGGCTGACCGAGTACAGCCTCTCGGTGGACAACCTCTTCGTCTTCGTGATCATCATGGCCCGCTTCGGGGTGCCCCGGAAATACCAGCAGAAGGTGCTGCTCGTCGGCATCGTGCTGGCCCTGGTCATGCGGGGTGGCTTCATCGCCGCCGGAGCGGCGCTGCTCGCCCAGTTCTCCTGGGTGTTCTACATCTTCGGCGCGTTCCTGATCTACACGGCGATCAACCTGGCCCGCCAGGGTGAGCCGGAGGAGGACGAGTTCAAGGAGAACGTGCTGATCCGGTGGAGCCGCAAGGCGCTGCCGATCTCACGGGACTACGACGGGGCGAAGCTCACCACCCACCAGGCCGGCCGGCGGTTGTTCACCCCGATGCTGGTGGTGATGATCGCGATCGGCACCACCGACCTGATCTTCGCGCTGGACTCGATCCCGGCGATCTTCGGGATCACCCAGGAGCCCTACCTGGTCTTCACCGCGAACGTCTTCGCGCTGATGGGTCTGCGACAGCTCTACTTCCTGGTCGGTGGGCTGCTCGACCGGCTGATCTACCTGAGCTACGGCCTGGCGGTGGTGCTCGGCTTCATCGGCGTCAAACTGGTGCTCGAGGCGCTGGCCGACAACAACCTGCCGTTCCTCAACGGTGGTGAGCCGATCGGCTGGGCCCCGCACATCCCGATCTGGTTGTCGTTGACCGTCATCCTCGGCTGCCTCGCCGTGGCGACGGTGGCGAGCCTGGTCAAGTCGTCCCGGGACCGCCGCCGCGAGCTGGTCGAGGCCCGCCGCTGACCGTCGTGACCACGATGGGCGTCACCGCACGTCGGTGACGCCCATCGCCGGTTCGAACCCCGGGTCAGACCCGGTGCGCGCCGACCAGGGTGGCGACCCGGTCGGGCGGCAGCGGCTCCGCCAGCACCCGCCGCTGCCGGTAGCAGGCGTGCAGCATCCGTGGTCCGCTGCCGTCGGTCACCAGGCCGACGTGGTGGACCCGGCGTCCGGGGCGGGCGAAGAAGTAGAGGTCGCCCGGGAGTTCCTCGCCGGCCGGCACCGGGGTGGTGGCCGCCGCCTGGTCGTCGGCATCGCGGGGCAGCGTCACGCCGAACCGCCGCCAGACCAGGTGGACCAGGCCGGAACAGTCGATCCCGTGCCCGGAGAGCCCACCCCAGACGTACGCGACGTCGCGCAGCCGGGCGGCGACGGTGAGCACCTCGTCGGCCGTCGGCGCGACGGTGGGCAGGTCGGTGACGTCCACCTCGGGCACCCACAGGGGATCGGGCCGACCGGGTGCCCGGACCGGTCGCCACCCGTCGACGGCGGGGCCCACGGGCAGGAGCCGGGTGCCGAGGACGACCCCGGGCAGGGTCACCGGGCCGTCCGGGGTGGCGCGCAGGCCGGTGCTGACGGCGTCGACGACCAACGGACCGGGCGGGTCCGCGTCGGGGGTGGCGGGGGTGAGTTGCGCGGTGGGCAGCCAGCCGGGATAGCCGCGCGGGTCACGTCGGGGGGCGGCCTGTTGCACCGCGACCACCTCGGCCCAGCCGCCGGGGCGCAGCGCGGTCACCAGGACCCGTTCACCGAGCAGCAGTTGGCTGAGCACGCAGTCGCCGACCCGTTGGGTGGCGTCCATCCCGGTGATCCAGCCGTCGGTGTCGGACGGCACCGACAGGGCCGGCCGGTCGACCGGGCGGGTCGCGCCGGGGTCGGTCCAGAGGGTGGCGACGGCCACCTGTACGAGGGCCTCGCAGCCCGGCTCCAACTCCACGTCGACCTCCGGCTCACGTGTCGGTGCCTCACCGGACGATAGGTAAGAAAAATGCGGTCATCAACTCTGGTGGTGAACTTTTGTTTCGGTCACCGAGGTGATCCCGAGCCCCGGGGCGTCCGGCAGCACCACCGTGGCGCCCTCGTACCGCAGCCCCCCGCGCACCGGTGACCGGGCCAGCCACCAGGCGGCGTCCAGGTCGGACACGGCACTGGTCGTGTACGCGGCGGCCAGGCTGGCCGCCGCCCCGACACCGACCTGGCTCTCCATCATGGACCCGACCAGGGTGCCCATGCCGTGCGCGCGGGCCAGTTCCAGCAGGGTCCGCGCCGGTCGCAGCCCACCGCACTTGGCGAGCTTGACGTTGACCAGGTCGGCGGCCCGCCGGCGGATCACCTCGACCAGGTCCCGCACCCCGAACACCGCCTCGTCGGCCAGGATCGGCACGCCCACCCGGTCGCCGACCCAGGCCATGCCGTCCAGGTCCCACCGGGCGACCGGCTGCTCGACCAGCTCCACGTCGAGCCCGGCGTCCTCGACGCCCCGGATCACCCGGACCGCCTCGCGCGGCGTCCAGCCCTGGTTGGCGTCCAACCGGATCCGCACCCCCGGGCCGACGGCCGCCCGGACCGCGCGGACCCGTGCCAGGTCGCCGGCCGCATCCGTGCCGACCTTCAGCTTGAGCACGTCGAAGCCCTCGCCCTGCCGTTGCCGGGCCGCCCTGGCCAGTTCCGCGCCGTCCCCGGCCGCCAGCGTGACGTCCGTCGGCACCCGCAGCGCCGTGCCGCCGAGCAACCGCACCAGTGGTACGCCGAGCCGCCGTGCCGCCAGGTCGTGCAGGGCCACGTCCAGCGCGCAGCGGGCCGCCTCGTTGCCGGCCACCGTCGCCGCCATCTCGGCGCAGCGGGCCAGCACGTCGTCGGCGTCCCGGCCGACCACCACCGGGGCGAGCACGTCCCGCACGCACGCCTCCGCGCCGGCCACCGAAGCCCCGGTGACCTGCCACACCTGCGGTGCCTCCCCGTAACCGGACCGACCGTCGTCGTCGGTCACCTCCACCACCAGGGTCCGCACCGTGGTGGTCCGGCGCAGCGCGGTGACGAACGGGGTGTGCAGCGGCGCGGACAGCCGGTGGGTGCGTACCGCGGCGATCGTCATGTGCGGCACCCTATACGCACCATGTCGCCGGAAGGGGAGGCCGATGAGCGTGCGGGACTGGGAGCTGGTGGGCGCACCGAACGCCCGTGACCTGGGCGGACTACCCACCACGGACGGGCGGCGGGTACGCGTGGGCCGGCTGATCCGGACCCCGGCGCTGGGGCGGTTGACCGAGGCCGACCTGACGGTGCTGGGCCGGCTCGCCCCGGCCTGCGTGGTGGACCTGCGCGACGACTCGGAGACCGCGCTCGCCCCGCCGAACCGGCTGGTCGGTGACCCCCGTCTGGTCCGGTTGCCGGTGCTCGACCCGACGCACCCCGGGTTCACCTACCTCTCGGCGGTGCTGCACGGTCACGACCTCGCCGGGTACGACGAGCTGGCCCGGCGGGGTGCGGCGGCGGCGATGGCGGAGGTCTACCGCTGGTTCGTCAGCGCCGCGGTGGCCCGGGAGGGCTTCGCCCACGCGGTACGGTTGGCGGCCGATCCGGCCCACCTGCCGTTGCTGTTCCACTGCTCGGCCGGCAAGGACCGCACCGGGTGGCTGGCGGTGGTGCTGCTCACCGCACTCGGCGTCGACGAGGCGACGGTGCGGGCCGACTACCTGCGGCACAACGACCTGACGGTGGAGTCGCGGGCGACCATGTCGGCGGCGATGCTGCGTCGCCGGCCGGAGCTGGACCCGGAGACGGCGCAGGCGGTGCTGGAGGTCCGCCCCGAGTACCTGGACGCGGGCTACGACGAGGTGCGCCGGGTGTTCGGGTCGTTCGACGCGTACCTGGTGGACGGGTTGGGGGTGACCACCGAGGTCCGCGCCGCCCTGCGGGCGCACCTGCTGGAGTGACACCGGGCTGGCCCGGGCCCAGCCGGGCCGGTCAGCCGATCGTGGCGGGCCGGGCCGTTGCGGGTCAGCCGGCCAGGTCGTGTCGGGCCGCCCAGGCCGTTGCCGAGATCTCCGCGACCAGTCGGCAGGCGTCGTCGAGGTCGTCGTCGGGGGAGGCGGCCAGGTCGGTGGTGGTGCAGACGGCGATCACGTACGCCGGGGCGTCGTCGGGCAGGACCACGCCGGCACCGTGCCGTACCCCGCGTACCCAGCCGTTCTTGTGGGCGATCCGGGTGCCGTCGGGCAGCCCGGCGGCGAGATCCTCCCGGTGCCGCTGGGCCAGCAGCACGTCCAGCATGGCGGCGCAGGCGGCCGGGGAGGCCAGCGGTCCGGGGTGTTCGGCACCGGTGGCCAGCCCGCCGAGCAGCGCCGCCAGGTCGGCCGGGGTGACCAGGTTGGTGATGCCGGCCTCCCGGGCGGCGGCGTCCTCGATGCCCCGACCGGTGACACTGTGCCGGGCCCCGGCGAGCTGCCACGCCTGGGCGACGGCGGGCAGCCCGACCCGGTCGATGATCAGGTTGGTGGCGAGGTTGCTGGACCGGGTGATCATCCGGTCGGCCAGCCAACGCGGGGTGGCCTGCCCGCCCAGCCGCTCCCAGACCGCGTCGTCGTTGTCGTAGTGCCGGGCGCAGGAGAACCGGGGCGCCCCCGGCTGGGCCGAGTCGAACTCGTCGACCACCGGCACCGGGACGTCCAGGTCGAGGGTGCCCGCCTCGGCGGCCCGGTGCAGCGCCAGCAGCACCGCGACCTTCATGGTGCTGGCCGCGTAGTGGGTGGCGTCGGGGGTACGGGTCCAGGTGGCCGGCGCGTCGAGCCGACCCACGTACGCCGAAACGGTGCCGGGCACCCGGTCCAGCCGGGCGTCGAGGTCATCCCAGGTCATGCCGTGACGGTAACGGACCGCCTGCGGGCACGGGGGCCGCCGAAGCGAGGCGACCGGTGGGCACGGCCCCCGTCGTCCGGGCGGCCCGACGGTCGAACCCGCCCACCCCGTCCGCCTTACTCCCGGGCGGCCCGACGGTCGAGCCCGCCCACCCCGTCCGCCTTACTCCCGGGCGGCCCGACGGTCGAGCCCGCCCTACCCGCGCCATCCCGCCGCCGCACTCCGGGCGGCCGGTTCGGCCCCGGTCTCCCGTCCCGTCGGTCGGCTCCCGGTCGGGCAGGGCGGAGCCCCGGGCCGCGCGTGGCGGACCGGGGCTCCGGGGTGGTGCGGGGTGCTGTGGGGTGGTTCAGCCGGCGTGCTTGCGGCGGGCGGCCATCCGACCCCGCTGGGTCTGGTCCAGCACCACCTTGCGGATCCGGACGGCGACCGGGGTCACCTCGACGCACTCGTCCTCGCGGCAGAACTCCAGCGCCTGCTCCAGGGAGAGCTTGCGCGGGGGGATCAGCTTCTCGGTCTCGTCGGACGTCGAGGCCCGCATGTTGGTGAGCTTCTTCTCCTTGGTGATGTTGACGTCCATGTCGTCGGAGCGGGAGTTCTCCCCGACGATCATGCCCTCGTACACCTCGGTGGTCGGCTCGACGAAGAGCTGGCCGCGCTCCTGGAGGTTGATCATCGCGAACGGGGTGACGACGCCCGTCCGGTCGGCCACCAGCGACCCGTTGTTGCGGGTGCGCAGCTCACCGAACCACGGCTCGTACGACTCGAAGACGTGGTGCAGGATGCCGGTGCCCCGAGTGTCGGTGAGGAACTCGGTGCGGAAGCCGATCAGGCCCCGCGCCGGCACCAGCCACTCCATCCGGATCCAGCCGGTGCCGTGGTTGACCAGCTGCTCCATCCGGCCCTTGCGGGTGGCCAGGAGTTGGGTGATCGCGCCCAGGTACTCCTCCGGCGCGTCGATGGTCAACCGCTCGACCGGCTCGCAGGTCTTGCCGTCGATCTCCTTGGTGACCACCTGCGGCTTGCCGACGGTCAGCTCGTAGGACTCCCGGCGCATCTGCTCGACCAGGATCGCCAGGGCCAGCTCGCCACGGCCCTGCACCTCCCAGGCGTCCGGCCGCTCGGTGGGCAGGATCCGCAGCGACACGTTGCCGACCAGCTCCTTGTCGAGCCGGTCCTTGACCATCCGGGCGGTGACCTTGGCGCCCTTGACCCGCCCGACCAGCGGCGAGGTGTTGGTGCCGATGGTCATCGAGATGGCCGGCTCGTCCACGGTGATCAGCGGCAGCGGGATCGGGTTCTCCGCGTCGGCCAGGGTCTCACCGATCATGATCTCGGGGATGCCGGCGACGGCGATGATGTCGCCCGGCCCGGCCGAGTCGGCGGGCTTACGCTCCATGCCCTCGGTCATCAGCATCTCGGAGATGCGGACCCGTTGGGTGTTGCCGTCGGTACGGCACCAGGCCACCGTCTGGCCCTTGCTGATGGTGCCCTGACGCACCCGGCACAGCGCCAACCGACCGAGGAACGGCGAGGCGTCCAGGTTGGTGACGTGCGCCTGCAACGGGGCACCCTCGTCGTAGGAGGGCGGCGGGATGGTGTCGAGCAGGGTCCGGAACAGCGGCTCCAGGCTGGTGCTGTCGCCGGGCACCGAGCCGTCGGCGGGCTGGGTCAGCGAGGCGATGCCGTCGCGGGCGCAGGCGTAGACGATCGGGAAGTCGATCTGCTCCTCGTCGGCGTCCAGGTCGAGGAAGAGCTCGTAGGTGTCGTCCACGACCTCCTTGATCCGGGCGTCGGGCCGGTCCACCTTGTTGATCACCAGGATGATCGGCATCCGGGCCTTGAGCGCCTTGCGGAGCACGAACCGGGTCTGCGGCAGCGGGCCCTCACTGGCGTCGACCAGCAGCACCACCCCGTCGACCATGGTCAGGCCCCGCTCGACCTCACCGCCGAAGTCGGCGTGGCCGGGGGTGTCGATGATGTTGATGGTGACCGGGTCGGAGCCGTCCGCCGGCAGGTAGCGCACGCCGGTGTTCTTGGCCAGGATGGTGATGCCCTTTTCCCGTTCGAGATCCATCGAGTCCATGACGCGCTCGGTGTTCTCACCACGGGCCCCATAGGCGCCGGCCTGCCGCAACATGGCGTCGACCAGGGTCGTTTTGCCGTGGTCGACGTGGGCGATGATGGCGACATTGCGGAGGTCGGTGCGAAGCTGCATACCCTCCATACTCCTGTCTGCGGTTGCCGGGTCAGGTGTCGGGGTCACCCCCGACGCCGCCCGGAACTCGGCCGGAACTGCTGTTGCGGCCGTGCCAGCTGCGGGTCTGCCGCTCCCACCGGCATCCCGCCGGCCCCGGTGGGCCGGTCGGGCACCCGGTCGCGACGGTCACGGCGGACGAGGCCACAGTGATCGTCGGTGTCGGTGCCGGGGGGAGTCGACCCTGCTGGTCGGTCTCCTAGCGTACGCGGGCCCGGGAAGGCCCGTCTCGGCACTGCTCCCGCTGACCGGGCCGGCCGTGACCGGCACCACATCCCCGCACCTGCGCCCACCCGTCGCGCCGGCCGTGTTCGTCGCCCGTCGCCCGCGTTCGCCCACCCCCGCCGCTCGTGCCCGCGTCTGCTGTCCGCCGCGCCCCGGCCCGCCCGCGCCCGCCGCCCGTGTTCGCCCTCGAACAAGGTTGTAGTGGTGTTCGAAGCTGCGGAGGCAACTACAACCAGGATCGAGCGCGATCTTGCTCGCGCGCGCCCGGAGCGGGGACGGGAGGTGGTGCGAGGGGCCGGGAGCGAGGGCGCGGTGGGAGGTGGGGTGAGGGTCGGTAGCGAGGGAGCTGGGGTGGGAGGTGGCTGGAAATGAGGGGTGGGCGGAGGGTGGAGGTCGGTTCAGTCTCGTGGGGTGGTGGCGCCCGTGTCGGGGGCGGCTGGGTCAGGGGTGGGCGGCTGGCTCGGGGGTGATGGCCGAGTCGGGGGCGTCCCGTTGGATGCGGCCCGGCCACCAGAAGCGGTCGCCGAGCACGAACGCCAGGGCCGGCACCAGCACCGTGCGCACCAGTAGTGTGTCGAGCAGCACACCGAGGCACACGATGATCCCGATCTGGGTCAGCAGGATCAGCGGCAGCACGCCCAGGACGGCGAAGACCGCAGCGAGCAGGATGCCCGCGCTGGTGATCACCCCGCCGGTGACCCGCAGGGCGGACAGCATCCCGTCCCGGGTGCCGGTGAGACGGGCGTCCTCCCGGGCCCGGGTGACCAGGAAGATGTTGTAGTCCACGCCGAGGGCGACGAGGAACACGAAGGCCAGCAGGAGCACTCCGCTGTCCAGCGCGGGGAAGCCCAGCACGTGGTCGAAGAGCAGCCAGGCCGCGCCGAGGCTGGCGAAGAAGGACGCGATCACGGTGAGCACCAGCAGCAGCGGGGCGAGCAGGCCGCGCAGCAGCAGCACCAGCACGGCGAGGACGAGCACCAGGATGATCGGCAGGATCAGCCACAGGTCGCGGGTGTTGGCCTCGTCGGAGTCGTACGTCGCGGCGACGGTGCCCCCGACGAGCGCGCCGTCGGGCGGGTCGACGCCCTCGACGGCCGGTGGGGCGGAGTCGGGTACAGCGGCGACGGCGTCGCGCAGCGCCTCGACGGCCCGGTCGGACGCCGGGGTGCCCGGTTCGTCGGTCAGCACCACGTCGACCTGGGCCACGTTGCCGCCGGCCAGGCCGGGCCGGGCGGAGGCGACGCCGGGCACGGCGGCGGCGACCCGGGTGACCGCCGGGGCGGCGGCCGGGTTGGTGAGGACGGCCACCGGCTGGGTGGTGCCGGCGGGGAAGGCGCGGGCCAGGGTCTGGGCTCCGGCGACCGCCTCCGGCTCGACCCGGAACTGTTCGGTCTCGGACAGGCCGGTGCGGATGCCGAGGCCGCCGAGGGCGAGGCCGGCGAGCAGCAGGGTGGCGAGCGCGGCGACGGGCACCGGGCGGCGGACCACGGCCGCGCCGAGCCGGCCCCACAGCTTGCCCTCGCGGGCCGGGCCGCCGACCCTGGGCACGAACGGCCAGAACAGCCCCCGGCCGAAGATGACCAGCACGGCGGGGAGCACGAACAGCGCCGAGAGCATGGCGAACACGACCCCGGTGGCGCAGGCCACGGCGAGCGCCCGGTTGGTCTCCTGCTCGGAGAGCAGCAGGGTGAGCACGCCGAGCACGACGGTGCCGCCGCTGGCCAGGATCGGTTCGGCGGTACGGCGTACGGCGGCGCGCATGGCGGCGAACCGGTCCTCGTGGCGGCGCAGTTCCTCCCGGTAGCGGGCGATGAGCAGCAGGGCGTAGTCGGTGGCGGCGCCGAAGACCAGCACGCTGGCGATGCCGGTGACCGCGCCCTCCTGGAGGTTGATGCCGACGGCCGGGACGATGGTGTCGACGGCCCGCAGGGTGAGCTGTTCGGTGGCGGCGACGACGATCAGCGGCACGATCCACAGGAACGGGCTGCGGTAGGTGATCAGCAGCAGCAGGGCGACCACGCCGGCGGTGACCGCGAGCAGGGTGATGTCGGCGCCTTCGAAGACCTTGGTCAGGTCGGCGGTGAAGGCGGGTGCCCCGGTGACCGCGACGGTGATCCCGTCGGGGAGGCCGCCGACGGCGTCGCGTACCTGGGCCACCTCGTCGGCGACGGCCTGCTGGCCGCCGGCGGTGTCCAGCGGGACGGCGAGCAGCGCGACGGTGCCGTCCGGGGAGACCTGGGGTGGGCTGACCTGACCGCCGACGGCGAGCCGGCCCAGCGCGTCGGAGCGTCCGGTGACGGCGGCCCGGTCGGCGTCGGTCAGGGCTGCGCCGTCGTCCCGGCTGACCACGACGATGGCCGGTTGGACGTCGCGTTGCGGCAGCTGTTCCTGGAGGCGTTCCACCTGGGTCGACTGCCACTGCACGGACAGGCCGGTGGTCGAGACGGGGGCGGGGTTGTCGGGCTTGGGCAGCCCGAAGACGATCGCGCCGACGACGATCGCGGCGACCACGGTGAGCCAGGCGGCGAGCCGGCTGCGGGCGACGCGGGTGAACAGAGACATCGGAGGCCCTCTTGGTCGGTGGGGACGCCGGACGGAGAGATAGCCCGCCCTTCGAGTATCTTGATGGACGAGATTATCGGTAGCTGTTCTATGCTGCAACCGGGCGCATCGACAGGGGGCGACGGCGGGCGTGGCAGCGCACGAGATGTATCGGCGGCGGGACGATCCGCGCGGGCGGATGGTGGCCGACATCACCAACGACCTGCGGCGTTACTCGGTGGACGCGCAGCACATCGGGCACGCCTTCGCCGGCCTGCACGGGCTCAACCCGACCGACCTGCACGCCCTGATCGCCGTGATGGACGCCGAGCTGCTCGGCGACCCGATCACCCCCGGCCGGCTGGGTGAACAGCTGAATCTCTCCTCCGGGTCGGTGACCGCGCTGATCGACCGGCTGGAACGCGCCGGGCACATCCGCCGCGACCGCGACACCGCCGACCGGCGCAAGGTGTTCCTGCACTACGCCGACCGGGGGGCCGCCCTGGCGATGAGCTTCTTCGGCCCGCTCGGGCGGCGTACCGACGAGGTGATGGCCCGGTTCACCGACGACGAGCTGGCGGTCGTGCAGCGGTTCATGACCACCATGGTCGCCTCGATGCGGGAGCACCGCGACGCCATGCGGGCCGCCCGCGCCGAGCCGTCCCGCCGCCCGGTGGACTGACCGTCGTGCTGGACCGCTCGCTCGCCCGACTCGCCGCCGCCGCGCTGCGGCTGCCGGCCGCGCCCACCCACCGGGTCGACGTCACCCGGGGCGGCGTGGTCCGGGCCCGCGACGGGGCGCGGCTGCGCACCGACCACTACGCCCCCCGGCTGCCCGGTGCGCCGACCGTGCTGATCCGCACGCCGTACGGGCGGGGCGGGCCGATGCGGCTGCTCGGTCGGCTGGTCGCCGGTCGCGGTTTCCACCTGGTGATCCAGTCCTGCCGGGGCACCGACGGCTCCGACGGGCTGTTCGACCCGCTGGTGCACGAGCGCGACGACGGGCTCGACACCGTCGACTGGTTGCGTCGGCAACCCTGGTACACCGGCCGGTTCGGCATGTTCGGGGCCAGCTACCAGGGTTTCGTCCAGTGGGCGCTGGCCGCCGACGCGGGGGAGGAGTTGGCCGCGATGGTCGCGGTGGTCACCGCCTCGGCCACCCGCGACTCGACGTACGCGGGGGAATCCTTCGCCCTGGACACCGTGTTGACCTGGGCCGAGCTGCTCCAGGCGCAGACCGTACCGTGGCTGGCCCGGCAGTGGGAGCTCAAGCGCGGGCAGCCCCGGCTGGCCGCCGCCCTGGCCCACCTGCCGCTGGCCGAGGCCGACCGGGTCGCGACCGGGGTGACCGTGCCGTTCTTCCAGGAGTGGCTGCACCACCACACCCCGGACGCCGACTACTGGCGGACCCGGGTCTTCGGCGCGCGGATCGCCGAGGTGCGCGCCCCGGTGACGATGGTCAGCGGCTGGCAGGACATCTTCCTGCCAGCCCAGCTCGCCGACCACGCCGCGCTGCGGGCGGCGGGCGTGCCCACCCGGCTCACCGTCGGCCCGTGGACGCACGGCAGCCCCGGCCTGCTGGCGGAGTCGCTGCGGGAGGGGCTGGGCTGGCTCGACGCCCACCTGCACGGCCGACCCGCGCCGCCGCGCGCCCCGGTGCGGGTGCACGTCGGCGGGGACGGCGGGGGCTGGCGTGACCTCCCCGACTGGCCGCCGCCGGCCACCGTGACCCCGTGGCACCTGCACGCCGGGGGCCGGCTCGCCCCGCAGCCACCGGCCGAATCGGCCCCGGACACCATCCGGTACGACCCCACCGACCCCACCCCGTCGCTGGGCGGTCCGCTGCTGGTCGCCCAGCGGGCCGGCCCGGTCGACAACCGTTCCGTCGAGGCCCGCCCCGACGTGCTGGTCTACACCAGTGCGGTGTTGACCGACCCGGTCGAGGTGGTCGGCCCGGTCCACGCGGAGATCCACGTCCGCAGCGAACTGTCGTACCTGGACGTCTTCGTGCGGCTCTGCGACGTGGACCGGCGCGGCCGGTCCTGGAACGTCGCCGACGGTCTGGTCCGGGTGGCCCCCGGCCGGTTCCCGGTCGACCCGGACGGGGTGACCCGGGTGCCGGTGGCACTGTGGCCGGTGGCGCACCGCTTCGCCGTGGGGCACCGGCTGCGGGTGCAGGTCTCAGGCGGTGCCCATCCCCGCTACGCGCGCAATCCCGGCACCGGCGAACCACTCGGGACGGCCATCACGCTCCGCGCAGGGCTGCGGCAGATCCTGCATGATCCATCGCATCCGTCGCGGCTGGTGCTGCCCACGGTCCCAGTCAACTCCCAGCTTCGACCTATCTGAAGACAATCCCTCTGAACTGGGCTTTTCTGGCAACTGTGGATATCGTCTCTCGCAACGCCCGATGACGTGCACCAGCGGTCGGGTCCGCTCTCCCAGCGGGCACTGCCTACGCGGAGTAGCGACGTTTCCGGCCCTGGCCTGGTGCTGAAGCAGTCGGCGCCCTGGTTCCGACTGCGGAGAGGGGGACGTCATGACGACGGCTCCGGCCAATCTGCTGGCGGTCCGCCGGCTCCTGCTCGACACCATCAAGAGCCTCGACCCGGCGGCGGTGGGGATCGTCGGCGATCCGGCCCACCGGGGCGGCTACCACACCGGCTCGGACCGGGTGGTCGCCAACGACTACTCCGTGGTGGAGTCACCCCGGGACTCCGCCGGCCTCACCCTCTATGCCTCAGGGTTGGACGTGGGCACGTTCAGCGTGCGGTCCGGGGGCGCGACCCACGACCTGCGGACGTTCTCCGAGTGGTGTGTCGCCCAGTGCCGGGCGAACACGGCGGACAGCCGCGACCTGCGGGAGATCATCTATTCGCCCGACGGCAAGGTCGTGCGGCGCTGGGACCGGCTCGGCAAGCGCAGCTCCGGCGACGACTCGCACCTGTGGCACACCCACTTCAGTTTCTTCCGCGACTCGACCAAGGCCGGACGGGACCAGACCTCGCTGTTCCGGCGCTACCTGACCGGCATCGGACTACTGGAAGGACCCGACATGACACCCGAAGAGCACGCCTGGCTGGAGACCGTCCACAAGAACCTGACCGTCCTGGACGGCCGGAACCCGGTGGGTCAGATCTACACCCGGATGGCGATGGGTGAGGACCACACCAACCCCGACTTCGTCGTCCCGCACCCGAGCCTGAAGTCGCTCGGCGCGCAGGTGGCCTCGCTGCAGACCGCGCTGGCCACCAAGGACTTCACCGACGAGCAAGCCATCATCACCGGCGTCCTGACCGGGCTCACCCCGGAGAAGATCGCCGCCGCCATCCCGCCCACCATCGCCAAGCAGGTCGCCGACGAGTTGGCCAAGCGGCTGGTCGCCTGACCCCCGACCCCGTGGGTACCCCGTCCGCCACGCCTCCTGTGACGGGGTACCCACGGTTGGCGACGGGCGGCCGGGGGTCACTCCCGTGCCCTGGCCCAGGTGAGGAAGCGGTCCGTCAACTCGTCGCGCCGGTCGGGGTGGAGCTGGGTGAGCTGCCGCTCGGCCTCGGTCATCAACGTGGCGAGATAGACGAGCAGGCCGGTCCGGTTGCCCCGGTACTCCACCAGCAGGCCCAGCCGGGCCGGCTGGCAGGGCCACTCCCCGCCGCAGTTGCGGCACCGCCAGAGCGGGCGCATGGCGACGTGGGGGATCACCCGACGGGCCGTCATCGGAGTCGCCACCCGGCGGCGCGGCTCCCCACCGTCGACGCCGGTCACCGGTGGGCCGCGCGCATCCGATGGGACGGCGTCCCGGCGCAGACCGGGTCGTCCGGGCCGGCAGCGACGTCGCGGGTTCTCCACCACCTGATCGGACCGGGCACGGCCTACCTCCTCGGAGACTGGAAGGGCCGCCCCCACGGGGGAGGGGGCGGCCCCGGCGGAGTCGGCCCGAGCCCTCGTCCGGCGTCGAGCAGGTCCGCATACGTGACAGTCTGCTGAGGTTGCCGTTACCGTCGGAAGGCATTCGCGTTGCACCGGAGCGGGCGTGCAGCGCCGACACCCTTCACGTACAGGAGTTGTGCAGATGGAACGTCTGCCCATGCTGGAACTGTTCGCCGGGGAGCTGCGCCGGCTGCGGACGAAGGCGGGACTGTCCCAGGAAGGGCTGGGTGACCTGGTCAACTACTCGGCCTCGCTGGTCGCCGCCGTCGAGCAGTGCCGTCGGCCGCCGCGCAAGGAGTTCGCCGAGCGCTGCGACACCGTGCTGGACACTGACGGCCTGCTGGCCCGGATCCGGGACGCCCAGATCCGGGAGAGCCTGCTGCCCTGGTTCCGCGAGTGGGTCACCATCGAGCAGGAGGCGACCGCACTCTGCTCGTTCCAGCAAACGGTCCTGCCCGGCCTGCTCCAGACCGAGGCATATGCCCGGGAACTCTTCGAGCGGGCCAGCCATTTCCTCGGTGACGACATCGAGCAGCAGGTCGCGGCGCGACTGGCCCGGCAGGAGATCCTGACCCGAGCTAACCCTCCGCTGTTCGTGGCGGTGCTCGACCACACCGTGCTGGAGCGCCCGGTCGGCGGGGCGAAGGTGATGCGGGAGCAGCTCCTGCACCTGCGGGACGTCGGCAGCCGGCCGAGGGTGCACCTGCACCTGGTGCCGAAGGGGACCGGGGCGTACCCCGGGCTGAACGGTGCCTTCGTGATCGCCACGCCGCCCGAGGGCGACGACATCGCCTACCTCGACAACCAGTTGCATGGATCGATCATCGAGCGGACGGCGGACGTACACTCGCTGCGACGGACCTGGGAATCGGTGCGCGCCGAGGCGTTACCCCACGGGGCCACCGTAAAGATGATCTCGGAGGCGGCAGATTCATGGACCTGACCGGCGCGATCTGGCACAAGAGCACCCGCAGCAGCGGCAACGGCGGTGACTGTGTGGAGGTGGCCGCCAACCTGCCCGGTGTCGTCGGCGTCCGCGACAGCAAGGATGAGGCGGGCCCGGTGCTCAGCTTCGCGCCGGCCGCCTGGCGGTCGTTCCTGGGCCTCGTCAAGCGGTCCTGACACCACCGCACCCCGCCCGGACGGCCGGTGGCGGCTTTCCCCGAGGGGCGGCCCGTGACCGCTTCCTCGCCGGGCGGCCGTGACGGTTCCTCGCCGGGCGGCCCATGATCACTGCTTCCCTCGGCCGGGGGGCCGTGACCGCCCTCCCCGCCCTCGCCCGAACGCGTGATGTCTTCCTGCCGGACGGACGGGACCGTGCCTCCCCGCCCCGACGGCGGAGTTCGCTCGGTCCGGCGGAACGGCGGGCAGGATGCGCCGCAATGGTGCCCAGGTAGCGGTGTCACGGCGGGCGGGATAGCGCTACAACGGCCCCCTTGAGTCGATCATGGTCGTGCCGGGCCGTACCGGTGCCGTCACCGGGTGATGGTGGTCGACAGCGCTCGGTGGCGGCGGCCGAAGCCGCCGCCACCGGCACGGACCTACAGCGGGCGGACGTTCTCCGCCTGCGGGCCCTTCTGCCCCTGGGTCACATCGAACTCGACCTTCTGGGCCTCCTGCAGTTCCCGGTATCCGCTACTGGCGATCGCCGAGTAGTGGACGAAGACGTCGGGGCCGCCGCCGTCCTGCTCGATGAAGCCGAAGCCCTTTTCCGAGTTGAACCACTTGACCGTGCCGGTTGCCATGCATCTCTCCCTGTTTACAACGGGTGATCCCGCCGCTGCGGCGGATGATCGCCCTGTACTGCCCCGACAGTAACCGGCCGATCCGGTTTTTGCCGGCTGAAGTGCCGCAGGAAGTTACGGGGAAACTCGCGGGTCAGCCCGGAATACCACTCTTCGGGCGGTCCGGTCCGGGACACTCGACCGGTGAACGGACCGAGCACCGCCGCGTTGGCCGAGCTGGAGCGGGAGATCGACGCACCGGGGGACGGGCTGGACCGGCTCCGGCTGGTGCCGACGCCGTTCGTGCCCGAGGTGCGGCTGCACCTCGCCGAGGACGCGATCGTCTGGTGGGCACGAATGGAGGCGGCGGCCGGCCGTGCCCTGCCGCCACCGTTCTGGGCCTCGGCCTGGGCCGGTGGTCAGGCGCTCGCCCGTCACCTGCTCGATCACCCCGACCTGGTCGCCGGTCGCCGGGTGCTCGACCTGGCCGCCGGCTCCGGACTGGTCGCCATCGCCGCCGCGCTCGGCGGTGCCACCCAGGTCGTCGCCAACGACGTGGACCCGTACGCGGTGGCGGCGGTGACCGTCAACGCGCGGGCCAACCGGGTACGGGTGCAGGCCCGTTCCGGTGACCTGCTCGACGACGACGGCACCCAGGCCGAGCTGCTGGTCGCCGGGGACGTCCTCTACGACCGGGAACTGGCCGAGCGGGTGCTGCCCTACCTGCGACGGGCCGCCCAGGGTGGGACGCAGGTGCTGGTCGGTGACCCGGACCGGGGCCACCTGCCGTGGGACGTGCTGGAGGTGGTGGCCAGCTATCCGGTGCCCACCACCGAGCCGTCCGTCGACTCCCCGGTCCGCCGGGTGCAGGTGCTGCGTCCCCGGTGAACCCCGCAGGCCAACCAGGGCACCCCGAGATAATTCGGGGAGTGATCAGGGTCGCGACCCGATGCGCCGGAGCACCCCCGAGCCGTAGCGTCGGCTCGTGCTCGACGAACTGGCCCGACTCGGTGACCTGCCCACCGCTCTGCTGATGGCGGCGCTCGGGCTGGTGATGCTCGCCGACGCCGTACCGCTGCTCGGTGTGCTCGTCCCCGGCGACGTGGCGATCCTCGCGGCGGTGGGGGTGGGTCGGCCCCTCGCCGGTGTCGCGACCATGGTGGCGGTGGTCGTCGGCTGCCTCGCCGGCTGGTCGCTGAGCTTCCTCGCCGGGCGGATCTACGGGGAGCGGCTGCGGCACAGCCGGGTCGGTGGCTGGATCGGCGAGGGGCGCTGGTCGGCCGCCGAGCAACTGCTGCGCTCCGGTGGCGGGCGGATGGTGCTTGTCGCACCCTTCCTGCCGGTGTTCAACACGCTGCTGCCGCTGGCCGCCGGGGGCCTGCGGATGTCGTACCGCCGGTTCGTCACGTGTGCCGCGCTCGGCGCGGCGGCGTGGGCCGGTCTCTATCTGGCGCTGGGGGTGGCGTCACGGGCCCTGGCCGGGCTGCTGCCCGGCGATCCGCTGCTGGTCACCATGGGGGTGGGCCTGGTGCTGGCCGGTCTGGTGCTGCTGGGCACCCGACGTCGGCTACGGACGGTGACCGCCCTCGGTCAGGCCGGCTGACCGCTGCCGACCCGGTGACCGGCATCCGCCCCGGTGACCGGCGTTCGCCCGGTCACCGGGTGTGAGCCCGCCACCGGGTGCCCCGGGTCACCAGCCGCGCGCCCGCCACTGCGGCAGCGACGCCCGCTCCGCCCCGAGGGTGCTGTCGGCACCGTGCCCCGGATAGAACCAGGTGTCGTCGGGCAGCCGGTCGAACAGCTTGTGCTCGACGTCGTCGATGAGCTGGCCGAACCGCTGCGGGTCCCGGTCGGTGTTGCCGACCCCGCCGGGAAACAGCGAATCCCCGGTGAAAAGGTGCGGGGTGCCGGCCGGGTCGCGGTAGAGCAGCGCGATCGACCCCGGGGTGTGCCCCTTGACGTGGATCACCTCCAACGTCTGCTCGCCCACCGTCACGGTGTCGCCGTCGGTCAGGGCCTGCGCCGCGATCGGCAGCCCCTCGGCGTCGTCGGCGTGCACCAGGGCCTGGGCGCCGGTGGTGGCGACGACCTCCTCCAACGCCACCCAGTGGTCCATGTGCCGGTGGGTGGTGACCACCGAGGTCAGGCCGGCGTCGCCGATCAGGTCGAGCAGCCGTGGTGCCTCGTTCGCGGCGTCGATCAGGACCTGCGCCCCGGTGTCGCGGCAGCGCAGCAGGTAGGCGTTGTTGTCCATCGGGCCGACCGACAGCTTGCTGACGGTGAGTCGGTCCAGTTCCCGGACGGCGGGCGGGCCGCCGTGGGTGACGTCTCCGGTGTAGCTCATGGGCGGTCTATATCCATTCGGGTGGGGTCGGGAGGGGACCGTCCGGGGTGACGGTCAACACGTCGCCGCTGCTGCGGCCGATCAACCAGGCGACCAGTTCGGCGGCGGGGCCGGCGACCTGCGGGGCGTCCTGCGGGTCGCCCACCACCAGCTCCGGCCGGTTACCGTCGGCGGGCCGTAGCACCAGCGCCGGGGCGTCCGGCCGCTCGGCGAGCCCGCCGGCCACCTCGTGCAGCAGGTGCTGGGCGAACGCGGCCGGCCAGTCCGCCGGCCGGTAGCCGGTGCCCAGGTCGACGTGGTGCACCTCCAGCTCGCGCCACCGGCCCCAGAGCACCAGGGCGACCGGCCACGGGCCGCGTCGGGTCTGCACGGTGCCCTGCCACGCGTGCGCCGGCATCGCGGCCACCGCCTCGGTGAACCGGTCGGTGCTGCGACGCAGGTCGGCCAGCAGTTCGGCGGGCGGCCGGTCGGCACCGGCGGCGATGTCGGCGTCCCGCGCGGCGTCGCTGGCGTACATCGGGATGTTCTGCCCGGTTCGGGCGGAGGTGAGCAGGTTGACGAACCCGTCGGCGTTGCGGGCCAGGTGGGTCAGCACGTGGCCCCGGGTCCAGCCGGGCAGCAGGCTGGCAGCCGCGACGGCCGCCGCGTCGAGCCCGGCCGTGGTGTCCAGCAGACGGGCGGCGGCGTCGGTCACCGCACCGGTCAACAGCAGTGGATCCGTGGTCACGCCACGACCCTAACGGTCCGGGGAGCGTTGCGCCGCCGGGGAATTCGCTTTCGGCGCGTCGGTGCGACGCCTACCGTCGGCTACGACGCGGTACCGGGACGACGGACGGGGTGGTGATCATGCCGGTAGCAGGACGCGTGTTCGGCCACGACCAGCCCCGACCCCGGTGAGGATGACATGACCATCGATCTGACCGCTCTCGGCCTGGACGCCGAGCGGGCGGCGTACGCGCGACGGCGGCCGGACCGCCGGCCCGGCCGGGTGGCCCGGGTCGACCGGGGGGTGTGCACCGTGCTCGCCGCGGACGGACCGGTCCGGGCCAGTCTGGGCCCGGCGGTGCTGGCCGCCGCCGCCCGTGACCTGACCGCGTTGCCGTGCGCCGGTGACTGGGTGCTGCTGGCCCGCTGGCCGGACGGCCCGGTGACCGTCGACGCGGTGCTGCCCCGACGGACCGCGCTGATCCGCCGGACCGCCGGCAAGGACGCCAGCGGTCAGGTGCTCGCCGCCAACCTCGACGCCGCGGCGGTGGTCGAGCCGGTGCACCCGGAGCCGGACGCCGCCCGGATCGAACGGCTGCTCGCGCTGGCCCACGAGTCGGGGGCCACCCCGCTGGTGGTGCTCACCAAGGTCGACCTGGCCGCCGACCCGCAGGCGGTGGCCCGGCAACTCGCCGCGGTGGCCCCCGGGGTGCCGGTGCTGCCGGTCAGCGCCGAGCAGGGCACCGGCCTGGCACCGCTGCGTCCGCTGGTCGCCCCGGGGCGCACGCTGGCCCTGCTCGGCCCGTCCGGAGCGGGCAAGTCCAGCCTGGTCAACGCCCTGGTCGGGGCGGACGTCATGCCGACCCAGGCGATCCGACGCGTCGACGGCAAGGGTCGGCACACCACCACCTGGCGGGCGCTGGTCCCGGTGCCCGGTGGCGGGGCGGTGCTGGACACCCCCGGGGTCCGGGCGGTCGGCCTGCTCGACGGGCACGCCGGCCTGGACCGGGCGTTCACCGACATCGCCGAGCTGGCCACCGGCTGCCGGTACGCCGACTGCGGGCACACCGCCGAGCCGGCCTGCGCGGTGCGGGAGGCGCTGGAGAACGGGGAACTGTCGCCCCGGCGCTGGGAGAGCTGGCGTCGGCTCCAGCGGGAGGTGGCCTACGAGGGTGGCCGTCGGCAGAGCCGGCTGGCCGCCGAGCGGCGGGGCGGTTGGCGAGGGGGTCGACGCCGGCCGGCCCGGCCGACCACGCCACCGCTGCCGGGCGGCTTCTGACCGGTGCCCGGACCGGCCGACAGCGGTCGGGTCGGGCACCGGGTCGGTGTGCCGCCGCGGTGCCGGTCCGAGCTGTGGCGCGGGCCGGGCGGTGGCTGACCTGACCGGTGTGAGCTGGGGGAGTGTGGGCGTGCACGAAGTTGTCGTACCCCGGGGCTAAAGTTGCCGGGGCGTTCCTTCGCGCCCGTGAAACTGCTCAACTCACTCCGCAAACCGCTCAGATCACCCTCGTAGCGGACAGATCCGCCTCACATTCTTCTTTCGGGAGCACCCGCACCGTGGCCGACCGTCTGATCATCCGTGGCGCGCGCGAGCACAACCTGCGTGACGTCAGTCTCGACCTGCCCCGGGACGCGCTGATCGTCTTCACCGGGCTGTCCGGCTCCGGCAAGTCGAGCCTGGCCTTCGACACCATCTTCGCCGAGGGGCAGCGCCGCTACGTCGAGTCGTTGTCGTCGTACGCGCGGCAGTTCCTCGGCCAGATGGACAAGCCCGACGTCGACTTCATCGAAGGGCTGAGCCCGGCCGTCTCCATCGACCAGAAGTCCACCTCGCGCAACCCGCGCTCCACCGTCGGCACCATCACCGAGGTCTACGACTACCTGCGGCTGCTCTTCGCCCGCATCGGTGAGCCGCACTGCCCGGTCTGCGGCGAGCGGATCTCCCGGCAGAGCCCCCAGCAGATCGTCGACCGGGTGTTGACGATGGCCGAGGGGACCAGGTTCATGGTGCTCGCCCCGGTGGTCCGGGGTCGCAAGGGCGAGTACGTCGACCTCTTCGCCGAACTCCAGGCCAAGGGCTACGCCCGGGCCCGGGTCGACGGGGTGGTGCACCCGCTGACCGAGCCGCCCAAGCTCAAGAAGCAGGAGAAGCACACCATCGAGGTGGTGATCGACCGGCTCAGCGTCAAGGCGGGCGCCAAGCAGCGGCTGACCGACTCGGTGGAGGCCGCGCTCGGCCTCTCCGACGGCCTGGTGCTGCTCGACTTCGTCGACCTGGCCGAGGACGACCCGGCCCGGGAACGTCGCTACTCCGAGCACCTGGCCTGCCCCAACGACCACCCGTTGGCGATCGAGGACCTGGAACCCCGGGTCTTCTCGTTCAACGCGCCCTACGGGGCCTGCCCGGAGTGCACCGGCCTGGGCACCAAGAAGGAGGTCGACCCGGAGCTGGTCGTCCCCGACCCGGAGCGCACCCTGCGCGAGGGCGCGCTGCAACCCTGGGCGACCGGGCACAACCTGGAGTACTTCCTGCGCCTGCTGGAGGCGCTCGGCGAGAGCCAGCACTTCGACGTCGACACCCCGTGGCGGGCGCTGCCGGCGCGGGCGCAAAAGACCATCCTGCACGGCTCCGACGACCAGGTGCACGTCCGCTACCGCAACAAGTTCGGCCGGGAGCGGTCCTACTACACCGGCTTCGAGGGCGTGGTGCAGTGGATCGAGCGGCGGCACACCGACACCGAGAGCGAGTGGTCGCGGGACAAGTACGAGGGCTACATGCGCGACGTGCCCTGCGCGGCCTGCGGCGGCACCCGGCTCAAGCCCGAGGTGCTGGCGGTCACCATCGCCGGCAAGAGCATCGCCGAGGTGTGCAACCTGTCGGTGGGCGAGGCGGCCGAGCTGCTCGCCGGCATCGCGCTGACCGACCGGCAGAAGATGATCGCCGAGCGGGTGCTCAAGGAGATCAACGCCCGGCTGCGGTTCCTGCTCGACGTCGGCCTGGACTACCTCTCGCTGGACCGGGCGGCCGGCACCCTGTCCGGTGGCGAGGCGCAGCGCATCCGGCTCGCCACCCAGATCGGCTCCGGCCTGGTCGGCGTGCTCTACGTGCTCGACGAGCCGTCGATCGGCCTGCACCAGCGGGACAACCACCGGCTGATCGAGACCCTGCTGCGGCTGCGCGGCCTGGGCAACACGCTGATCGTGGTCGAGCACGACGAGGACACCATCCGGGTCGCCGACTGGATCGTCGACATCGGGCCCGGCGCGGGGGAGCACGGCGGCCGGATCGTGCACAGCGGCTCGGTGCCGGAGCTGCTGGACAATCCCGAGTCGGTGACCGGGGCGTACCTGTCGGGCCGGCGGGAGATCCCGACACCGCAGCAGCGTCGACCGCAGACGCCGGAGCGGGAGCTGGTGGTGCACGGGGCGCGCGAGCACAACCTGCGCAACCTGACCGTGCCGTTCCCGCTGGGGCAGCTCATCGCGGTCACCGGGGTCTCCGGCTCGGGCAAGTCGACGCTGGTCAACGACATTCTCTATGCGGTGCTGGCCAACCAGATCAACGGCGCGCGGCTGGTGCCGGGCCGGCACACCCGGGTCTCCGGGCTGGAGCACGTCGACAAGGTGGTCGGCGTCGACCAGTCGCCGATCGGCCGTACCCCGCGCTCCAACCCGGCGACCTACACCGGGGTCTGGGACCACGTCCGCAAGCTGTTCGCCGAGACCACCGAGGCCAAGGTCCGGGGGTACGGCCCCGGCCGGTTCTCGTTCAACGTCAAGGGTGGCCGCTGCGAGGCGTGCTCCGGCGACGGCACCATCAAGATCGAGATGAACTTCCTGCCGGACGTCTACGTCCCGTGCGAGGTCTGCAAGGGCGCCCGGTACAACCGGGAGACCCTGGAGGTGCACTACAAGGGCAAGACCGTCTCCGACGTGCTGGAGATGCCGATCGAGGAGGCGGCCGAGTTCTTCTCCGCCATCCCCGCCATCCACCGGCACCTGCGCACGCTCAACGACGTGGGTCTGGGTTACGTCCGGCTGGGTCAGCCCGCGCCGACGCTGTCCGGCGGTGAGGCGCAGCGGGTCAAGCTGGCCTCCGAGTTGCAGAAGCGTTCCACCGGTCGCACGGTCTACGTGCTCGACGAGCCCACCACCGGCCTGCACTTCGAGGACATCCGCAAGCTGCTGATGGTGCTGGAGGGCCTGGTCGACAAGGGCAACACGGTGATCACCATCGAGCACAACCTCGACGTGATCAAGACGGCCGACTGGCTGATCGACATGGGCCCGGAGGGCGGTCACCGGGGCGGCACGGTGCTCGCCACCGGCACCCCGGAGGAGGTCGCCGAGGTCGCCGAGAGCCACACCGGCCAGTTCCTGCGCTCGGTGCTCAAGCTCGACGGCCAGGCCCGGGGGGCGAAGGCGGCGGTGACCCGGGCGTCCCGGGCCAACGGTGCGACGCCGAAGGCGCGTACCCGCAAGGTGCCCGCCGCAGCCCGCTGACCCGGCGGGTCGACGACCGGCCCCGCCCCGGGGTCCGGCGCGGACATTCCCGGGCGGGTGGGGTGAACCGTCGGGCACAGTGGTGCGTGTGCTCCAGTGAGGCCGCGATGGTCGACGACCTGCGGCGGCAGTCGAGAGGAAGGCCGGAGATGAACGACGATCAGGTGCTGACCGGGCCCGGTACGCAGACCCGACGCGCCCTGCTGGCCGGGGCCGGTGCGGTGGGGGCCTCGGTTCTCCTGACCGCCTGCGGCGACGACTCCGGTGACGAACCGGCCACCCCGGCCACCGGTGGGCCGGCCGCGACCTCCGGCGGGTCCGGTGCCGCCGCGATCGCCAAGACCGCCGACATCCCGGTCGGCGGCGGCCAGGTCTACGCCGCGCAGGGCGTGGTGATCACCCAGCCGACGGAGGGGCAGTTCAAGGGTTTCGACCCGATCTGCACCCACCAGGGCTGCCCGGTGTCGAACGTCGACGGCGGGACGATCAACTGCACCTGCCACAACAGCAAGTTCGCCATCACCGACGGCGCGGTCAAGGAGGGGCCGGCGACCAAACCGCTGGCCGCCAAGGAACTCAAGATCGACGGCGACCAGATCTCGCTGGCCTGACCGACACCGGCCGGCCCGGAGGACGTCCTCCGGGCCGGCCGGTCGGGTTCACTGCGGGTAGACCGCCATCTCCCAGATCGAGTAGCCGTACGTGGTGGCCCGGGTCACCCCGTGCATCCGGACGTAGCGGGCGCTCGTCGTGGGGAAGGCCGCCACGTCGGTGCCGCCGTCGCCGGCCGTGGTCGACCAGACCGTACGCCAGGTCGACCCGTCGTTGGACACCTCGATCCGGTACGACCGGGCGTACGCCGACTCCCAGGCCAGCGTCACCCGACCCACCTGGCGGGCCGACCCGAGGTCCACGGTCAGCCACTGGTCGTCCGCCCAGCTGCTCGCCCAGCGGGTGCCGAGGTCGGAGTCGACGGCCTTGGCCGCCCCGAAGAACAGCTCACTGCCGGACGCGCTGACCGGCCGGCCGGCGGCCAGGTTGGTCAGGTCGTCGCCCCGGCGGGACGGGAACGACACCACCTGCTGGAAGGTGGGCCGGTTCTGCCAGGCGGTGGTGGCGTGCTTGATCCCGCCCAGCGGCGACTGGATGATCGCGTCCGCGCACCACTGGTCACCGGCGGCGCAGCTCGCGTCGCCGGGATAGGTCTGGGCGGCCGGGGTGGCCGCCGCCGTGCGTAGCGTGTCCAGCAGCACCTGCCGGCAGCCGGCCAGGTTCCCGGCCCCGCAGTAGCTCCGGCCCAGCCCGCCGCGCACCGGGTCGCCGAGCACCGCGCGCAGGTCCTTGTCGACGTAGCCCCACCAGCCGTACTGGAAGGACGAGCCCTTGTGCGACTGGGCCTCGTTGGCCGAGGTCGGCAGGTTGGACTTGTCGCCCTGCTGGTACCCGGAGGGGGACTCGTTGATCTGGATCGCGTTGATCAACGACTGGTAGAGGTCCGGGCCCAGCTGGTCGCGGAACATCCCCCGGACCAGCAGCGGCCACCAGGCGTCGAAGGTGCGGATCGCGTCGGCGTGCCGGTAGACCTTCGACCCCTTCGCGGTCTCCACCCGCAGCGCGCCGTCCTGCCGCCACGCCTTGAGCCGGCTGATCTCGGTGGCCAGCGCGGCGTCGGCGACGGGCTGGCTCTCCAGCACCCGGATCAGCTCGTCGAGCACCTCGGCCCCGCGCAGGTCGGTCACGCCGGCCTGCTCGACCAGCGCGGTCAGCGAGCCCCGGTCGAACTTCCGGCCGGCCTGAAGGCCCGCCTTGAGCGGGCGGTCCAGCAGGTCGGCCCGGTGCACCGCGCCGAAGCTGTAGTTGCCGTCCGCGCCGCCGAAGTCCTTGGCCTGCTTGTTGTTCCAGCTGACGTAGTAGTCCTGGTTGACCGACCGGGGGTGGGCGGCCAGCGGGGCGTAGTTGGCGGTGTTCGTCGCCGGGTCGAAGCCCTGCCACTCGTAGGCCGGCTCGGCCTTCATCGGCAGGTTCGGGTTGGACCCGGCGGCCCGCACCGGGTTCAGCCCGGAGTTGAAGTACGCCGACTCGGTGGAGTTGACGTAGAACCAGTTGAACGCGTACTCGACGTTGTTGGCCGAGGCGACGAAGGCGTCCGCCGAGCCCATCTCGGCCGGGTCGTTGAACATCTGGAAGCCGATCGCCGAGTCGGCCTCGTGCCGGTAGGTGGAGCGGAGCTGGGTGAACGCGTGCGGTTTGCCGCCCACCGTGCCCCGCCAGGACACCAGGCCGAGCTTCGTGCGCCAGGCCACGAGCTTGTACGACCCCTTGGCGGTGCCGTCGGCGAGGGTCGGCGTCCACTTGTTGACGTGCGCGAGCTGCTCCATCGCCACGCACTGCCCCCGGTAGAGGTAGTGGTCGGCGGCGAGGGTGGGGGCGCTGCCGTCGGTGGTGCACAGCGGCACCGCGTAGCTGTCGGTGATGTCGTGGATCGACGAGGTGGCGCTCCACGCGTAGTCCTGCCCCCGGCCGAGCAGCACGTAGAGGTTGAGACCGGCGAACGCCGCGCCCCGGGCACTGATCCCCGGGCCCTGCAACTCCTGCACCATCAGCAGTTGCGGGGAGAAGTAGCCGGTCTGCGGGCCGAAGACCGCGACCGGGTGTCCGGTGGCCGAGTTCCCGGCCGAGACCACCGCCGCGTTGGACATGCCCCGGTGCGCCGGGCTGATGGTCAGCCCGGACAGCGCGGCGGCCAGCTCACCGGACGCGCTGGTGCCGGGGGCACGGGCCGGGGCG
Organism: Micromonospora sp. NPDC048894; assembly: GCF_040649765.1. NCBI lineage: Bacteria > Bacillati > Actinomycetota > Actinomycetes > Micromonosporales > Micromonosporaceae > Micromonospora > Micromonospora sp. NPDC048894. The sequence goes on along the minus strand of NZ_JBEZFY010000011.1, from coordinate 59,599 downwards.
GCGGTGCTGCCGGCGGAGCCGGTCGGGTCGGTGAAGATCGGCTCGACCCGGGCCGAGCCGGCGTCGGGCAGTGCCACGCTCGCCGCGTCCGGGGAGGCGTCGCCGTACGGGAAGCTCTGCCCGTCGTGCAGGGTCAGCACGGTCTCCGGGTCGTTCTGGTTGCGGAACGCCGTCCACACCCTGTCGCCCTCGGTGGCGCCGTACTTGGCGCGGGCGGCGATGCGGACCAGCGCGGACTGCATCTCGGTGCCGCCCCCGCCGCCGAACAGGCCGCCCACCACGCCGGCGATGGCGATCAGGTCGGTGAGCTGGAACGGCTCCGGGCCACCCGCGTTGGTGACCGCGTCCAGGTGGCCGGTGAGCACGTACTCGCCGGGGCAGTTGCGGGCGCCCATGCAGACGCCGATGTAGGCGTTGATGCCGGCGATGTACTCCTGCACGTCGGCGTAGAGCTGCTGGCCGCGCGGACCCTTCGTGCGCAGCGCCTCGACCTGCGCCTGGAGGTCCGCCTCGGTGTAGGGCGAGTTGCGCCAGACGCTCTGCTCCAGGGCCCGGTTGCCGGGGGCGCCCCCGGCGAACGAGGTGAGGGTGCCCCGGCCGACGTGCCGTAGCAGGTCCATGGTGAACAGTCGGTCCTCGGCCCCGGCGTAGCCCGCGCCGTACATGGTGCCGCCCCGGGTGGTGCCGGTGACGTGCGGGACGCCTGTCGCCTTGTCCCGCAGGATGCGCACGTCGGAGCGGGGCGAGTAGTCGCGTTCGACCTGCCCCTGCGGCACTCCGAAGGAGGCGTCGTTGAAGAACGAGCCGATCTGTTCCTCGCGCAGCCCGGCGTAGCCGTAGACCAGGTCGGCGTAGCGGTCGAGCTGGTCGGCGGAGTGCCGGGGCAGGGTGCCGAGGGTCTGGTTGCCCAGCACCTCGACGAGGGTGGCGTTGCCGTTCTGGCCGGGTGGCAGGATGTCGCCGCACTCGCCGAGGCAGTAGTCCTCGGGGCTGAACGCGGCACGTGGCGCGGCGGCCTCGGCCGGGGCGGCGGGGGTCGCGGTGAGCAGGGCGGCGACGCTGATGCCGGCGGTCAGTCCGGCGAGCAGGCGGCGGACGGTGGGGGGACGGGGCATGGTGATCCTCCGATGAGGATGGGGATATTTACGTGAATAACATTCGGTTACCGGATGGTAATCTCCGCTCGTCGATATCGGAAGACGTCCATCGAGCGGCTGCCGGATCTTTCCCCGGGAGTATCGAGCCGGTCGGCGCGCGTGGATAGCTTTCGATCCGGCACCCGGGCTGACGCCCGCCCCTCGCCCCACCCCGCCCGGCGCTCACCCGCCGGCCCTCCCGCCCGGACCGGTGCTCACCCGCCGGTCCCCCAACCCTGACCGGTGCTCACTGCCGGTCCCGCCCCCGACCGGCGGACACCCGCCGGTCCCGCCACTCCAGATTGGACCGTCGATGAAGGTCGTCCGTCTGCTCGCGTCCGCGACGCTGCTCGCGGCCGTGCTCACCCCGCCCGCGCCGGCCGCCGCGTCCCCGGGCACCGCCGCCGCCGCGCCCACCTCGGGGGCGTTCTCCGTGCTCACCTACAACGTCGCCGGGCTGCCCGACATCATCTCCAGCGGCGACCCGGCGACCAACACCCGGCCGATCGGCGAACGGCTCGGCGGGTACGACATCGTGCACGTCCAGGAGGACTTCAACTACCACGCCGACCTGTACGCCACCGACCAGCACCCGTACCGCACCCCGACCAGCGGGGGAGTGCCGTTCGGCAGCGGCCTCAACACGCTGTCGAACTACCCGTACAGCGACTTCGCCCGGGTGAAGTGGAACTCCTGCAACGGCACCGACTGCCTCACCCCGAAGGGCTTCACCGCCAGCCGCATCCGGCTCGCCGAGGGCGTCTTCGTCGACTTCTACAACGCCCACCCCAACGCCGGCACCACCGACGCCGATCTGGCCGCCCGCCGGTCCAACCTCAGCCAGCTCTCCGCGTACGTCGCCGCCAACTCGGCCGGCAACGCGGTGGTCCTGATGGGTGACCTGAACGTCCGCTACACCCGTACCGGAGACAACATCCGGGACCTGGTGGCGGCCAACGGCCTCACCGACGTCTGGGTGCAGCAGGAACGGGGCGGCCAGCCGCCGGCCGCCGGTGACCCCGCGCTGGTCTGCGACGAGGCCAACGTGACCGACTCCTGCGAGGTGGTCGACAAGATCCTCTACCGGGGCAACAAGCTGGTCAACCTCACCCTGAACCGCTACCACAACGAGCACGCCCGGTTCCTCACCCCGACCGGCGGGCCGCTGTCCGACCACTACCCGCACGCCGCCTGGTTCGACTGGACCCTCGCCCCGACGCTGCGGGCCAGCGATACCTGGGGCGGCCCGCACGGCACCGGCTTCACCGACGCCGACCGGGTCGGCCCGGCGGTGACCCGGGTCACCCTGCGCGGCGGCTCCCGGCTCGACGCCGTCGGCGTCGACCTCGCCGACGGCGGCCAGCTGCGCCACGGCGGCACCGGCGGGACCGAGACCGGCCTCACCCTGGCCCCCGGCGAGCGGATCACCCAGGTCACTCTGACCCAGGGCCAGAAGGACGGCCGGACCAGGATCTTCTCGGCCCGGCTCGGCACCGACCAGGGCCGCACCCTCAGCGCCGGTACGCCCACCTCGGCGACGGTCACCTTCACCGCGCCCCCGGGCGGTCGACTGGCCGGCTTCTTCGGCCGCAGCGGCACCGAGGTCGACCAGCTCGGTGTGATCTGGAGTGTCGGGGGCAACGGATAGTCTCGGTGCCGTGGCTGATCCCTCGACCTACCGCCCCGCGACCGGCACGATCCCCGAGTCCCCCGGGGTCTACCGGTTCCGCGACGGCACCGGCCGGGTGATCTACGTCGGCAAGGCCAAGAGTCTGCGCAGCAGGCTCAACTCCTACTTCGCCGACCCGTGGGGGCTGCACGAGCGCACCCGGCAGATGGTCACCACCGCCGAGTCGGTCGACTGGGTCACCGTGGGCACCGAGGTCGAGGCGCTCCAGCTCGAATACACCTGGATCAAGCAGTACGACCCCCGGTTCAACGTCCGGTACCGCGACGACAAGTCGTACCCGTACCTGGCGGTCACCCTCGACGAGGAATACCCGCGGCTGCAGGTCATGCGGGGCGCGAAGCGTAAGGGCGTGCGGTACTTCGGGCCGTACTCGCACGCCTGGGCGATCCGCGAGACGCTCGACCTGCTGCTGCGGGTCTTCCCCGCCCGCACCTGCTCCGCCGGGGTGTTCAAGCGGGCCGGGCAGGTGGGCCGGCCCTGCCTGCTCGGTTACATCGGCAAGTGCTCCGCGCCCTGCGTGGGCACCGTCTCCGCCGACGCGCACCGGGCGATCGTCGACAACTTCTGCGAGTTCATGGCCGGCCGTACCGACAGCATGGTGCGTCGCCTCGAACGCGAGATGACCGAGGCCAGCGAGCAGTTGGAGTTCGAGCGGGCGGCCCGGCTCCGCGACGACGTGGCCGCCCTGCGCCGGGCCATGGAGAAGCAGACCGTGGTGCTCGGCGACGGCACCGACGCCGACGTGGTCGCCTTCGCCGACGACCCCCTCGAAGCGTCCGTGCAGGTCTTCCACGTCCGCGACGGTCGGGTACGCGGCCAACGCGGCTGGGTGGTGGAAAAGACCGAGGAGCTGACCACCGGCGACCTGGTGCACCACTTCTGCACCCAGGTCTACGGCGGCGAGCAGGGCGAGGCGGACGTCCCCCGGGAGTTGCTCGTCCCCGAGCTGCCCGGTGACGCCGACGCGCTCGCCGACTGGCTCAGCGCCCGCCGGGGCAGCCGGGTGTCGCTGCGGGTGCCCCAGCGCGGCGACAAGAAGACCCTGCTGGAGACCGTGGGCCGCAACGCGAAGGACGCGCTGGCCCGGCACAAGCTCAAGCGGGCCGGCGACCTCACCACCCGGGGCAAGGCGCTCGACGAGATCAGCGAGGCGCTCGGCATGCGTACCTCGCCGCTGCGCATCGAGTGCTTCGACGTCTCCCAGATCCAGGGCACCGACGTGGTGGCCAGCATGGTCGTCTTCGAGGACGGGCTGCCCCGCAAGAGCGAATACCGCCGGTTCATCGTCCGGGGCGCCACCGACGACCTGTCGGCGATGTCCGAGGTGCTGCGTCGCCGCTTCGCCCGCTACCTCGACGCCCGCGCCGAGACCGGTGAGCTGGGCGAGGAGACCGCGTCCGACCCCGACCGCCCCGGCATCGACCCGACCACCGGCCGGCCACGCAAGTTCGCGTACCCGCCGCAGCTGGTGGTGGTCGACGGCGGTGCCCCGCAGGTGGCGGCGGCCGCCCAGGCGCTGGCCGAGCTGGGCATCGACGACGTGGCGCTGTGCGGGCTGGCCAAGCGGCTGGAGGAGGTCTGGCTCCCCGACGACGACTACCCGGTCATCCTGCCGCGCACCTCCGAGGGGCTCTACCTGCTGCAACGCGCCCGGGACGAGGCGCACCGGTTCGCCATCACCTTCCACCGGCAGCGGCGCTCCAAGCGGATGACCGAATCAGCCCTGGACACCGTCCCCGGGCTGGGTGAGGTCCGCCGCAAGGCGTTGCTGCACCACTTCGGCTCGCTCAAACGGCTCTCCGCCGCCACCGTGGAGGAGATCGTCGAGGTGCCCGGGGTGGGCCGGCGCACCGCCGAGGCGATCCTCGCCGCCCTCGACGACGACCCGAAGACCACCGCCCCCACCCCGGCCGACTGACGGCGGTCAGGGCTGGTCGGCGAGGACGGTGAGGATGGACTCGCCGTACTTGGCCAGCTTGTTCTCGCCGACGCCGCTGATCCTCGACAGCTCGGCCAGCGAGGTGGGGGAGTCGGTGGCGATCTGCCGCAGCGTCGCGTCGTGGAAGATCACGTACGCGGGCACGCCCTGTTCCTTGGCGGTGGCTCCCCGCCAGGCACGCAGCCGCTCGAACAGCGACCCGGCCGCCGGGGACAGCTCGGCGACCACGGTGGCCGCGCCGCGCGGCTTCGCCGAGCGGGCCGAGGCCACCTTCTCCGGCTCCCGGCGCATGGTGACCGTGCGGCGGCGGGCCAGCACGTCCGCGCTGGCCTCGGTGAGCGCCAGCGTGCCGTAGTCGCCCTCGACCGCCAGCAGCCCCTCGGCGAGCAGCTGCCGGACCACCCCGCGCCACTCCGTATCGCGCAGCTCGGTGCCGATGCCGAAGGTGCTCAGCGCGTCGTGGCCGTGCTGGCTGATCTTGTCGTTCTGCTTGCCGAGCAGGATGTCCACGCAGTGCCCGGCGCCGAAGCGCTGGTTGCGCTCCCGGTCGAGCCGGTAGACGGTGGACAGCAGCTTCTGCGCGGCCACCGTGCCGTCCCAGGTCTCCGGCGGGGTCAGGCAGGTGTCGCAGTTGCCGCAGTCGGCCGTGCCGGGCTGGCCGAAGTATTCGAGCAGCTGCACCCGTCGGCAGCGGACCGTCTCGCAGAGCGCCAGCATGGCGTCCAGGTGGGTGGCGAGGTTACGGCGGTGGGCCAGATCGCCGTCGGACGTCTCGATCATCTTGCGTTGCTGCACCACGTCCTGGAGGCCGTAGGCGAGCCACGCCGTCGACGGCAGGCCGTCCCGGCCGGCCCGCCCGGTCTCCTGGTAGTAGCCCTCGACCGACTTGGGCAGGTCGAGGTGGGCCACGAAGCGGACGTCCGGCTTGTCGATGCCCATCCCGAAGGCGATCGTGGCGACCATGACCAGGCCGTCCTCGCGCAGGAAACGCTGCTGGTTGGTGGCGCGGGTGCCCGAGTCCAGGCCGGCGTGGTAGGGCAGCGCGGCGACCCCGTTGGCGACCAGGAACTCGGCAGTCTTGTCCACCGAGGCCCGGGACAGGCAGTAGACGATGCCGGCATCGCCCGGGTGCTCGTCGCGCAGCAGGGCCAGCAACTGCTTGCGCGGCTCCTTCTTGGGCACGATCCGGTACTGGATGTTGGGCCGGTCGAAGCTGGCCACGAAGTGCTTCGCCTCGGTGAGCTGGAGCCGGGTGGCGATCTCGGCCCGGGTGGCGCTGGTGGCGGTCGCGGTCAGCGCGATCCGGGGTACCGTCGGCCACCGCTCGTGCAGCATCGACAGGGCCAGGTAGTCGGGGCGGAAGTCGTGCCCCCACTGGGACACGCAGTGCGCCTCGTCGATGGCGAACAGGCCGATCCGGCCCCGGTCGAGCAGTTGCTGCACGCCCCGGGTGCCCAGCGCCTCGGGGGCCAGGTAGAGCAGATCCAGTTCCCCGGCGACGAAGGCCTGCTCGACCGTGCGCCGGGCCGCGTAGTCCTGCGTCGAGTTGAGGAAACCCGCGCGTACGCCGACCGCCGTCAGCGCGTCGACCTGGTCCTGCATGAGGGCGATCAGCGGGGAGACGACCACCGCGACGCCGTCGCGGACCAGCGCCGGGACCTGGTAACACAGTGACTTGCCGCCACCGGTGGGCATCAGCACCAGCGCGTCCCCACCGGCCACCACGTGATCGATGATTTCCTGCTGGAAGCCCCGGAAGGCGTCGTAGCCGAAGACCCGGCGGAGCACGTCGAGGGCGTCGGAGGCGCGCAACTCGGTGGGGGAGACCATCCGGGGAGTCTACGAGCCGGCCCCGACACCACCGTCCACGACGCCCCCGGACCCGCCCCGATCCGCCCCGCTTCCGGCGGCACCCTCGTCCTCAGCGGTGCCCCCGCCGGAGCCGGCGGGTGTCCGACCCGGCGGGCCCTCACCCGGTGCTGTCCCCGTCACCCCAGCAGAGGCCGCCGATGCCGGCGGCGCTGTGGAAGCCGAGACGCCGTGCGGTTGGATGGCCTGATGGCGGTACACATCGATATCGACGCACTCCGGGACGCGGCCGGGGTCGAGGTCTGCGCAGCGGCGGACAAGCTGACGGCCTCCGGCCAGCCGCCGGAGGTCCTCCCGGTCGACGGCGGAGCATCCGGGGTGGTCCACGAGGCGGGTCGGCCGCCGTACGAGGTCTGGGTGGGGGTCACGGCGGACGGCTTCACCGCCGAGTGCGACTGTGCCGCCGAGACCGACCTGTGTGCGCACGCGGTGGCCCTCACCGCCGCCGCCCTGGCCGAGGGCTTCGCGTGGTCGTCGACGGCCACCCCGCAGTTGGACCCGGCGGTCGACCCCCGGGTCGCGGAGCTGACCGTACTCGCGCGTGGGCTGCCCGCGCGCCGGCTGGCGGCGCTGGTCGCCGAGTGGGCGGCCACGGACCCGGTGTGGGAGGGCGCGCTACGGGCGCAGGCCGGCCAGCCCGCGCCCCGCACCGCCGTCGAACTGGACGGAGACTAGGACGATCGTGCCGCCACCGTCGCGGTGCGGAGGTGGTGACACTTCTCCCGTCGAGCGGTATGCCTGTCCGGCATAAATATGACGGACAGGCATACCGCTCCGCGCCAGGCAATGCTCCGGATGCCGGTCGAACGCCGAGCCGACCCCGCCGGGCGACCCGCCGTCGGGCGTGCCGGGATCGACGCCGCCCACCGGGATAGAGTCGTCGACTGACCCTGCGCGGTACGGGACCCATCGGGGCTCGCCGCCACGGAACCGGGAGTGGTGGAATGGGCGAGGCGCGGACAACCGGCGGGCACGTCGAGGGCGGCACGGCGGAGTCGGACACCACGCTGGTGGTGGTCACCGGCCTGTCCGGCGGTGGCCGCAGCACGGTGGCGCGCGCCCTGGAGAACGTCGGCTACTACGTGGTGGACAACCTGCCGCAGGCGCTGATGCTGGACATGGCCGAGCTGGCGATGAAGGCCGGCGGGGCGGCCCGGCGTACCGCGATGGTGCTGGACGTGCGGTCGCGGGCGTTCTCCACCGACCTGGCCGGGGCGATCCGGGAGCTGAAGGAACGTGGCTTCTCGCCCCGGGTGGTCTTCGTCGACGCCGACGACGAGGTGCTGATCCGGCGGTTCGAGAGCGTGCGCCGGTCGCACCCGTTGCAGGGTGAGGGGCGGTTGGCCGACGGGATCGCCGTCGAGCGGGCCCTGCTGGAGGAGGCCCGCGACCAGGCCGATGTGATCATCGACACCAGCCACCTCAACGTCAACCAGCTCCGCCGTCGGGTCGAGGAGCTGTTCGGCGGGGAGGACGCCCGGCGGTTGCGGCTCACCGTGCTCTCGTTCGGCTTCAAGTACGGCCTGCCGCCGGACGCCGATTTCGTCCTCGACGCCCGGTTCCTGCCGAATCCGTACTGGGTGCCGGAGCTGCGGGAGCACACCGGTCGGGAGGCGGCGGTCAGCGCGTACGTGCTCGGCCAGGAGGGCGCGGACGCCTTCGTCGCCTCGTACGCCGAGCTGGTCAACGCCACCACCGCCGGTTTCGAGCGGGAGGGCAAGCGTTACCTGACGGTGGCCGTGGGCTGCACCGGCGGCAAGCACCGCAGCGTGGCGATCGCCGAGGAGCTGGCCGAGCGGCTGCGCCAGTCGGGGCTGGCCGCCAATGCGCAGCACCGGGACCTGGGGCGGGAGTGACGGTGCGGTCGGTGGTCGCCTTCGGCGGGGGGCACGGACTGTCCGCCTCGCTGCGGGCGCTGCGGCACTGCGCCGGGGAGTTGGACCTGGACATCACCGCCGTGGTCACCGTCGGCGACGACGGCGGCTCCAGCGGCCGGCTCCGGGCCGAACGCGGCGGCCTGCCCCCGGGCGACCTGCGGCAGGCACTGGTCGCGTTGGCCGGGGACCATCCGGCCACCCGACGTAGCGCCGGGCTGTTCCAGCACCGGTTCGCCGGTGCCACCCGGGACGGGCTGGCCGGTCACGCGGTGGGCAACCTGGTGCTCTGCGGCCTGATGGAGCAGCTCGGCGACCCGGTCGCCGCGCTGGCGCACGCCGGCGCGATGCTCGGCGCGGTCGGCCGGGTGCTGCCGATGTCCGCCCAGCCGGTGGACATCGAGGCCCGGGTCCGTGGCCTCGACCCGGCCCACCCCGACGAGGTACGCACGGTGCGCGGCCAGCACCAGGTGGCGGTGACCACCGGCACGGTGCAGGCGCTGCGGATCACCCCGGACGCCCCGGTGGCCTGCGCGGAGGCGGTGGCCGCGATCGGCGACGCCGACTGGTTGATCTTCGGACCGGGCAGCTGGTACACCAGCGTGCTGCCGCACCTGCTGGTGCCGGGGCTGGCCGAGGCGATCGTGACCAGCCCGGCCCGGCGGCTGGTCACCCTCAACCTGGCCGCCGAGAAGGAGACCCTGGGTCTCTCGGTGGCCGACCACCTGGCCGCTCTGCGTTGGTACCTTCCGCAGCTCACCGTCGACTACGTGGTGGCCGACTCCAAGGCGGTGGGTGACCCCGAACCGGTCGGGCGTGCGGCAGAATCGCTTGGTGCCCGGTTGGTCCTCGCCCCGGTCGCCGTCGACGACGGCACGCCCCGTCACGATCCGGCCGCCCTGGCTGCCGCACTGGTGCCTGTCCTGGGCGTCGATCGTTAAGCACGTACGTAATCACCGGCGACACGCCGGTACCGGTCCGTGAGGGGGCGCACAATGGCGATGACGGCTGCGGTCAAGGACGAGCTGAGCCGGGTCGACGTGCCCAAGCCCTGCTGCCGGCGGGCGGAGATGGCGGCGCTGCTGCGCTTCGCCGGTGGGCTGCACATCGTCTCCGGTCGGGTGGTGGTGGAGGCGGAGCTGGACACCGGGGCGGTGGCCCGCCGGCTGCGCCGGGAGATCGCCGAGGTCTACGGCTATCCCAGCGAGATCCACGTGCTCGCCTCCGGCGGGCTGCGCAAGGGCAGCCACTTCATCGTCCGGGTGGTCAAGGACGGCGAGGCGCTGGCCCGGCAGACCGGCCTGCTCGACGTCCGGGGCCGGCCCGTACGCGGCCTGCCGCCGCACGTGGTGGCGGCGAACGTCTGCTGCGCGGTGGCGGCCTGGCGGGGCGCGTTCATGGCGCACGGCTCGTTGACCGAGCCGGGCCGCTCCAGTGCGTTGGAGATCACCTGCCCGGGGCCGGAGTCCGCGTTGGCCCTGGTGGGGGCGGCCCGTCGGATCGGCATCACCGCCAAGAACCGGGAGGTGCGCGGGGTGGACCGGGTGGTGGTCAAGGACGGTGACGCGATCGCCGCGCTACTCACCCGGGTCGGCGCGCACTCCAGCGTGTTGGCCTGGGAGGAGCGTCGGGTACGCCGGGAGGTGCGGGCCACGGCCAACCGGTTGGCGAACTTCGACGACGCCAACCTGCGCCGCTCGGCGCGGGCGGCGGTGGCCGCCGCCGCCCGGGTCACCCGGGCACTGGAGATCCTCGCCGACGACGCGCCGAACCATCTCACCTCGGCCGGTCAGCTGCGGCTGGAGCACCGGCAGGCGTCGCTGGAGGAGTTGGGCGCGCTGGCCGACCCGCCGTTGACCAAGGACGCGATCGCCGGGCGGATCCGCCGGTTGCTGGCGTTGGCCGACAAGCGGGCCCGTGACCTGGGCATCCCGGATACCGAAGCGGCAGTCACGCCGGACATGCTCGTGGTCTGATAGGACGGTGGGCCGCCATCCCGCGGGCGCGTGCGAGGCACGGGCCGGCGGGCGTGACGTGCCCCGGGTCGGGTGGGTGGGGCGTGCCGTGCCGTCGACCCGACGGGGTCACCACCCGCCGCAGCACGGCGGGGCACGCTCGGATAGGGTCGTCAGGTACGGCAAGGGGGCCGGCACAGGCACTCCTCGCCGTGCACGCCGCCTCAGGCGGTCAGGTCCTCCCAGACCGTGGCGGGGTGGCCGAGACGAATCGTCAACGGCCGGCTCACCGGCCGGCGCACACACCTCCGCCGGCCCGTTCTGACGTCGGCGGACCAGAACGCGAGGAGATGGGACCTGTGACCATCCGGGTTGGCATCAACGGCTTCGGCCGCATCGGCCGTAACTTCTTCCGGGCCGTGCTGGCGTCCGGCGCCGACATCGAGGTCGTCGCCGTGAACGACCTGACCGACAACGCGACGCTCGCCCACCTGCTCAAGTACGACAGCATCCTCGGTCGTCTGCCGCACGAGGTCAAGGCCACCGCCGACGAGATCACCGTCGGTGGCAAGACCATCAAGGCGTTCGCCGAGAAGGACCCGTCGAAGCTGGCGTGGGGCGACGCCGGGGCGGACGTCGTCATCGAGTCCACCGGTTTCTTCACCGACGGCACCAAGGCCAAGGCGCACATCGACGGCGGGGCCAAGAAGGTCATCATCTCCGCCCCGGCGAAGAACGAGGACGTCACGGTCGTCATGGGCGTGAACCACGACCAGTACGACCCGGCCAAGCACACCATCATCTCGAACGCGTCGTGCACCACGAACTGCCTGGCCCCGATGGCGAAGGTCCTCCAGGACACCTTCGGCATCGAGAAGGGCCTGATGACCACGATCCACGCGTACACCCAGGACCAGAACCTCCAGGACGCGCCGCACAAGGACCTGCGTCGGGCCCGTGCCGCCGCGCTGAACATCGTCCCCACCTCGACCGGTGCCGCCAAGGCGATCGGGCTGGTGCTGCCGGTGCTCAAGGGCAAGCTGGACGGTTACGCGCTGCGGGTGCCGATCCCGACCGGCTCGGCCACCGACCTGACCGTCGAGGTCGGCCGGGAGACCACCGTGGACGAGGTCAACGCCGCGATCAAGGCCGCCGCGGACGGCCCGCTCAAGGGCATCCTGGTCTACAACGAGGACCCGATCGTCTCGTCCGACATCGTCACCGACCCGGCGTCGTGCATCTTCGACGCACCGCTGACCAAGGTCATCGGCAACCAGGTCAAGGTCGTCGGCTGGTACGACAACGAGTGGGGCTACTCCAACCGGCTCGTCGACCTGGTCAAGCTGGTGGGTTCCTCGCTGTGAGCATCCGCAACCTCGACGACCTGCTCGCCGAGGGGGTGTCAGGTCGGCGCGTGCTGGTGCGCGCCGACCTGAACGTCCCACTCGACAAGCAGACCGGGGAGATCACCGACGACGGCCGGATCCGGGCCGTCCTGCCCACCCTGGGCGCGCTCGTGCAGGCCGGGGCGAAGGTCGTGGTCTGCTCGCACCTGGGTCGCCCGAAGGGTGCCCCGGACCCGCAGTACAGCCTCCGCCCGGTTGCCGGGCGGCTCGGTGAGCTGCTCGACGCGCCGGTGCACTTCGCCACCGACACCGTCGGCGAGTCCGCCCGCAGCACCGTGGACGCGCTGGCCGACGGCCAGGTGGCCCTGCTGGAGAACCTCCGTTTCAACAAGGGGGAGACCAGTAAGGACGACACCGAGCGGGGGGCCTTCGCCGACCAGCTCGCCGCGTTCGGCGAGGCGTACGTGGACGACGCGTTCGGCGCGGTGCACCGCAAGCACGCCAGCGTCCACGACGTACCGGCCCGGCTGCCGCACGTCGCGGGCCGGCTGGTGCTGCGTGAGGTGGAGGTGCTGTCCCGGCTGGCCGGCGAGCCGGAGCGCCCGTACGTGGTGGTGCTCGGCGGTTCCAAGGTCTCCGACAAGCTGGCCGTGATCGAGGCGCTGCTGCCGAAGGTCGACCGGCTGCTCATCGGCGGCGGGATGTGCTTCACCTTCCTCAAGGCCCAGGGCCACGAGGTGGGCACCTCGCTGTTGGAGCAGGAGATGGTCGAGACCTGCGGCAACCTCCTGGCCCGCGCCGAGGGCAAGATCCTGCTCCCGGTCGACGTGGTGGCGGCCGACGCCTTCGCCCCGGACGCCGCGCACGACACGGTGCCCGCCGACGGCATCCCCAGCCACCGGCTCGGCCTGGACATCGGCCCGGAGACGGTGGCCGGTTTCACCGCCGCCCTGTCGCAGGCTAAGACGGTCTTCTGGAACGGCCCGATGGGCGTGTTCGAGATGCCGGCGTTCGCCAACGGCACCCGGGGTGTCGCCGAGGCGATCACCAAGACCGACGCGTTCACCGTGGTCGGTGGCGGTGACTCGGCGGCGGCCGTACGGGCCCTCGGGCTGGACGAGTCGTCGTTCGGGCACATCTCCACGGGTGGCGGCGCCTCCCTGGAATACCTGGAGGGCAAGACCCTCCCCGGCATCGCGGCCCTGGAGAACTGATGGCGAGCGTCACCCGCCGGCCGCTGATGGCCGGCAACTGGAAGATGAACCTCAACCACCTCGAGGCCAACCTGCTGGTGCAGAAGCTGGCCGCGAGCCTCACCGAGCAGCAGCTCACCGCCGTCGAGACGGTGGTCCTGCCGCCCTTCACCGACCTGCGCACCGTGCAGACCGCGGTGGACGGCGACAAGCTGCTCATCGGCTACGGCGGGCAGGACCTCTCGCCGTACCAGTCCGGCGCGTACACCGGGGACATCTCCGGGGCGATGCTGGCCAAGCTGGGCTGCACCTACGTGGCGGTCGGGCACTCGGAGCGGCGGCAGTACCACTACGAGGACGACGCGATCGTCAACGCGAAGGTGGCCGCCGCGCTGGCCAACGGGCTCACCCCGATCCTCTGCATCGGTGAGGGCCTGGAGATCCGCGAGCAGCTGCGGCACGTGCCGCACTGCTGCGACCAGCTCGACGGCGCCCTGAAGGGGCTCACCGCCGAGCAGGTCACCAAGGTCGTGGTGGCCTACGAGCCGGTCTGGGCGATCGGCACCGGCAAGACGGCCACCCCCGAGGACGCCCAGGAGGTCTGCGGGGAGGTCCGCAAGCGGCTGGTCGAGACGTACGACCAGAGCACCGCGGACCAGGTCCGGATCCTCTACGGCGGCTCGGTGAAGTCGTCCAACGTCGCGTCGATCATGTCCCAGCCGGACGTGGACGGGGCGCTCGTGGGCGGGGCCAGCCTGGACGCCGAGGAGTTCGCGAAGATCTGCCGCTTCCCGGAGCACACGGGTCGCTGATCGCTCGCTATTCTTGACTCCGCCCGTCCACCGGTCGGTGCCGCCGTGCCCGATCTGTCCGGGCGAGGATCGTAACGAGAGGACTGACCCCAGCCATGCCGATCTGGTTCGCATACACGTTGATCGTGTTGCTGGTCATCACGAGCGTTCTGCTCACCATGCTCATTCTGCTGCACCGGGGTAAGGGCGGCGGGCTGTCGAGCATGTTCGGCGGCGGGGTCAGCTCCAGCCTGGCCGGCTCGTCGGTGGCCGAGAAGAACCTGGACCGCTACACCGTCCTGGTGAGCATCGTCTGGTTCGCCTGCATCATCGGGCTCGGCCTCTGGCTCCGGCTCCAGCTCAACAGCGGGTCCTGAGCGACACGATCAGGTCGTACAATCTGCGCGCGGTCCGTCACGGACCGCGCGCAGTTGTGTTTCTCCGCCACCGTCGCCCACCGCCCGCCTCAGGCGGTGGTCCCCTCCGACGACAGGAGCGAGTGTGCCCAGTGGCAACGTCATCCGCGGTTCCCGGATCGGTGGGGCGCCGGAGCGCCCCACCGAACGCTACGAGCCGGCCCCCCGTCGCGCGGTCACCTACTGGTGCCGCAACGACCACGCCACCGAGATCCGGTTGGCGTTGGACGCCGAGGAGCCGGCCGTCTGGGACTGTCCGCGCTGCGGCCTGCCCGCCGGCCAGGACGCCCAGAATCCGCCCGGACGTACCCGTCCCGAGCCCTACAAGACCCACCTGGCGTACGTGAAGGAGCGGCGTACCCCGGAGGAGGGGGAGGCGCTGCTGGCGGAGGCGTTGGCCGCGCTGCGCCGCCGACGCGGTCGGGAGTGACCGCCCCGGCGGTGACGCTGCGACCCCAAGCGACCGCCCGGCGGTGACACCTCGACCCGGAGCGACCGCCCGGCGGTGACGCCCGCTGCGGCCGGGTGTGACCGCCCCGGCGGTGGGGGCGTGCTGACCCGGCTCGCGGCCGGGCCGCCCAGGCTCAGCGCAGGCTGCGCAGCCGGGCCGGCACGTCGGCCGCCGCCGCCCGGTCGAGCAGCCAGAGGGTACGCGAGACGCCCTGCACCCCGGCGGCGGGCACCTGCTTCGGGCCGGCACCGGCCAAAGCCATCCCCACCGACCGCGCCTTGTCGGGCCCACTGGCGACCAGCCAGACCTCCTCGGCGGTGTTGATCGCCGGCAGGGTGAGGGTGGTCCGCACCGGCGGCGGCTTCGGGCTGCCCCGTACCGCGCTGACCGGTCGGGTGTCGTGGTGCACCGGGTGCTCGGGGAAGACCGACGCCACGTGCCCGTCCTCGCCGACGCCCAGCATCAGCACGTCGAAGTGCGGCAGTGCCGCGTGACCGGGCCGGGCCGCCCGCGCCAACTCCTCGGCGTACGCGGCGGCACCGGCCTCCGGGTCGTCGCCGGTGGGGCCGTCGGTGGCCGGCATCGGGTGCACCCGGGCCGGGTCCAGCGGCACCAGGTCCAGCAGCGCGGCCCGGGCCTGCGTCTCGTTGCGGTCCGGGTCGCCGGCCGGCAGGAAGCGCTCGTCGCCCCACCAGACATCCACCCGGGACCAGTCGACGGCGTCGTGGGCGGGCAGGGTGAGCACCGCCCGGTGCACCGCCGCGGCGATCCGCCCGCCCGTCAACACGATCGACGCCGCACCCCGCTCCGCCTGCGCGTCGAGCAGCTTCACCACCAGCCGGGCCGCCACCGCCTGCGCCAGCAGGTCGGCGTCGGCGTGGACCGCGACACTCGCCTCACTCATCTTGGCCTTCTTTTCCTGACCGCTCGGCGCGGTCCTGCTCGTGGGGGCGGGGACCGGTCGGCCCGCCGGGTGCCGGTGTCACCGGAGGTCTCGTCGTCGTGCGGGCCGCCGGTCGACTCCGGCGACGGGCGGGAGAGGACACCCGCCCACCCGGGAACGGACCCCGGCTGCCCCTAACGGCCGGTGGGCGGCCCCGCAGGACCGCCCACCGACACATGCTCAGGATGTCGTGCTGGTGTCGGCGTGCGCGCTCACGCCCGCCTCCGCCCGGCGCGCGGTGGCCGGATCCTTCCAGACGTGCACCCGCTGGGGCGGACGCTGCTCCAGGCCGGACAGGCCGGCCGCCGTGCCCAACGCCTCGGCGTACACCTGGTCGGCGTCGAGCCGGCGCAGCTCCTCGGCCAGCTCGTCACCGAGCGGGCGACGCACCAGCGGCAGCACCCGGTCGTCCTGGCCGGTACGCCGGAACGTCGCCAGGCTGTCGTCCCGGGTCAACGTCAACTCGTCGCCGTTGGCGCAGCGCAGCTGCACCTGACGCATCCTCGGGTGGTCGTCGGTGTGCTGCCACTGCGGTTGGATGCCGAGCCGGGCGGCCAGCCACCCCTGCATCAGCGCCGCCGTCGGGTCCCGGCGGGGTGCCACCACCGTCGCCTCGGTGACCCGCGCCTCGGTGGTGTCGAACGCCCCGGCGACCAGGGTGCGCCACGGGGTGATCCGGGTCCACGCCAGGTCGGTGTCGCCGGGGGCGTAGTCCCGGGCCCGTTCCCGCAGCGCCTCGACCGGGTCGACGGCCTGCGCGCAGTCGGTGATCCGCCGGTCGGCGACCACCCCGAGGAAGTCGGTGGCGATCTCCGCCGGTGGTTCGCCGTGCCACCAGGTGACCACCGGTACGTCCGGCACCAGCAGCGGCATCACCACCGACTCGGCGTGCAGGGCCAGCCGGCCGTACATCCGGGTCACCACCGCCTCGCACGGGCCCAGCCGGCCGCCGACCACGATCTCGGCGTCCAACCGGTTGCGTTCCCGCTCCACGTCGGCGCGTACGACGACGAGCAGCCGGCACGGGTGGGCGGCGGCGGCGATGGTGGCCGCCGCCTCGGCTTCCCGGACCCGCTTCTCGTCGACCACGACGATCAGGGTGAGCGCCATCCCGCTGGCCACCCCGCCCGCGCTGCGCCGCTCGGCGGCGAGCGCCTTGACCACCTCGTTGCCGGTGGTGTCCCACAGCCCGATCAATGGAGCCTCCTGGTTCGCTCGCTCTGCTCGCTCACGCTCTCCGCCAAGCCCGGCCCTCGCGGGCCAGCATCTCGTCGGCGGCCCGGGGACCCCACTCGCCGGACCGGTAGGGCTCCGGCTTGGTGCCCTCCCAGGCGTGCTCCAGCGGGTCCACCACCGCCCAGCTCTGCTCCACCTCGGAGGCGTCGGGGAAGAGTGTCCGGTCGCCGATCAGCACGTCCAGCACGAGCCGCTCGTACGCCTCGGGGCTGGACTCGGTGAACGCCTCGCCGTACTGGAAGTCCATCGCGATGTCGCGGACCTCCATGGTGGTGCCGGGCACCTTCGAGCCGAACTTGAGCACCACGCCCTCGTCCGGCTGCACCCGGATGACCAGCTGGTTGTTGCCCAGCGACTCCATGTCGGCCGTGTTGAACGGCAGGTGCGGGGCCTTCTTGAACATGATGGCCACCTCGGTGACCCGCCGGGGCAGCCGCTTGCCGGCCCGGATGTAGAACGGCACCCCGGCCCAGCGGCGGTTCTGGATGCCCAACTCGACGGCGACGTACGTCTCGGTGGTCGAGTGCGCCGGGACGCCCTCCTCGTCGAGGTAGCCGACGGCCCGTTCGCCACCCACCCAACCGGGCAGGTACTGACCGCGCACGGTGCCCCGGGACACGTCCTTCGGCAGGGTGATCGCCTTGAGCACCTTGAGCTTCTCGGCCCGGATCTCGTCGGCGTCGAAGCTGGTGGGCTCCTCCATGGCGACCAGGGCGAGCAGCTGGAGCAGGTGGTTCTGGAGCACGTCGCGGGCGGTGCCGACCGAGTCGTAGAAGCCGGCCCGGGTGCCGATGCCGACGTCCTCGGCCATGGTGATCTGCACCGAGTCGACGTACTTGGAGTTCCACAGCGGCTCGAACAGGTTGTTGGCGAACCGCAGGGCGAGGATGTTCTGGACCGTCTCCTTGCCCAGGTAGTGGTCGATCCGGAAGACGTCCTGCCGGGTGAACACGTCGTCGACCAGGTCGTTGAGTTCCTTGGCCGAGGGCAGGTCGTTGCCGAACGGCTTCTCCACCACCACCCGCCGCCAGCCGCCGCACTTGTCGTTGTCGGCCATGCCGGTGCGGGCCAGCTGCTTGAGCACCACCGGGAAGGCCGTCGGGGGGATGGAGAAGTAGAACGCGGCGTTGCCGTGGATGCCGTGGCTGTCGCGCAGCTGGTTCAGCGTCGAGGCGAGCTTGTCGAAGGCGGCGTCGTCGTCGAACGAGCCACCGACGAACTTGATGTTGCCGGCCAGCCGGCCCCACACCTCCTCCCGCCACGGTGTCCGGGCGTGCTTCTTCGCCGACTCGTGGGCCAGTGCCTCGAAGTCGCCGTCGCCCCAGTCCCGGCGGGCGAAGCCCAGCACCACGAAACCGGGCGGCAGCAGCCCCCGGTTGGCCAGGTCGTAAACCGCCGGCAGCAGCTTCTTGCGCGCCAGGTCACCGGTCACCCCGAAGATCACCAGGGCGCACGGCTCCGGGATCCGGGGGAGCCTTCGGTCCTGCGCGTCGCGCAGCGGATTCACGCCGTCTCCTCGCTCCGTCTGGTCCATGTCGTCCATCGTCACGCCCGCCATTGTCCGATCGCGTCCAGCCGGGCCGGTGCGGCCGGCCTGTCGGCCGGGGGCCGGCGCAGCATCGGCCGGCCCCGGTCGGATGGTGCCACCGGGATGCCCCGCGCGTACAGGGCAGCCGGTACGGCGGCGGGCGCGGTCGTCGCGACCGCGTCCGCCCCGTTCACCGCGCGACCGGCGGCGGCATCGGCCGCGCCGGTCGACAGGTCACTCACGTCGCCACCGGTGCTGCGGTGACGACGGCGTGGCACGTCGCGGGGCCGGGCCCCGCGACGCCGGCGACGCCGTCGGTCACGCGTTGCCCCCGGCCCGCTGGGCCGCCTCGGCGTTGCCCTTGGCGGCCTCGTTCGGCGTGCCGGTGCCCTGCGCCGCCGCGCTCAGCGACTTGCGGACACCTTCGAGCAGCTCACCCCAGCTGGCCTCGAACTTCTCCACGCCCTCCCGTTCCAGGGTGGCGATCACGTCGGCCATGTCGACGCCGACGGCGGCCAGGTCGGCGAAGACCTTCCGGGCGGCCTCGTATGCGCCGGTGATGGTGTCGCCCCGGGTCTCCCCGTGCTCGGCGTACGCCGTCACGACCGACTCGGGCATGGTGTTGACGGTGCCCGGCGCGATCAGCTCCTCGACGTAGATCACGTCGCGGTAGTCCGGGTTCTTGGTCGAGGTCGACGCCCACAGCGGGCGCTGCGGGTGGGCGCCCGCATCGGCCAGGGCCTGCCACCGGTCGGAGGAGAAGACCTCGGTGTAGCGCTCGTAGGCGAGCTGGGCGTTGGCGACGGCGGCCTTGCCGCGCAGCGCCTTGGCCTCCTCGGAACCGATCTTGTCGAGCTGCTTGTCGATCTCGGAGTCGACCCGGGAGACGAAGAACGAGGCCACCGAGCCGATGCCGGACAGGTCGTGGCCGTTGGCCTTGGCCTGCTCCAGGCCGGTGAGGAACGCCTCCATCACCGCGGAGTAGCGGTCCAGCCCGAAGATCAGCGTCACGTTGACGCTGATCCCCTCGGCCAGGGTGGCGGTGATCGCCGCCAGCCCCGCCTCGGTCGCCGGGATCTTGATGAACAGGTTCGGCCGGTCCACCAGCCACCACAGCGCCTTGGCCTCGGCGACCGTCTTGTCGGTGTCGTGGGCGACCCGGGGGTCGACCTCGATGGAGACCCGCCCGTCGACGCCGTCGCTGCCGTCGTACGACGGGCGCATCACGTCGCACGCCCAGCGCACGTCGTAGGTGGTGAGCATCCGGACGGCCTCTTCGACCTCGATGCCCCGGGTGGCGAGGTCCTTGAGCTGCCAGTTGTACTCGTCGGCGTCGCTCAACGCCTTGGCGAAGATCGTCGGGTTGGTGGTCACCCCGGCCACGTGCTTCTCGCGGCGGAGCTGGTCCAGCCCGCCGGAGCTCAGTCGTACCCGGGAAAGGTCGTCGAGCCAGACCGCCACTCCGGCGGCGCTCAGTTCCTTCAGTCGGTCCGTCATGCCGTGCACGCTCCCCTCAACTGCCGGTCGTGAAACCGGTGATGTCGCCCACCCGCGCCAGCGACGCGTGTGCCGCCGCGACGATCCGGTCGGGGGTGAACCCGAACTGCTCGAACAGCACCGTGTGCGGCGCGCTTGCTCCGTAGTGCTCCAGGCTGACGCTCTCGCCCAGGTCACCGACGACACCCCGCCAGGACATCCCGATCCCGGCCTCCACGCTCACCCGGGCCTTGACCCCGCGCGGCAGCACCGACTCCCGGTACGCCTCGTCCTGCTCGTAGAACCACTCCTGGCAGGGCATCGACACCACTCGGGTCGGGGTGCCGTCGGCCTCCAGCCGCTCCCGGGCGGTGAGGCAGAGCTGCACCTCGGAGCCGGTGCCCACGATGATCACCTGCGGCTTGCCGGTGGACGCCTCGGCCAGCACGTACCCGCCCTTGGCGGTGCCCTCGGCGCCGGCGTACTGCTCCCGGTCCAGGGTCGGCAGCGGCTGCCGGCTCAGCGCCAGCGCGGTCGGCCGGTCGGTGTGCTCCAGCGCCTGCCGCCAGGCCCAGGCGGTCTCGTTGGCGTCGGCCGGGCGGACCACGTCCAGGCCCGGGATGGCGCGCAGTGCGGTCAGGTGCTCCACCGGCTGGTGGGTCGGCCCGTCCTCGCCGAGGCCGATCGAGTCGTGCGTCCAGACGTACGTCACCGGCAGCTTCATCAGGGCGGCGAGCCGCACCGACGGGCGCATGTAGTCGCTGAAGACCAGGAAGGTGCCGCCGTACGGGCGGGTGCCGCCGTGCAGCGCGATGCCGTTGAGGATCGCGCCCATGGCGTGCTCACGGATGCCGAAGTGCAGCGTGCGGCCGTACTCGTGGCCGGGGAAGTCCTTGGTGGCGTGGGCGGCCGGGATGAACGACGGCTCGCCCTTCATGGTGGTGTTGTTGCTCTCCGCCAGGTCGGCCGAGCCGCCCCACAGCTCCGGCAGCACCGGGGCGAGCGCCTCCAGCACCTTGCCGGACGCGGCCCGGGTGGCCACGCCCTTGGCGTCGGCGGGGAAGGTCGGCAGCGCGTCCGTCCAGCCCTGCGGCAGCACCCGGCCGGCGATCCGGTCGTAGAGCGCCCTGCGCTCCGGGTTGGCCTGCGCCCAGCCGTCGAACTCGCCGGTCCACGCCTGCTCGGCCTCGGTGCCCCGGGTCAGCACCCCACGGGCGTGGGCGAGCACGTCCTCGTCGACCTGGAAGCTCTGCTGCGGGTCGAAACCGAGGATCTCCTTGGTGGCCTTCACCTCGTCGGCGCCGAGCGCCGAACCGTGGATCTTGCCGGTGTTCTTCTTGTTGGGCGCGGGCCAGCCGATGATGGTGCGCAGCGCGATGAACGAGGGACGGCCGGTCTCGGCCTTCGCCGCCAGCAGCGCCTGGTAGAGCGCCTCGACGTCCTCGTGGTAGTCGCCCTGGTCGGCGTCGCCGGCCCGCCAGTCGACGGTCTGCACGTGCCAGCCGTACGCCGCGTAGCGCGCCGCCACGTCCTCGCTCTTGGCGATGCGGGTGTCGTCCTCGATGGAGATCTCGTTGTCGTCGTAGATCAGCGTGAGGTTGCCCAGCTGCTGGTGCCCGGCCAGCGCGCTCGCCTCGTGGCTGATGCCCTCCTCGATGTCGCCGTCGGAGGCGATGCACCAGATCTGGTGGTCGAAGACGGACTGCCCCGGCTCGCTCTCCGGGTCGAACAGGCCACGCTCGCGGCGGGCCGCCATCGCCATCCCGACCGCGTTGCCCAGGCCCTGCCCGAGCGGGCCGGTGGTGGTCTCGACACCGGGGGTGTGCCCGTGCTCCGGGTGACCCGGGGTGAGCGAGCCCCACTGCCGCAGCGACTTCAGGTCGTCCAGGCTCAGCGGGTAGCCGGACAGGAAGAGCTGGATGTAGAGCGTGAGGCTGGAGTGCCCGGCGGACAGCACGAACCGGTCCCGGCCGGGCCAGTTCGGGTCGGCCGGATTGTGCCGCATCACCCGGTTGAACAGCAGGTACGCCGCGGGCGCGAGGCTCATCGCGGTGCCGGGGTGGCCGTTGCCGGATTTCTCCACGGCATCCATGGCCAGGACGCGGACGGTGTCGACGGCCCGGCGGTCGAGGTCGGTCCAGTTGAGTGCGGGTCGGTTGGCAGCCACTATGGTTGTGCTCCTCGGCAGATGGGCGGAACCCTCAGTGGTGACCCTATCGAGCGGGTCTAAACGTCCGCCCGGGGATCTCAGCAGGCAGTTACGTATGGGCGGGCCGGATCGTTCGGTCACCCGTCAGGTGTGACGGCCCGCACCGTTGTCGGGTCGCCCGGGCAGCGAAAACGACGACGCGTAGTGTGTGGTGCGGTGTGTGGGCCCCGACGGGGCCCCGCCGAACCGACTTCCCCTGCCGATGCCGGAAGGTGGCAATCCGTGAGCATGATCACCGAGCGCCCCGTCAGCAACCCTGCCGGGCAGCCGCCGGTGCGCACGGTGGCCGGGGAGCCGGCGTCCCGGCGGCGGGACGTGCGCGCGGTGCTGTCGGCGTACGTGACGCTGACCAAGCCGCGCATCGTGGAGCTGCTGCTGGTGACCACGGTGCCGGCGATGATGCTCGCCGACGGTGGCCTGCCGTCGCTGTGGCTGATGGCGGTGGTGCTGGTCGGTGGTTCGCTCGCCGCCGGTGCGGCGAGCGTGCTCAACTGCTACATCGACCGGGACATCGACCAGTTGATGCGCCGGACCAAGCGGCGTCCCCTGCCGGCGCACACCGTCTCGCCCCGCAGCGCCCTGGTCTTCGGGCTGGTGCTGGCGGCGGTGTCGGTCGCCCTGATGGCGACGTTCACCAACCTGCTGGCCGCGGCGTTGACGTTGGCCGCGATCGCCTACTACGACCTGGTCTACACCCTCTGGCTCAAGCGCACCACGACGGCGAACACGTTCTGGGGCGGGGCGTGCGGGGCGGCGCCGGTGCTGATCGGCTGGGCTGCGGTGACCGGGTCGTTGGCACCTGCGGCCTGGGTGCTGTTCGCGGTGGTCTTCTTCTGGCAGATGCCGCACTTCTACCCGCTGGCGATGAAATACAAGGACGACTATGCCCGCGCCGGCATCCCGATGCTGCCCGTGGTGGCTTCGGCCCGGCGGGTCAACGCCGAGATCCTGATCTTCGCCTGGTTGACCGTGGCGACCTCGCTGGCGCTGTGGCCGCTGGGCATGAGCGCGATCTACGGGGTGCCGACCGCCCTGGTGGGTGCGGTCTTCCTGGTCGAGGCGCACAAGCTCTGCCGGCGGGTGACCCGGGGCGAGCCGGTCAAGCCGATGCGCCTGTTCCACTGGTCGACCACCTACCTGACCATCGTCTTCGCCGCGGTGGCCCTCGACGCGCTGCTCTGACGCGGCACAGGAGCGTCTGGCAGTGGGCCCCGGCTGAGGACGGCACGGTCCTGCGCGGGGTGGACGTCTACCGGGTACGCGACGGCCGCATCGCCGCCAAGGACGTCTACAGCAAGCTCACCGTCGATGTCGAGCGGCCACGTTGATCCGCTCCCGTCGACCGGGCAGCCCACGGACGCCGGCGGACTGCACTGTCTGCATCTGGACAGATTATGGCGATCCAGGCGAGTCGTTACGCCCGTATTTATCCGACATGCCTGGTCAATCGGCCCAGCGGTTCCGATAAACCCTCGGGTAATTGGTATCACAAATAGTTCATGATTCTCGCGCGTAGGGGTGCAAGTCTGCTTAGGCTTCGCGCATGGCAGAAGGTTCCGATACGACGCTGACGGCTGAACAGACCGCCGAGCCGGCCCCCACCGGGCTGGTCTCGGGCATCAAGTCCTTCGCCGCCGGACACGGCGGCGCGAAGGCGGTCATCGAGTACGTCGGCAAGCGTGGCGCGCGGATCGTCCTGGTCGGCGCCGACGGTGCGTGGGGCGACCAGTTCGCCGAGGACACCGTGACCGCCCGGGAGGCGTGCGCGCAGGCGGGGGTCACCGTCGAGAACGCCTGGGAGCGAGAGCTGATGGACCAGATGCGGCCGAGCAACGACCTGTGGCGGTCGATGGCCCGACGCACGATGGCCCGCTGACCCGGTCGGCCCGTTGACCGACGACACCGTGACCCACCACCAGTCGACCCGGGGGAAACCCCGGGTCGCTCTCGTCACCTGCGCCCGCTTCGCCGATCTCTACCCCGACGACCGGCTCGTGCTCGCCCCGCTGGCGGCACGGGACGTCACCGTCGAGGCCGCCGTCTGGGACGACCCCCGGGTCGACTGGGAGGGCTACGACCTGGTCGTGCTCCGTTCGCCCTGGGACTACGCCCCACGCCGCGACGAGTTCGTCACCTGGGCCCGTACGGTGCCGACCCTGGCCAACCCCGCCGACGTGGTCGAGTGGAACACCGACAAGCGCTACCTCGGTGAGCTCGCCGCAGCCGGGGTGCCCACCGTGCCGACCTCCTGGGTCGCGCCGGGTGACGCCTGGGTCCCGCCTCCACCGCCCGGCGGGTACGTGGTCAAGCCGACGGTCAGCGCCGGCAGCCAGGACACCGGCCGGTACGACGCGGCCGACCCGGGACACGGGGACCTGGCCGTCGCACACGTCCGTCGGTTGTCGTCGGCCGGCCGGGTCGCCATGGTCCAGCCCTACCTGGACGCGGTGGACACCGCCGGTGAGACCGCCCTGCTCTTCGTGGCCGGCCCGGACGGCCTGACGTTCAGCCACGCCATCCGCAAGGGCGCCATGCTCGACGGCCCCGACCTGGGCGTCGAGGGGCTCTTCCGGCCGGAGGAGATCAGCCCGCGCACCCCCACCGACGCCCAGTTGGCCGTCGCCGCGCGGGTGCTGGCGGAGGTCCCGGGCGGCCCGCAGCGGCTGCTCTACGCCCGGGTGGACCTGCTTCCCGGCCCGGACGGCGAACCCGTGCTGATCGAGCTGGAGCTGACCGAGCCCTCGCTGTTCCTCGGTCACGCCGACGGTGCGCCCGAGCGCCTCGCCGACGCGGTGCTCACCCACCTCACCCGCCGCAGCTGACCTTCCCCACCCGCCCCGCCCCGCGCCCACCCGCCCCGCGCCACCCAGCCCCGCGCCCGCCCGCCCGCGCCGTCGGGCCGGATGCGGCCGGCTACTTCCAGGTTGTAGTGGCCTTCTGCGGCGGTGAGGCCACTACAACCTGGTTCGAGTGCGATCTCGGCACCAGGACCGGCGAGTGCGGCAGGGCCCGCGAGTGGGGCAGGACCGGCGAGTGGGGCAGGGCCCGCGAGTGCACCAGGACCGCGAGTGCGGCAGGGGCCGCAGGCGGTCAGACGGTGGCGGGCAACCGGTCCTCGGTCAGGGGTCGTGCGGGACCGGCCGGCAGCGGGTCGGCCGTGGCCGGACGGCGCTGCCGGGTCGACCAGAGCATCGCCAGGGTGGCCAGCAGCACCAGGCAGGAGCCGAGCATGTGCGCGGCGACCAGCACGCCCGGCAGGTGGGTGAAGTACTGCACGAAACCGATCAGGCCCTGCCCCAGTTCCACCGCGACCAGCACCAGGGCGGCGCGGGCCGGGCCGGCCGCGCCGACCGCCCGCAACGCCAGGACCAGCGCGACGGAGAGCCCGATCAGCAGGAACACCCCGTCGGCGTGCACCTGGGAGATCGTCTCGGGGTCCAGCCCGTTGCGGGCCGCCCCGTGGTCGCCGGCGTGCGGGCCGCTGCCGGTCACCCAGGTCCCGACGACCAGCACCGCGACGCTGACGGCGGTGGTGAGCCGGGCGAGGGTACGCAGCGGCCGGGGCACCACCGGCTCCGCCGGCCCGTCGGGGTCGACGATCCGCCGCCAGAGGGCGTACGCGGCGGCGATGACCGCCATCGAGGCGAGGAAGTGCAGTCCGACCACCCACGGGTTGAGGTTGGTCAGCACGGTGATCCCGCCGATCACGGCCTGCGCGGGGATGCCGAGGAACACCGCCACCGCCAACCCGGTCAGCCCGGGGCGTCGGGGCCGCTGGGCCAGCACGGCCAGCAGGGTGGCCAGCGCGATCGCCCCGACGGCGAAGGTGAGCAGCCGGTTGCCGAACTCGATCACCCCGTGCACGCCCATCTCGGTGGTGGTGGTGTACGACGCGTCGGTGCACCGGGGCCAGGTCGGGCAGCCGAGCCCCGACGCGGTGAGCCGGACGGCCCCGCCGGTCACCACGATGGCCACGTTTGCCACGATCGAGGCGTACGCGAGGCGGCGCAGCAGGGTGGTCGAGACCGGGTGGCGGTCGAGCAGGCGGGCCAGCGCGGCGGGGACCGGGAACCGGACGGATCGCTTCACGCCGCGAATCCTACGCACCGTAGTTGATCCCGATCGGGTGACTCCGGCACCCCGGTGGGCGGAATCACCGGGATCGGGTTTGCGAGCGCCCGCCGAATTACGTAACGTTGGCGTTGTGAAAAACATGGCGGCGCTCTCCGGGCACCCGCCGACGACCGGGTCGGTCGTCGGCGTCGGAGCGCGGTCCCGTCGTGCCGGGCGACCCGGCGGGCCGGGTGCCGGTCACCCCGCCCCGGTGGAGTCGACCCCGGCCGCCCCCACCGATCTTTCCACCCGGGACCGGGTGACCCAGCTCCTGCTGGAGCAGGGGGCGACCACCGCCGGCCAGCTCGGCTCGGCGCTCGGCCTCAGTCCCGCCGCGATCCGCCGACACCTCGACGCGATGCTCGCCGACGGTGACGTGGTGGCCCGTGAGCAGACCGTGCGGGGCAGTCGGGGCCGGGGCCGACCGGCGAAGGTCTTCCTGCTCACCGACGCGGCCCGGGTGCGCTGCGGCACCCACCACTACGACAACATGGCCACCGCGGCGTTGCGCTGGATCGCCCGCAGCGGCGGCTCCGACGCGGTCGAGGCTTTCGCCGCCGACCAGGTCGCCGCGCTGGAGGCCCGCTGCCGGGCCGCCATGGAGGATGCCGGCGACGATCCGCTCGCCCGGTCCGAGGCACTCGCAGGGGCGCTCACCGCCGAGGGCTACGCTGCCAACGCGTCCACGATCGCCTCCGGCGGGCAGCTCTGCCAGCACCACTGCCCGGTGGCGCACGTGGCCGCCGAGTTTCCCCAGCTGTGCGAGGCCGAGACGGCGGTCATCTCCCGTCTGGTCGGCACCCACGTGCAGCGCCTGGCCACCATCGCGCATGGCGACGGGGTGTGCACCACGCACATTCCGGCCCAGCTGCGCGCCCCAGTCCGGTAACACCGTCACCACTGTGAGGACAGATAGATGACCGAGCAGATCGTCCAGCCCCTGACCCAGGAAGAGCAGCTCGCCGCCCTCGGTCGCTACGAGTACGGCTGGTCCGACTCCGACGTCGCCGGGGCGGCCGCGCAGCGCGGCATCAACGAAGCGGTGGTGCGGGACATCTCGGCGAAGAAGAACGAGCCGGCCTGGATGCTCGACCTGCGGCTCAAGGGCCTGCGGCTGTTCGGCCGCAAGCCGATGCCGTCCTGGGGTGCCGACCTCACCGGGATCGACTTCGACAACATCAAGTACTTCGTGCGGTCCACCGAGAAGCAGGCCACCAGCTGGGAGGACCTGCCGGAGGACATCAAGAACACCTACGACCGGCTGGGCATCCCCGAGGCGGAGAAGCAGCGGCTGGTCGCCGGGGTCGCGGCGCAGTACGAGTCCGAGGTGGTCTACCACAAGATCCGCGAGGACCTGGAGGAGCAGGGTGTCCTCTTCCTGGACACCGACACCGCCCTCAAGGAGCACGAGGACGTCTTCAAGGAGTACTTCGGCACGGTGATCCCGGTCGGCGACAACAAGTTCGCCGCGCTGAACACCTCCGTGTGGTCCGGTGGCTCGTTCATCTACGTGCCGAAGGGCGTGCACGTGGAGATCCCGCTCCAGGCGTACTTCCGGATCAACACCGAGAACATGGGCCAGTTCGAGCGGACGCTGATCATCGTCGACGAGGGCGCGTACGTGCACTACGTCGAGGGTTGCACCGCGCCGCTCTACTCGTCCGACTCGCTGCACAGCGCGGTCGTCGAGATCATCGTCAAGAAGAACGCGCGCTGCCGCTACACGACCATCCAGAACTGGTCGAACAACGTCTACAACCTGGTCACCAAGCGGGCCGTCTGCCACGAGGGCGCGACCATGGAGTGGGTCGACGGCAACATCGGCTCCAAGGTCACCATGAAGTACCCGGCGGTCTACATGACCGGCGAGCACGCCAAGGGCGAGGTGCTCTCGGTGGCGATGGCCGGCGAGGGTCAGCACCAGGACGCCGGGGCCAAGATGGTGCACGCCGCGCCGCACACCAGCAGCACCATCGTGTCGAAGTCGATCGCCCGGGGCGGTGGCCGTACCTCGTACCGGGGCCTGGTGCAGGTGCTGGAGGGCTCGCACCACAGCCGCAGCACGGTCAAGTGCGACGCGCTGCTGGTCGACACCATCTCCCGCTCGGACACCTACCCCTACGTCGACATCCGCGAGGACGACGTGTCGATGGGGCACGAGGCGACCGTCTCCAAGATCAGCGACGACCAGCTCTTCTACCTGATGAGCCGGGGCCTGAGCGAGGACGAGGCGATGGCGATGATCGTGCGGGGCTTCATCGAGCCGATCGCCAAGGAACTCCCGATGGAGTACGCCCTGGAGCTCAACCGCCTGATCGAACTCCAGATGGAGGGCGCGGTCGGCTGACGCCGCCCACCCTCCGCCCAATGACACCGTCGTCACGGACAGACAGACCAAGGAAGAGATGACTACCCAGGCTTCCGCGCCGCCCAGCACCAAGTCGCAGGCGCTCCGCTCGTACGACGTCGCCGACTTCCCGGCCCTGACCGGCCTGGAGGAGGAGTGGCGTTTCACCCCGCTCAAGCGGCTGCGTGGGCTGACCGACGGGGCGCAGGCCGCCACCGGTGCGGTCCGCCACGAGTACGCCGACCTGCCGGCCGGCGTCACCGTCGGGCGGATCGGCCGGGACGACCCCCGGGTGGGCAGCGTGCTCACCCCGGTCGACCGGGTCAGCGCGCTGGCGTACGGCGGTGCCGGTGCGGCGTTGCTGGTCGAGGTCGCGGCCGACGCGGTGGTCGACGCGCCGGTGACCCTGCGGGTGGTCGGGGACGACGCCGCCGGGCTGGCCTTCGGGCACACGTTCGTCGACGTGGGCCGGTTCGCCGAGGCGGTGCTGGTGCTGGAACACGTCGGCGCGGCGACGCTCGCCGACAACGTCGAGGTGGCGGTGGCCGACGGGGCGAAGCTGACCCTGGTCACGGTGGCCGACTGGGCCGCCGACGCGGTGCAGGCGCAGCACCTGAAGATCCGGCTCGGCCGGGACGCCAAGGTGTCGCACATCCAGGTCAGCCTGGGTGGCGACCTGGTCCGCCAGTACACCACGGTCGAGTACACCGGCCGCGGCGGCGAGGCCGAGCTGTACGGCGTCTACTTCGCCGACGGCGGCCAGCACCTGGAGCACCGCCAGCTCGTCGACCACAACGTGCCGGACTGCCGCAGTCACGTCGGCTACCGGGGCGCGTTGCAGGGCGACGAGGCGCACACCGTCTGGGTGGGCGACGTGTTGATCCGGGCCGAGGCGACCGGCACCGACACGTACGAGATCAACCGGAACCTGCTGCTCTCCGACGGTGCGCGGGCGGACTCCGTACCCAATCTGGAGATCGAGACCGGCGAGATCGCCGGGGCGGGCCACGCCAGCGCGACCGGCCGGTTCGACGACGAGCAGTTGTTCTACCTGATGGCCCGGGGTATCCCGGCGGACGAGGCCCGCCGCCTGGTGGTGCGGGGCTTCTTCGCCGAGGTGATCAACAAGATTCCGGTCGAGTCGCTGCGTGAGCGGCTGGGGGACGCCATCGAGGCCCGGCTCTCCCGGTCCGGGGCCTGACATGATCCGGATCTGCGCGACCGAGGACGTGCCGAAGGGCACCGTGATCAGCGCCGACGTGGACGGCCTCCAGGTCGCCGTCGTGCACGGCACCGACGGCGAGTTCTACGCGGTGCACGACGAGTGCTCGCACGCCTCGGTGGCCCTGTCCGAGGGTGAGGTCGAGGGCTGCACGCTGGAATGCTGGCTGCACGGTTCCCGGTTCGACCTGCGCACGGGTGAGCCCTCCGGGCTGCCCGCCACCGAACCCGTCCCCGTCTACGCCGTCGAGGTCCGCGACGGCGACATCTACCTTCCCGTGGGCGCCGACGGCCGCCCGACGCCGAGCAATGGAGTGACCCGATAATGAGCACCCTGGAGATCCGCGACCTGAAGGTGTCGGTCAAGCTGCCCGAGGGTGAGCTCAAGCCGATCCTGTCCGGCGTCGACCTGACCGTCCGGTCGGGGGAGACCCACGCGATCATGGGCCCGAACGGCTCCGGCAAGTCGACGCTTGCCTACTCGATCGCCGGCCACCCCAAGTACGAGATCACCGGCGGCTCGGTGACCCTCGACGGTGTCGACGTGCTGGAGATGACCGTCGACGAGCGGGCCCGTGCCGGCCTCTTCCTGGCCATGCAGTACCCGGTCGAGGTGCCCGGCGTCTCGGTGGCGAACTTCCTGCGCACCGCCAAGACCGCCATCGACGGCGAGGCCCCGAAGCTGCGTACCTGGGGTGGCGAGCTGCGCGGCGCGATGGAGAAGCTCCAGATGGACCCGGCGTTCGCCCAGCGTAACGTCAACGAGGGTTTCTCCGGCGGCGAGAAGAAGCGGCACGAGATCGTGCAGCTGGAGCTGCTCAAGCCCAAGATCGCCATCCTCGACGAGACCGACTCCGGCCTCGACGTGGACGCGCTGCGGGTGGTCAGCGAGGGAGTCAACCGGGTCCGCGACACCGGCGACACCGGCCTGCTGCTGATCACCCACTACACCCGCATCCTGCGCTACATCAAGCCCGACTTCGTGCACGTGTTCGTGGCCGGTCGGATCGTCGAGCAGGGTGGCCCGGAGCTGGCCGACAAGCTCGAGGAAGAGGGCTACGAGCGGTACGTCGCCGGAGCCGGCACGGCGCGGGCCTGAACACCACGGAACGGGGCGCTGAGATGACCACCATCGCCATCCCGGACGGGATGCCGCAGTACGACGACGTGCCGCGCTTCGACGTGGCCGCGGTGCGCGCCGACTTCCCGATCCTCGACCGGGAGGTCAACGGGCACCGGCTGGTCTATCTCGACAGCGCCAACACCTCGCACAAACCCCGCCAGGTGCTCGACGTGCTCGCCGGGCACTACGCGATGCACAACGCCAACGTGTCGCGTTCGGTGCACACCCTGGGCACCGAGGCGACCGAGGCGTACGAGGGGGCACGGGCGAAGATCGCCGCGTTCGTCAACGCGCCGAGCGTGGACGAGGTGGTGTTCACCAAGAACTCCACCGAGGCGATCAACATCGTGGCGTACGCCTTCTCCAACGCCTCGCTGCGCGCCGACGCCGACGAGCGGTTCCGGCTCGGCCCCGGCGACGAGATCGTGATCTCCGAGATGGAGCACCACTCGAACATCGTCCCGTGGCAGTTGCTGGCCGAGCGGACCGGCGCGACCCTACGCTGGTTCCCGGTCACCGACAGCGGCCGGCTGGACGAGTCGGGGCTGGCGGACCTGGTCACCGAGCGGACGAAGATCGTCGCGCTGGTGCACACCTCCAACATCCTCGGCACGGTCAACGCCACCGCCCGGATCACCGAACGGGTCCGCCAGGTGGGTGCGTTGCTGCTGCTCGACTGCTCGCAGTCGGTGCCGCACCAGCCGATCGACGTGGTCGATCTGGACGCCGACTTCATCGTGTTCACCGGGCACAAGATGTGCGGGCCGACCGGCATCGGCGTGCTGTGGGGCCGGGGCGAGCTGCTCGCCGCGATGCCCCCGGTGATGGGCGGCGGCTCGATGATCGAGACGGTGTCGATGGCCCGGTCGACGTTCGCCGCGCCGCCGGCCCGGTTCGAGGCGGGCACCCCGCCGATCGCCGAGGCCGTCGCGCTCGGCGCGGCGGTCGACTACCTCACCGGCGTCGGGATGCGGGCGATCCAGTGGCACGAGAAGGAGCTGACCGCGTACGCGCTGGACGCCCTCGCCACCGTGCCGGGGTTGAGGATCTTCGGCCCGACGGTGCCGGTCGGCCGGGGTGGCACCATCTCGTTCGCGCTCGGCGACGTGCACCCGCACGACGTCGGGCAGGTCCTCGACTCGCTCGGCGTGCAGGTGCGGGTGGGTCACCACTGCGCCAAGCCGGTCTGCACCCGGTTCGGGGTGCCGGCGATGACCCGGGCCTCGTTCTACCTGTACACCACCACGGAGGAGATCGACGCCCTGGTGTCGGGTCTCGCACAGGTGCGGAGGATCTTCGACTGATGCAGCTGGAGCAGCTCTACCAGGAGATCATCCTGGACCACTACAAGCGTCCGCAGGGGCGCGGTCTGCGTGACGCCGACGACCCCGACGCCGAGGTGGCCGAGGCGCACCACGTCAACCCGACCTGCGGCGACGAGGTCACCGTACGGGTGGCCGCCGTCGACGACATCGTGGTGGACATCTCGTACGACGGGGCCGGTTGTTCGATCAGCCAGGCGTCGGCGAGCGTGTTGTACGACCGGCTGTCCGGCCGGTGCGCGGAGGAGATCGCCGCCGTGCACGCCGGATTCGTGGAGTTGATGTCCGGCCGTGGCCAGGTCACGCCGGACGAGGAACTACTCGGTGACGGGGTGGCGTTCGCGGGGGTCGCCCGCTACCCGGCCCGGGTCAAGTGCGCGTTGTTGCCGTGGATGGCGTTCAAGGACGCCGCGGCACGCGCGGGGGTGGGCGTGAGCCCGACGGAGGTTGAGGCATGAGCGAGAACACGGCTACCGCGGCGACGCCGCAGACCGGCGACGCCGGCACCACGACCGGCGCGGTGACGCCGCCGGCCACCGACGGTGTCGCCGCCGCGACTCCGGCCGCCGACGCCGTGAACGGTGCCACCGGGACGGCGGGTGTCGACGCGTCGTCCGGTGCCGACGGGACCCCGGCCGGCGACGGGACGGCGGACGCCGCCGGTTCGGCCGGTGGCCGGGCGGCCCTGGCCGACATCGAGGAGGCGATGAAGGACGTCGTCGACCCCGAACTCGGCATCAACGTGGTCGACCTCGGCCTGGTGTACGGCGTGCACGTGGACGACCAGAACGTCGCCACCCTGGACATGACGTTGACCTCGGCGGCCTGCCCGCTCACCGACGTGATCGAGGACCAGGCCCGGCAGGCGCTGACCACCGGCCCCGGCGGGGGACTGGTGGACGACATCCGGATCAACTGGGTCTGGCTGCCGCCGTGGGGCCCGGACAAGATCACCGATGAGGGGCGGGACCAGCTCCGCTCGCTCGGTTTCAACGTCTGACCCCTGGTCGACCTCGCGGGCACGGCACCCCTGACCGGGTGCCGTGCCCGCGTCTTTCCAGCCGGCCCGACCCACCCGCCGGGGGTGCTCACCGCAGTGGGTGTCCAGGTCTGCCGGCTATCGCACCGTCGCCGCCGACGAGTCGACCACCCCGGTCGTTCCCCGTTTTTGTGGCAATTCGGTGGCCTGGTGGCGGGTGGCGGCCGATGATGGGCCGGTGATCGAGGCGTACCCGAAGCAGAGCCCTGTCCGGGCGGCCACCGCCGCGCGTCGACAGCGGGCCCGTCCGGGGTGCGGATCGGCCCGTCCCCGATCGTCGTGACCGCCGCCTTCCTGGCCGGGTTGGTGGCCGGCTACGGCGTCGCCGTGCCGGTCGGCGCGATCGCGGTGCTCATCCTCGGGCTCAGTGCCCGTACCTCCTTCCGGGTCGGTGCGGCCGCCGCGCTCGGTGTCGCCACGGCGGACGGGCTCTACGCCGCCGTGGCGGTGCTCGGCGGCGCGGCGGTGGCCGCCGTGGTCGCCCCGGTCGCCGGTCCGCTGCGGGTGGTGGCGGCGGTGGTGCTGCTGGCGCTCGCCGTGCACGGAGGCTGGCGGGCCTGGCGTCCCCGGCCCGCGTCGGGCGGCCCGGGGGCGGGCCGGGGGATCGACACCGCGGGGCGGGCGTTCGCCGGGGTGCTGGCACTGACCCTGCTCAACCCGGCCACCGTCGTGTACTTCACGGCGCTGGTCCTCGGCCGTGCCGACGCGGCGCGGGCGGCACCGGCAGCGGCGGCGCTGTTCGTCCTCGGTGCCTTCGTCGCCTCGGCGAGTTGGCAGTTGCTGATCGCCGGGGGCGGCACCCTGGTCGGCCGGGTGCTGGCCGGCCCGCGTGGCCGGCTGGTGACCGGGCTCCTCTCCAGCCTCATCATCGCCGCACTCGCCGTCGCCGTGCTGGTCGTGCGGTGAGCCGTCCGTCGGTCCGGTCGGTCGTGCGGTGGGCCGCCCGTCGGGCGGTCGGCCCGGCTGGTCGTGCGGTGGGCCGGCCGTCGGACCGGCTCGGGTGGGCCACCGGTCGGTCGGCACGGCGTGTGCCGTCGTCCGCCCGCCGTCGGTCAGGTGGGGTAGGAGCGGAACGCCGGCGTGCCGTACGGTCGGGTGATGAGCAGCCGACCCGCAGCCGGTGGCGGCCGGTGGGTCGAGGTCGATCCGACCCGGGTCGGGCGCTGGGCCGAGGGCTTCGCCGACCGGCACGGCCCGCCCGTCGTCTCCCCGCAGGGGTACGGGCTGCTGCTCACCGCCTCCGACGGCGCGACCGCCGAGCTGCACCTGCCGCCGGGTGCCCCGACCGTCGGCGACGCAGCGCAGGCCGTCCCGCCCCGACGCGTCGACGACGTGCCGCAGTTCGTCAGCGTCGCCACCGCGCCCCGCCGGCTCGGGCTGCTGCTCGCCCGCAAGGGCGCGGTGGCGGTCGGTGTGGCGTCCGGTGCGGAGTTGCTGGTCTCCAAGGTGGACACCCGCTACGTGCAGGGTCGTACCGCCGCCGGGGGCTGGTCCCAGCAGCGGTTCGCCCGGCGGCGGGACAACCAGGCGAAGGCGGCCCTGGGCGACGCGGCGGAACTGGCCGTACGCCTGCTGCTGCCGGCGGCGGCGACGCTGGCGGCGCTGGTCTGCGGGGGCGACCGCCGGGCCGTCGACACGGTCCTGGCCGACCGGCGGCTGGCCCCGCTCGCCGCGCTGCGTGCCGACCGGCTGCTCGACGTGCCCGAACCCCGGCACGCGGTGCTGGTCGGCGCGGTCGCCGCCGCCCGCGCCGTGCACATCCTGGTCCGCGATCCGGCCTGAGCGGGGCGGCACGACGACGGCGGCCGGGGGGCGTACGCCCCTCCGACCGCCGCGACGGTGCCGATGCGGTGCCCGGTCAGAGGCTGCCGCCGAAGGTGTCGCAGGACTTCGGATCACCGGTGGTGTAGCCCTTGGTGAACCACTGCTTGCGCTGCTCGGAGGAGCCGTGGGTGAATTCCTCCGGGTTCACCGGGCGGTTGGCCCGCTTGGAGATGGCGTCGTCGCCGATCTTCTCGGCGGTGTCGATCGCCTGCGCGATGTCCTGCTCGGTGATGCTCTTGAAGATCTTCTGGCCCTGCTCGTCGGCGGTGCCGGTGGCGTTCTTGGCCCAGGCCCCGGCGTAGCAGTCGGCCTGGAGCTCCAGCTTGACCGAGAGCGCGTTGGCGCTGCCCGGGTCCCGCTGCTGCTGGCGGCGCATCTGCGCCTCGGTGCCGAGCAGGTCCTGCACGTGGTGGCCGTACTCGTGGGCCAGCACGTACGGCTGGGCGAACTCACCCTCGGCACCGAGCTGGTCGGCGAGGGTCTGGTAGAAGGTCAGGTCGATGTAGACCAGGTCGTCGGCCGGGCAGTAGAACGGCCCGACGCCGGAGTCGGCCTGACCGCAGCCGGTGTTGACGCCCTGGCTGAAGAAGACCGTCTTGGACGGCTGGTACTGCTGGCCGAACCGCTCCGGCAACGCGGTACGCCAGTACGCCTGGATCGAGTTGACGTAGAGGGTGTTGCGGCAGTCCAGCTGCTTGAGCGCGTCGTCGGCGGAGCACTTCTGCGTAAGCGACGTGTTGTCGCCCGACTCGGCGCCGCCGCCGTTCATGGCGTTCAGGCCGAATCCACCACCCACCAGGGCCACCAGCACGGCGATGATGAGCCCGACGATGCCGCCGCGTCCACCCCCGCCGGGGATCGGGATGCCCATCCCGCCACCCCCGCCGGATCCCCGCCGGTCGTCCACCTGGCCGGTGTCGACCCGCGCGTTCTCGTTCAGCTCCATGTTGACCCCGATCACCGATTCGTCACGTCTGAGGGTTGCGGTACCGGACCGGGTCCGGACGGCGTTTCCGGTACCCGATGATCTTGCCCGGTAATCCGGGCGGCGCGTGTCGGGCCGCCCGGTACACTTGTCGGGTGCTGCGCTGCGAAGGCTGAATCGCCCCGCGCCGACGGGAACCACCGCCCGCCGGCGCTTTCGCGTGCCCTGAGTCAGCCCTTCCAGACCCCCGAGAGCGAGTACCGGAAATGATCAGTGTCACCGGCCTGGAACTGCGCGCCGGTTCCCGGATCCTACTGTCCGACACCACCCTGCGGGTACAGCCCGGTGACCGGATCGGACTGGTCGGCCGCAACGGCGCCGGCAAGACCACCACCCTCAAGGTCCTCGCCGGCGAGGGGCAGCCCTACGGTGGGCAGATCGACAGGCGCAGCGCCATCGGCTACCTGCCGCAGGACCCGCGTACCGGCGACCTGGAGGTCACCGGCCGGGACCGGGTGCTCTCCGCCCGTGGGCTGGACGTGCTGATGGCCCAGATGAAGGAGATCGAGCAGCGGCTCGCCGACGGCGTCGACGACAAGCTGGTCCGCCGCTACGGCGCCCTGGAGGACCAGTTCGCCTCGCTGGGCGGGTACGCCGCCGAGGCCGAGGCCGCCCGGATCTGCGCCAACCTGGGGCTGCCCGACCGGGCGCTGGCCCAGACCATCGGCACCCTCTCCGGCGGTCAGCGTCGCCGGATCGAGCTGGCCCGGATCCTGTTCCGCGACGCCGGGGAGAACGGCGGCGGCATCCTGCTGCTCGACGAGCCCACCAACCACCTCGACGCCGACTCGATCACCTGGCTGCGCGGTTTCCTCGCCAACCACAAGGGCGGGCTGATCGTGATCTCCCACGACGGTTCGCTGCTGGAGTCGGTGGTCAACAAGGTCTGGTTCCTCGACGCCACCCGTTCCGTGGTCGACGTCTACAACCTGGGCTGGAAGGCGTACCTGGAGGCCCGGGAGACCGACGAGCGGCGGCGTCGCCGGGAGCGGGTCAACGCCGAGAAGAAGGCCGGCGCGTTGATGGCGCAGGCCGACAAGATGCGCGCCAAGGCCACCAAGACCGTCGCCGCGCAGAACATGGCCCGCCGGGCCGAGAAGCTGATCTCCGGCCTGGAGGAGGTACGGGTCTCCGACAAGGTGGCGAAGGTCCGGTTCCCCAACCCCGCGCCGTGCGGCAAGACCCCGCTGACCGCGACCGGCCTGTCCAAGTCGTACGGCTCGCTGGAGATCTTCACCGACGTGAACGTCGCGGTGGACCGGGGTTCCCGGGTGGCGATCCTCGGGCTCAACGGTGCCGGCAAGACCACCCTGCTGCGGATGCTCGGCGGCCTGCTCCCGCCGGACACCGGCGAGGTGCACGCCGGGCACGGCCTGCGGCTGGGCTACTACGCCCAGGAGCACGAGACGCTGGACGTGGAACGCACGGTGCTGGAGAACATGCGGGCGGCGGCGATCGAGCAGTCCGACACCGACCTGCGCAAGATCCTCGGTGCCTTCCTGTTCTCCGGCGAGGACGTCAACAAGCCCGCCGGGGTGCTCTCCGGTGGCGAGAAGACCCGGCTCGCCCTGTCGACCCTGGTCTGCTCCGGCGCGAACGTGCTGCTGCTGGACGAGCCGACGAACAACCTCGACCCGGTCAGCCGTGAGCAGGTGCTCGACGCCATCGCCAACTACCCCGGCGCGATCGTGCTGGTCACCCACGACCCGGGCGCGGTGCTCGCGCTCAAGCCCGACCGGGCCATCCTGCTCCCCGACGGCGACGAGGACGCCTGGAGCGACGACCTGCTGGAACTGGTCGAGCTGGCCTGACCCGGCCACGACCCCGCCCGCGACGGCCGGCGGGGTCGGCTGCCGCGGCCAACGACCGGTGCTCAGTGGCCCCTGCCCCACCGGCCCGTGACCGGCCCGGCCGGTGGTCAGCGGCCCATGCTCGGCGGTCCGGCCGGTGGTCAGCGGCCTACGCCCGGCGGCTCGGCGGTCCGGCCGGTGGTCGCCGGCCTACGCTCGGCGGCGCGGCGGCGGCCCGGCCGGTGGTCAGCGGGCGAGGTCGACCAGCCGGCCGAGGACACCCGAGCCGACCAGGATCACCAGGCCGATGGCGACGAAGACGACCGGGACCAGCCAGTGCCCGGCCCGGCCGACCAGGCGGACCACCCGGGGATGCCCACCGAGCAGCGCGGCGGCACCGCACCAGGCGGCGACCAGCACGGCGAAGACCAGCAGGTAGACCAGCCCGGTGGCCGGGTCGAGGGAGCGGAACACCGGGACGTAGACGGCGATGTTGTCCGCGCCGTTGGCGATCGTCACCCCGGCGACGCCGAGCAGGCCGCCCACCACGGCCGGCGGGGTGTCGTCGTCGGTGCGGGCCAGCAGCGCCCGGACGCCAAGCGCGATCGGCAGCAGCCCGAGCAGGCCGGTCCACGGGTCGGGCACCACCAGCAGGCCGGCGGCGACGACCAGAGCCGCCGTGACGAGGGCGGCGATGCCCAGGTACTGCCCGGTCACGATCTGCCACGGGCGGGGTCGTCCGGTGCTCCGGGCGGCCACGAAGAGTACGGTCAACACCACGATGTCGTCGAGGTTGGTGGCCGCGAAGACGGCCCCCGCTCCGCTCACGCTGCCCAACAGGTCGGTCACGACCGGCAGGCTACGGGCCTCCCACGGGCGCGACCGCAGCGCGGTCTCCGCCGTGGATCGTCCGGAGCGTCACTCTATCGGGTTGGCGACACTGCATAGCGTGTCGGTTGGCGTGGAGTTGATATCTGGCGCATGATCGTTCGAGACGGTCTAATAGGTGGGACCGTATCGAACCGCACAGTCTGGGACGTGAGGAATCAACATGGCAGCCACTGGCACAGCCACCAGCACTGAGAAGGGTCGCCGGATCGTCGGAGCCGAGCGTCAGACGCTCGCCAAGGACCTGGTAAAGCGGTACACCGGCGGCGAGAGCATTCGCGCGCTCGCCGCTTCGACCGGGCGATCCTACGGGTTCATCCACCGCGTGCTCACCGAGTCCGGTGTGCAGCTGCGACAGCGCGGCGGCGCCCGGCGTCGCAAGAAGGCGTGACCCGCCTACCAGCGTCGTCCGTCAGCACGCCCCGGGCGGTCCGGTGACCGCCGAGACGACCGGGGTGCTACTGCACTGCGACGGGCCGGTCGCGACGGTCACGTTGTGCCGGCCCGACGTGCTCAATGCCCAGACCCCGGCGATGTGGCGCGCGATGAGCGACTTCTCCCGGGACCTGCCCGGCGACGTGCGCGTCGTCGTGGTACGCGGTCAGGGGCGGTCGTTCTCCGCCGGCCTCGACCTGTCGGTGGCCGGTGCCCAGGGTCCGGGCTCCTTCGCGGAGCTGTCCACCCTGCCCGAGCAGGAGTGCGCCGACCGGATCGCCGACTACCAGCAGGGCTTCACCTGGCTGCACCGACCGGACGTGATCTCGGTGGCGGCCGTGCAGGGTCATGCCATCGGCGCGGGCTTCCAACTCGCGCTCGCCTGCGACCTGCGGGTGCTCGCCGAGGACGCGAAGCTGTCGATGGCCGAGGTCACCCTCGGCCTGGTCCCCGACCTGGCCGGCACCAAGCGGCTGGTCGAGCTGGTCGGCTACGCCCGTGCCCTGGAGCTGTGCGCCACCGGCCGGCGGATGGACGCCGTCGAGGCCGACCGGATCGGGCTGGCCAACCTGGTGGTGCCGCCCGCCGAGCTGGACGCGGCCGTCCGGGACCTCACCGCCGGCCTGCTCGCCGGCAACCGGGACGCGGTTGTCGAGATCAAGGCGCTGCTCGCCGGTGCCGCCGGCCGTTCCCACCCCGAACAGCAGCGGGCCGAGCGCGAGGCACAGACCCGCCGGCTGCGCGATCTCGCCGGCCGCGGCGAATAGCCCACCCGCCGGGGGCGGGAACCGCGGCTACTCTGCCCGGAGCGAACAGCAGGGACTGCCCGGGAAGACCCGGGTTGCCGCCGAGGTTGTCGTAGGCGTCGGGAGAATCGACCCGACGGTGCGCGCTGCCCACGACGCGGAGGTGACCCATGAACCCGATGGCGGGCGGCAACATGGCCGGCTGGAGCATGCTCCGGTCGATCCGGCACGGTGACGACGTCTCCACGCACCGGCTCACCCGGGGCACCGCGAGAAGGATCATGGCGTTCGCCCACCCCTACCGGCGGGACATCGTCGTCTTCCTGGTGACCGTGGTCATCGCCGCCGTGATCGGGGTGGCCACCCCGGTGCTGGCCGGCCACGTGATCAACGCGATCAGCGGGGGTGGCCCCGAGGCGGGTGCGGTCGTCGTCCGGCTCGCCCTGATCATCGGCGCGCTGGCCGTCGCCGACGCGCTGTTCTCCCTGGTCCAGCGGTGGTATTCGGCGCGTATCGGCGAGGGCATCATCCTCGACCTGCGCACCCGGGTCTACGACCACGTGCAGCGGATGCCGTTGCAGTTCTTCACCCGGACCCAGACCGGTGCGTTGGTCAGCCGGCTCAACAACGACGTGATGGGCGCCCAACGGGCGTTCACCTCCACCCTGTCGGGGGTGGTCAGCAACGTCATCCAGTTGGTGCTCACCGCCGGGGTGATGTTCACCCTCTCCTGGCAGATCACCCTGCTGTCGCTGGTCCTGTTGCCGATCTTCGTGGTGCCGGCGCGGCGGGTTGGCCGGCGGTTGGCCGAGATCACCCGGGAGTCGTACGACCTCGACGCCAAGATGAACGCCACCATGACCGAGCGGTTCGGGGTGGCGGGCGCGCTGCTGGTCAAGCTGTTCGGCACGCCTGAGGTGGAGGCGGGCCGATTCGCCGCGCGGGCCGAACGGGTCCGCGACATCGGCATCCAGTCGGCGATGTACTCACGCACCTTCTTCGTGGCGATGCTGCTGGTCGCGTCGCTGGCCCAGGCGCTCACCTACGGGCTCGGCGGCTGGCTGGCGGTCACCGGGGCGGTCAGCGCGGGCACCGTGGTCACCCTCGCCCTGCTGCTCACCCGCCTCTACGGTCCGTTGACCGCGCTGTCCAACGTCCGGGTCGACGTGATGAGCGCCCTGGTCTCCTTCGACCGGGTCTTCGAGGTGCTCGACCTGCGCCCCGGCATCGAGGAGAAGCCCGACGCGGTGCCGGTCCCCCGGGGCGCCGGCCGGGTCGAGTTCCGCGATGTCCGGTTCCGCTACCCGGCTGCCGCCGACGTCTCGCTGGCTTCGCTGGAGGAGGTCGCCACCCTCGACCGGACGGCCAACGAGCCGGTGCTCAAGGGCGTCTCGTTCCGCGTCGAGCCGGGGCAGATGGTGGCGTTGGTCGGGCCGTCCGGGGCCGGCAAGTCCACGCTGTCCATGCTGATCTCACGGATCTACGACGTCACCGACGGCGCGGTGCGGGTCGGCGGGGTCGACGTCCGGGACGCCACCCTCGCCTCGCTGCGCGACGAGATCGGTGTGGTCACCCAGGACTCCCACCTGTTCCACGAGACGATCGCCGAGAACCTGCGGTACGCCAAGCCGGACGCCACGGACGACGAGATCTGGGCGGCGCTGGCCGGTGCGCAGGTGGCCGACCTGGTCCGGGCCCTGCCCGACGGGCTGGAGACGACCGTCGGCGAGCGCGGCTACCGCTTCTCCGGCGGCGAGAAGCAACGCATCGCCATCGCCCGGCTCCTGCTCAAGGCCCCGTCGATCGTGATCCTGGACGAGGCCACCGCCCATCTCGACTCGGAGAGTGAGGCGGCGGTGCAGCGGGCCCTGTCCGTGGCGTTGGCCGGGCGTACCGCGCTGGTGATCGCGCACCGGCTCTCCACCGTCCGTGACGCCGACCAGATCCTGGTCCTCGACGGCGGCCGGATCGTGGAGCGGGGCCGCCACGAGGAACTGGTCGCGGTCGGTGGGCTCTACGCCGAGCTGTACCGCACCCAGTTCGCCGTCGTCGACTCGCCTGCCCCGTACGCCGAGGCGGACCAGCCTGAGCCGATCATCACCACCGTGCCGATGGGCACCTACGTCGCGCAGGAGGCGCTGCCCCCGGCCGTGGCCAACTGACGGGACCCCGTCCCGAAAGCGACCAGCGTGGTGACCCGGCTGGTGTCCTGCGGACCGGGGTCGGGGCACACCTCGGCTGCGTGCTGCCGCCAGTGAAACGAGGTCAGGCCAGGGGGAGCGGGCCCTGGCCTGGTCTCGCATTCCGACGGCGCTCCCCACGCCGGGTGCCGACGACACGTCCCACCGGCCGTCGGCACGACTCACAGGCTGCCGGCGCGGCGGCTGCCCGAGGCGGCGATCGTCAATTCGGTGCCTGTTCCGTCATCAGGTGCGACGGTAACTCAGAAGTACACCGTTTTGGTCTTCGTGTACGTGGTGTACTGGCTGCCCGGGTAGAAGGTGGAACCGGACACACTGACCTGGACGTTGGTGAATCCGTAACTGGAGACGAGATCGCCGGTGAAGGTCTCGCAGTTCTGGTAGTAGACGGTGTGGGTGGCCGTGGCGGTTCCGCCCTGGATGGTGACGCTGGCGCTCGGGTAGGTGCTCTGCCCGCACAGTGTCACCGAGTAGCTTGCCTGGGTGCTGCCTGTCGTCCCGGTGACGGTCCCGGTGGCGGTGCCGAGGGAATGGGTGTTGTTGTAGCCACCCTTGACCGAGACGTTGATCGATGACGTGCCCGCCTGGGCGCTGACCGCGGGGAACATGGCCACCGCGGCCGCCCCGGCGGCGCCTGCGGCGAGCAGGCGGATGAAGCGGGAAGAGCGGACTTGAGGCATAACTGCTCCTGATCTGCTGGAGAATTGCGTTAACGACGTGTGACCGATTGCGGACCCAATGTTAGACCAAGGTGAAGTCGAAAGCACGTTCGAAATAAATCTTCGTCAATAGGGTAGTGAGTCGGGTGCGCAATTTATTGCCTCAATGTCACCCTTTACCCGACACATCGTGAACGCGCCACCCCACGGACAGCGTGAGCCGGCACGCGGAGTGGACTGCTGGCCGTTCCCCGCCAGACGTCCCGGTGGTTCGCGGCGGTGTTCATGCGGTACGGGAAGGGGTCCATCTCGCCAGGGTGGTCACGCCGACCGGTCAGCCGGCGGGTGGCCGGCGATGACGGCGCGCAGCTCGCCGAAGGCGGCCCCCAGGGTCTGCGGGGTGAAGTGGGCGTTCAGGCCGCTGGGGTTGGGCAGCACCCAGAGCCGCGCACCGGCCAGCGGTTGCGGCTGCGGGCCGAAACCGGCCTTCGGCCGGGCGAACCCGATCCGGTAGGCGGTCACCCCGACCACGGCGACCCAGGTCGGCCGGTACCGGGCCACCTTGTCGGTCAGCGTCCGCGCGCCCGCCACCAGCTCCGCCGGAGTCAGTTCGTCCGCCCGGGCGCTGGCCCGCGCCACCATGTTGGTGATGCCCAGGCCGTACCCGGGCAGGGTGTCCTGCTCACTGGGGTGCAGTTGGCGCGGGGTGAAGCCGCCCCGGTGCAGGGCCGGCCAGAACCGGTTGCCCGGCCGGGCGAAGTGCCACCCGGTGGCCGCCGACCACAGGCCCGGGTTGATCCCGACGAAGAGCACCGTCAGCCCGGGGCCGATCACGTCCGGGATGGTGCGGTCCGCCGCCGCTGCCAGCTCCGCCCGGTCCGGTCGCCGTACCTCCGGCGTGCCCGGCCGGTCCTGCCGCCGTACCTCCGGCGTGCCTGGCTGGTCCGGTCGCCGTACCTCCGGCGTGCCTGGCTGGTCCGGTCGCCGTACCTGCGACGCGCCCGGCCGGGTCAGGCCGGCGGAGGGCCCGACCGGGTCGGACATCGCGTCGACGGTCGTGGACGGGCGCTCGGCAGGGGCCGGGGAGGGCCGCCCGCCGGCACCCCGACGACGGGCCGGTTCGGGGGTCGCGACGGCGGGAGGCAGTTCGGGGGCGGTGCGGCCCGGTTCGGCGGCCGGGGCTGGTTCGGGGGCGGCGGCGGGGCTGGTCGAACGGCGTCGCGGGGTCACAGGCTGCGCAGCGCGCCGCCGTCGACGGGCACGCTGACCCCGGTGACATAGCCGGCGGCGGGGGAGAGCAGGAAGGCCGCCACCCGCCCGAACTCGGCCGGATCGCCGATGCGGCGCAGCGGGATGCCGGCCTCCGCAGCGGCACGGGCCGCCGCGTCGTCGCCGAGCAGCTCCCGGTTGCGGTCGGTCAGGAAGCGCCCGGGCAGCAGGCCCAGCACCCGTACCCCGCGTGGGCCGTACTCGTCGGACAGGTCCTTGGCCACGCCGGCCAGGCCGGGCCGCAGGCCGTTGGAGATGCCGAGGCCGGTGATCGG
This sequence comes from Micromonospora sp. NPDC048894, assembly GCF_040649765.1. Lineage (NCBI taxonomy): Bacteria > Bacillati > Actinomycetota > Actinomycetes > Micromonosporales > Micromonosporaceae > Micromonospora > Micromonospora sp. NPDC048894. Next base: position 15,310 of record NZ_JBEZFY010000011.1, on the reverse strand, counting down.
CGTCCGGGCCGAGGTGGACAGCACCATACCGATCGCGCCACCATCGGTGAGCGCGGCGGCCACCGTCCGGGCCGTCCGGACGGTGCCCAGGAAGACCGTCTCGAAGGACTCCCGCCACTGTGCGTCGCTGACCTGCGCGGCGGTGCCCGGGGGCGGCCCACCGACCGAGACGAGCGCCCCGTCGAGGCGGCCGAAGTGTTCTCCGGCGGCGATCACCAGCCGCTCGGGCAGGCTCGGGTCGGCCAGGTCGGCGACGAGACCGATCGCGTGGTCCGGCCCACCGAGTCGGTCGACCGCCCCGGCGATCCGCTCCGGCGTGCGGGCCGACAGGACCACCCGTGCTCCGTCCGCGACCAGGCACTGCGCGGTCGCGAAGCCGAGCCCCCGGGAAGCGCCGGTCAACACGTACACCCGATCGGTGAGTCCGAGATCCATGCCACCGATCCTGCCGCATCCGGCGGTGGGTGGCGCGGCGGGCCGGGGAGGCGAGCCGGTGGTCAGCGGCGGGCCGGTCGGAGCAGGCGTACCCGGCCGGCGATCTGGAGGGCGACGGCGTCGCCGCTGCGGGCCAGGGCCGGCAACCGGCGGCGGCGGGGCGGGTGCCGCCCGTCGTAGCGGTGGGTGGCCTCGCGGGCGGCCAGCTCCTGCGCGCCGAGCGGGGGGAGGGCGTCCCGGTCGCGCAGCCCACGTGCGAGGTCCCAACCGTCGCGCAGCGACCCGACGGTGGGTCGGCCGGACGCCCAGTCGGCGAAGGTGGCCGGCCAGGTGTCCCCGAGGCCGGCGGCGAGCAGCGGCCAGTGGCGGGCGACCTCGCCGGCCCGCTTGCGCAGCAGCGCCCGCCGGGCGGCGTCGACCCGGTCGGTGGCGAAGCCTGCGGGCAGCGGGGCCCCCGCGACCAGGGCGGCGACCAGCGCGGCCTGTCGGGCGGCCAGCCCCACCGGTCCGGTGGCACCGGGCGGCGGGGCCGACTCGACGGGGTGCGTCGGGCTCATGTGACGACCGGGTGGCCGGCAGCGGTGGCGAGGGCGTCCAGCTCGGCCCGCAGCACGTCGGCGGGTGGGTAGTGGCCGTCGCGTTCGAGCAGCAGGGCCGGCGGTCGGCGGCCGGCACAGAGCGCGCCGACCAGCTCCAACACCTCGGTGGGCACCGGATCGGTGTGCGTGTCGTGGTAGAGCCCGCCGTGCTCGGCCCCACCGGCCACGTGTACGTAGGCGATCCGGTCCAGCGGCAGCCGGTCCAGCAGGGCCTGCGGGTCCTCGCCCCGGTTGCGGGCGTTGGCGTACACGTTTGCCACGTCGAGCAGCAGCTCCGCGTCGGTGGCGTCCAGGATCTCGGTGAGGAAGTCCGCCTCGTCCAGCTCGTCGTCGGGCCAGTCGAACAGCGCGGCGATCGGCTCCAACGCCAAGGGCACCGGCAGCTCCGCCCGGGCCCGGCGGACGTTCGCCACCACCGCCGCCACCGCCTCCCGGGTGCGCGGCAACGGCAACAGGTGCCCGGCCTCCAGGCCGCCGGCCCGGACGAACGCGATGTGCTCGCTGACCAGTGGCGCGTCGACCAGCTCGGCCACCCGGGCCAGGTGCGTCACCCGGGCCGGGTCGACCGGGTCCGCGCCGCCGAGGGAGAGCCGCACCCCGTGCGGTACGACGGTCACGCCGCGCTCCCGCAGCCCGGCCAGCCCGGCCGGCAGGGGGTTGCCCGGGCTGAGCGACTCCGCTACCACCTCGACGAAGCGCAGCCCGGGCAGCTCGGCGACGAAGCCGGCGATCTCCGACCGCCAGCCGATGCCCACCCCCTGCGGCCCGGTCATCCGCCGCACCCGCCACCGCCGCCGCATCCTCCTCCGCCGCCGCAGGAGCTGCCGCCACCGCCCGACGAGCCGCTGTCGCCCGACGAGGTGCTGCCGCCGCACGTCACACCCGTGGAACCGGTGTAGCCGCTGCCGCTGCTGGCGTTCAACGCCTGCCGCTGGATCTCCGCCTGCGCGGCGAAGCCGGGGTCGAGCGCGTAGAGGGAGACGGTGCCGAACAGGGCCACCCCCATCGCCGCGCCGGCCGGACCGTAGGTCGCGTAGGCCGGGGCGGCGTCGGGGGCGAGGTGGTGGTTGCTGCTGCGCAGGCGACTCATCATCACGTTCGCCGTCCTGGTCCGCCGGGGCGTACGGGCCACCAGGGCGAACGCCACTGCGAGTCCGGCCAGGGCGAGCAGTAGCCAGCCGACCGGCCGGCCGTTGAACAGGCCGGCGACCAGCCGCACCACACCCAGGGCCAGGAGCACCAGCAGCAGGTTCCGTCCGCGCCGCAGGGCCCGTACCCCGTCGGCGTCGATCAGCAGGCCGCGCTGCTCCAACCCCTGCCGCAGCTCCTCCAGGGCGCGGGTCACCCCGGCGTTGCGGCGCAGCTCGCGGGTGGCGACCGACTGGCGGGCGGCGTGCCGGATCGCGTGGTCGAGCGGAGTGAGCCCGCTGGGTGTCGACCCGGCGGCGACCAACCGGCCGTTCGATGTGACGTCGATCGCGCCGGCGCCGCGCAGCCCACCCAGCGCCGCCCAGATGGCGAGCTGGTCGCCACCGTTGAGGTAGGCCACCTGCTGGGGTCCGAGCTGGTCCGTGGTGACCGTGTCGGGGCCGGCGGTCGTACGGCGGCGGTGCAGCAGCGTGCCGACCACGGCGACGACGGCCACCAGCAGGTAGAGCTTCAGAAAGAGCGGCCCGGGGATGCCCCAGGTGTCGCCCTGTGCGGCAAGCGTGTTCATGAGCTGCTCCTGTCGCGCGAGGGGGTCGCGGCCTCATTGTGGAGTAGCCCCGCCACGCCGGCACCGGGGCGGTGGGCGAGTTACCGAGCCGAGATCCGGGCTGCCGGCCCGGGTGGGTCAGTGCCGGCGGACGGCCTCCTCGACCAGGTCGAGCACCGGCCCCAGGTCACCGGCGGGCCGGCCCATCGCCAGGTGCAGCACCAGCCCGTCGTACGCCAGCTCCAGGAACTGGGCCAGCACGTCGATGTCGATGTCCTCGCGGAGCACCCCGGCGTCGCGTTGCCGGGCGAGCCGGTCCCGGGTCGCCTCGGCGATGGCGGCGGAGCGTTCCGCCCACCGGCGCGCGAAGGCCGGGTCGGTCCGCAGCCGCCGGGACACCTCCAGTTGGCTGCCCAGCCAGCCGGTGGTGTCGGGGGAGACCGCGCGGGCGAGCAGGTCCCGCATCACCTGGACGAGGCCGTGGCGGGCCACCGTGGAGACCATCACGGCGGCGTCGTCCTCGGCGACGGCGAGGAAGAGTGAGTCCTTGTCGCGGAAGTGGTGGAAGATCGCGCCCCGGGACAAGCCGGTCGCCTCCTCCAGCCGGCGCACGGTGGCACCCTCGTAGCCGTGCCGGGCGAAACAGGCCCGGGCCGCGCCCAGGATCTCCTGCCGGCGCGCGTCGAGCTGGTCCTGACTTACTCTGGGCACGGGTCGATCGTCGCAGGTGACCCTCCGCAAGGCAAACCGTACGTACGGCTTGCTATCGGGTCGTCACCTCGTCCTGCCGAACGCCCGTCCGGTTAGGATCGGCCGGTGCCGACAGCCCCGGTCACCTCCCCCTACCCGCCCACCGCCCCCATCCGGCCCCGGCAGCCCGACGGTCGCCGGCGGGCGGTTCGACCCTGTCGGCGGCGGTCCTTCCTCCCGTAAGGTGCCTCAGTGCCGTTGCTCCTGCTCGACCTGGACAACACCCTGCTCGACCGGGCCGGGCCGTTCCGCGCCTGGGCCGAGGGTTTCCTGGCCGAGATCGGCGCCCCGGCCACCGACATCGACTGGCTGCTGTCCATCGACGCCGACGGCCTCACCGACCGGTGGGACATCGCCGACGCCATCCGGGACCGCTACGCGCTGCGCATCCCCTCCATCGACCTGGTCGAGGAGCTGCACGACGGGGTGGTCGGCTACACCCGGCTGGACCCGCTGGTCGCCTGCGCGCTGCGGATCGCCGACGACGCCGGGTGGCTGCCGGTGGTGGTCACCAACGGCTCGGTCCGGCTGGAAGACGCCAAGATCAGGCAGACCGGCCTCGACCGCTACGTCGCCGACTGGGTGATCTCCGAGGAAGCCGGGGTGAGCAAGCCCAACCCCCGGATCTTCGCGCTGGCCGCCCAACGGGCCCGGTTGCCGCTGCGTGGCGCGTGGGTGGTGGGCGACAGCCCGGAGGCGGACATCGGCGGGGCCGCCGCGGTCGGCCTGCCCAGCGTCTGGCTGCACCGGGGGCGCAGCTGGACCGACGGGCGGTTCGCCCCCACCCGTACCGTCGACTCGTTGATCGCGGCGGTCTCGGTGGTGCTCGCCGGGGGGTAATCCGGTTGTGCGCCGGGCGGGGTATCGGTCAGCATGGGCCCGCGCGGGAGCGCGCAGCCGGGCGGGGCCCGGTCGAGGAGAGGAGGTCGGTCATGGCCGTCTTTGCAGGGTCGTACCACCTGCCCTCACCAGCCTCGACCAAGGGATCACCAGCACCGTGCGCGAACACGACCTCCCGGCGCCGCAGCGCCGTGGCCGCGGCAGAAGCCGCTTCGACGACGACGAGACACCCTTCCTGACGTACGGCCGGCAGCCGGCCGGCACCGCACCCGAGGACGAGCCCGAGCCCGAGGACCACTGGTCCTCCTGGGACGAGGCCGTGCACGGTCCGGAACCGCACCCGCCGTGGCTCGTCACCGAGCTGGCCGCCCGGGACACCGAACTCGGTGTGCTCAAGACCGGCAAGGAGGCGGACGTGCACCTCGTCCGCCGGGCGGTGCCCGACACCGACCGGTCCTGCCTGCTGGCCGTCAAGCGGTACCGCGACGCCCAGCACCGGCTCTTCCACCGCGACGCCGGCTACCTGGAGGGACGCCGGGTGCGCCGGTCCCGGGAGAACCGGGCGATGGCCGGCCGGACGGCGTTCGGCCGGCAGATGATCGCCGGGCAGTGGGCGGCGGCCGAGTTCGCCGCGCTGTCCCGGCTCTGGGAGATCGGTGCGGAATCCGGGCGGATCGCCGTGCCGTACCCGGTGCAGCTGCTCGGCACCGAGCTGATGCTGGAGTTCGTCGGCGACCCCGACGAGGGGACCGCCGCACCCCGGCTGGCCCAGGTACGCCCCGACCCGGCCCCGCTGCGCTCCCTCTGGGAGCAACTGGTGGACGCCCTGGTGGTGCTGGCCCGGGCCGGCTACGCCCACGGCGACCTGTCGCCGTACAACCTGCTGGTGCACGCCGGGCGGCTCGTCATGATCGACCTGCCGCAGGTGGTCGACGTGGTGGCCAACCCGCAGGGACCGGAGTTCCTGGCCCGCGACGTGCGGGTGGTGGCGACCTGGTTCACCGCCCGGGGGCTGCCCGCCGCCGACACCGACCCGGCCGCCCTCACCGAGCTGCTGCTGCGCGAGGCGGGGGTGCGCTGAACGGGGGTGACGTCCCGGACGGCAACCGGCCGTCCGGGACGTCGGGGCGTCACTGGAGGTAACGCTCGACCTCCGACACCGGTCGGGCCCCCTGGGCCTCCGGGTCGCCGTGGGCCTCCCGGGCCGCCCGGCGGCGGCGCAGCAGGTCCCAGCACTGGTCCAGCGACTCCTCCAGCGCGCGCAGGTGTTCCTTGGCCTCGTCGTCGGTGCCGGATTCGTGGTCCTGGGCGGCCGAGCGGAGCCGGTGCTCCTCGTCGACCAGTTCCGAGATCCGATGCAGGATGGTCTTGTCGTCCATGCCCCTGAGCCTGGCACAGCAGGGTCGCCCGCGCCCGTGTTCGGGGCCGGCCGGTCCGTCGGCGGCCAGACCGGCCGTGGCCCGCGCCGGGTGGTCGCCGGGTCGGCTGCCTCAGGGGGTGCCGGCACCATCCACGGTGGTCACCATCGCCCCAGGACCTGCGGCACCGGCCCCGCCTCCATGATCAGCATGGCTTGAGCGATGGTGGTGCCGACTGCTAGCGTGCGCCGGGTTCAGGTGTGCCGTGACGCGTCGGGCGTCCGGTGGCCACGGTCCGGCCCGGGGGCGGTGTGATGGGTTCCGGCAGCACGCGTCTGCGTACCAAGATCGTGGCCCTGCTCACCTCCCTCGTCGCGCTCTGGTCCTTCGCCGCGTGGGTGACCGTCGGTGACGGCTTCAACCTGCTCTGGGTGCAGACCCTCAACAGCCGGGTGGCCGACCCCGGGGAGTCGCTGCTCACCGCGCTCCAGGAGGAGCGGCGGCTCGCCAACGCCTACCTGGGTGAACGGGCCCAGCGGCAACTCGACGCGTTGAGCACCCAGTGGCAGCGCACCGACCAGGTGGCGGACGAGTTCGGCACCTCGGTGGGCAGTTGGCAGGCCGAGCTGGCCACCGGCGAGGACACCCGCCGCCGGGTCGACGAGGTGCTGACCGGCCTGAGTGGCCTGACCGGCATCCGGGAGTCGGTGCGCGACGCCGGGATGACCCGGGCCGAGGCGTCCGCCGCGTACACCGGGGTCCTCGCCGGGGTGCTGCGGATGTACGGCTCGCTGGGGCAGCTCGACGACACGCGGATCGCCGCGGAGAGCGAGACCCTGGTCGACCTCTACCAGGTGCGGGAGCTGATCTCCCAACAGGATGCCCTGATCACCGGCGTGCTCGCGGCCGGCCGGATGACCGGCGACGAGTACGCCCGCTTCACCCAACTGGTCGGCGCCCAGCGTTACCAGACGGCGGAGGCGGTCGCCGAGCTGTCCCCGGCCGACCGGGTCCGCTACGACCAGCTCGCCGGCTCGGACGCGGTGGCCCGGTTCCGGCTGCTGGAGGACCGGGTGATCCAGCAGGCCCGGTCGGGCACCACCCTGCCGCTGACCGAGCAGGAGTGGCAGTCGACCGTCGGGCCGGCGATGCAGGCGCAGGTGGACTTCGGGGTGAGCGTCGGCGACGCGCTCATCGACCGGGCCACCCCGGTCGCGGTGGGCGTCATCGTCCGGCTGGTGCTCGCCGCCGGCCTCGGCCTGATCGCCGTGATCGCCTCGATCGTGGTGTCGATCAGCACCGCCCGGCACCTGGTCCGGCAGCTGGCCCGGCTGCGCGACGCCGCGCTGCGGCTGGCCCACGAACAGCTGCCCGGAGTGGTGGACCGCCTCGGCCACGGCGAGGACGTCGACGTGGCCCGCGAGGCCCCGCCGCTGGACTTCGGCGACGACGAGATCGGTCAGCTGGGCCGAGCCTTCAACGCCGTCCAGGAGACCGCCATCCGCACGGCGGTCGAGCAGGCCGAGCTGCGCCGCAACGTCCGGGGGGTGTTCCTCAGCCTGGCCCGGCGGACCCAGGCGCTGGTGCACCGCCAGCTCACCCTGCTCGACGCGATGGAACGGCGCGAACACGACGCCGGGGAACTGGAGGACCTGTTCCGGGTCGACCATCTGGCCACCCGGATGCGGCGCAACGCGGAGAACCTCATCGTGCTCTCCGGCGCCACCCCGGGTCGGGCGTGGCGACGCAACGTGCCGATGGTGGACGTGGTGCGCGGCGCGGTCGCCGAGGTCGAGGACTACACCCGGGTGGACGTGCTGCCGCTCGGCCCGGTCGCGCTCGCCGGCCGGGCGGTCGGTGACGTGATCCACCTGCTCGCCGAGCTGATCGAGAACGGCCTGTCCTTCTCCCCGCCGAACACCACCGTCGAGGTGCGGGGTCACCTGGTGACCGCCGGGTTCGCCATCGAGATCGAGGATCGTGGTCTGGGTCTGACCGGTGAGGAACTGCTCGCCGCCAACCGCCGCATCGTGGACCGGTCCGAGTTGAACCTGGCCGACGCCGCCCGCCTCGGGCTGTACGTGGTGAGCCGGCTGACCGAGCGGCACGGGGTGAAGGTGCAGCTCAAGGAGTCCGCCTACGGGGGGACCACCGCCGTGGTGCTGATCCCGGCGGAGCTGGTCGTGCCGGGGGACCCGAGCCCGTCCGGCGCGCTTCCGGTGGTCGCCCGACGCCCGGCCACCGCCGAGGCCACACCGGCGGCCGACGCGGGGCCCCCGGTGAGCCCGAGGGCCGTCCCGCCGTCGGACGCGGTGACCCCGGCGGGCCTGCCGGCCCGGTCCCGTAAGCGACGCCCGGCGCAGGACGCGCTGCACGCGCCGACCGTCCCGACCGGTCTGCCGGTGACCGTCGCCCGACCGTCCACCCCGACCGTCGCGGTGGCCGGGGACGCACGGACGGCGGACGCCGACGCCGACCCGCCGTCGCCTACTGTGGAGGGGCCGGTGACCGACGCGGGCCTGCCGGTGCGGGTACGACAGGCGAACCTGGCGCCCGAGCTGCGGGACCCCCCGACCGGTGGGGAGACCGGGGCCGGTGCTGCGGTCCGGCGCGCACCCGAGCAGGTGCGCCAGATGATGAGCGCCTACCAGTCGGGCACCCGACGCGGCCGGACCGACGCGGCCCGGCTGTCGGAGGGCACCCGCAGCGGTGACCGGTCGGACGACGCAGACCGCCCGGCCACCTGACGGCGTCGCGACGGACGCGACGTCCACGGGGTCACGGCAACCGAGCACGGCGGAACCGCCGGGGAAGAGGACGACGAGTGGGGCAGACGACGGCATCCGGTGCCGACCTGACGTGGTTGCTGGACGATCTGGTCGGCCGGGTGAAGCAGGCCGAGCACGCCGTCGCGCTCTCCACCGACGGCCTGCTGATGGCCGCGTCCGAGGGGATGGGCCGCGACGACGGGGAACACCTCGCCGCGATGGCCGCCGGCATCCAGAGCCTGGCCCGGGGCGCCGGCAAACGGTTCGGCGGCGGGCAGGTCCAGCAGACCATCATCGAGATGGAGTCCTCGTTCCTGTTCGTCACCGCGGCCGGGCCGAACGCGTGCCTGGCGGTGCTCGCCGGCACCGACGCCGACGTCGGCCTGATCGCGTACGAGATGGCGATGCTGGTCGCCCGGGTGGGTAAGTACGTGGCGTCCCCGGCCCGGGGTGTCGACCAGTCGTCCGGTGGGAGCTGACCGCGATGGCTGCCGACGGCGACCCCGCGGACGAGCAGTGGGTCGACGACCACGCGGGCCCGGTGGTCCGCCCGTACGCGGTCACCCGGGGCCGGGCCCGCCCGGTGGCCGGCTCGTTCGACCTGATCTCGCTGGTCACGGCGACCCGGACGAACGCGGTCGAGGAGGCCGGGCTGGGGCCCGAACACGTGGCGATAGTGGCGCTGACCCAGCGCATGCAGTCGGTGGCCGAGGTCGCGGCCCGACTGGACCTGCCGGTGGGCACCGTACGGGTGCTCCTCGGTGACCTGGTGGCACGGGACCTGGTCCGGGTACAGGAACCCCGGGAGCCGGCCGGTGTCAACGACGAGAGCATCTACGAGGCGGTGATCAATGGACTACGGGCGCTCTGAACGTCCGGCGGGGGCACGGGTGCTGCCCACCGCGCTCAAGGTTCTGGTGGCGGGTGGGTTCGGGGCCGGCAAGACGACACTGGTCGGTGCGGTGAGTGAGAGCCGTCCGCTGCGTACCGAGGAGGTGCTGACCGAGACCGGCATCGGGGTCGACGACCTGTCCGGGGTGGAACGTAAGAGCACCACCACGGTGGCGATGGACTTCGGCCGGATCACCATCAGCGACGACCTGGTGCTCTACGTGTTCGGCACCCCCGGTCAGGACCGCTTCTGGTTCCTGTGGGACGAGTTGGCGGTGGGTGCGCTCGGCGCGGTGGTGCTGGCCGACACCCGCCGGTTGGCCGACTGCTTCCCCTCGATCGACTACTTCGAGGGGCGGGGCACCCCGTTCGTGGTGGCGGTGAACTGTTTCGAGGGGGCCCGGCGGTTCGGCCTCGACGAGGTGCGTACGGCGTTGGACCTGGACCCGGAGGTGCCGCTGCTGCTCTGCGACGCCCGGCAGCGGGAGTCCAGCCGCAACGTGCTGATCACCCTGCTGGAGCACGCCATGAAGACCCGGAACTCCCGGCGGCGCGCGGTCGGCGGCCGCTGACGACGGTCGCGACCCGCCGCCACCCGTCGACGGGAACGGGCCCCCTCCACGCTGGAGAGGGCCCGTTTCGTACGCCGACGTCAGCTGGCGATCATGCGGCGCAGCACGTACTGGAGGATGCCCCCGTGGCGGTAGTAGTCCGCCTCGCCGGGGGTGTCGATCCGGACCACCGCGTCGAACTCCACGCCGGTGTCGGTGCTGACCCGCACCGTACGCGGGGTGTCGCCGTCGTTGAGCGCGGTGACGCCGGTGATGGAGAAGGTCTCCGTGCCGGTGAGACCGAGCGACTCGGCGGTGGTGTCCACCGGGAACTGCAACGGCAGCACGCCCATGCCGATCAGGTTGGACCGGTGGATGCGCTCGTAGGACTCGGCGATGACCGCCCGGACGCCGAGCAGCATGGTGCCCTTGGCTGCCCAGTCCCGGGACGAACCGGAGCCGTACTCCTTGCCGGCCAGGATGACCAGCGGGACGCCGGCGGCCTGGTAGGCGGTGGAGGCGTCGTAGATGGAGGTCTGCTCACCGGTCAGGTGGTTGACGGTGAAGCCGCCCTCCACACCGGGGACCAGCTGGTTACGCAGCCGGATGTTGGCGAAGGTGCCCCGGATCATCACCTCGTGGTTGCCCCGGCGGGAGCCGTACGAGTTGAACTCGTGGCGCGGCACGCCGTGCTCGGCGAGGTAGCTGCCGGCGGGGGAGTCGGCCTTGATCGCGCCGGCCGGGGAGATGTGGTCGGTGGTCACCGAGTCACCCAGCTTGGCCAGCACCCGGGCGTCGGCGATGTCGACGACCGGGCTCGGCTCCTGCTGCATCCCCTCGAAGTACGGGGGCTTACGGACGTAGGTGGAGTCGTCGGCCCAGGCGAACGTGTCGCCGGTCGGGGTGGGCAGCGACTGCCACCGCTCGTCACCGGCGAACACGTCGGCGTAGGCGGCGCTGAACCCGGTCGCGCCGATCGCCTGGGCGATGACGTCCTGGATCTCGGCGCTGTTGGGCCAGATGTCGCGCAGGTAGACCGGGTTGCCCTCGGTGTCCTCGCCGAGCGGCTCGTTGGCCAGGTCGATGTCCATCGTGCCGGCCAGCGCGTACGCCACCACCAGCGGCGGGGACGCCAGGTAGTTCATCTTGACGTCCGGGTTGATCCGGCCCTCGAAGTTCCGGTTGCCCGACAGCACCGACACGACGGCCAGGTCGCCCTCGTTGACGGCGGCGGAGACCTCCTCCGGCAGCGGGCCGGAGTTGCCGATGCAGGTGGTGCAGCCGTAGCCGACCAGGTTGAAGCCGAGCTTGTCCAGGTAGGGCGTGAGGCCGGCCCGCTCGTAGTAGTCCATGACGACCTTGGAGCCGGGTGCCAGGGTGGTCTTGACCCACGGCTTGCGGCTCAGGCCCTTGTCGACGGCGTTGCGGGCCAGCAGGGCGGCACCGATCATCACCTGCGGGTTGGACGTGTTGGTGCAGGAGGTGATCGCGGCGATGACCACCGCGCCGTGGTCCAGCTCGTACTCCACCCCGTCGCTGCCGGTGACCCGGACCGGGTTGCTGGCCCGGCCCCCGGCGCCGACGGCGGCGGTCTCCAGGTCGCGCGGCTCGTCGGCGGGGTCGCTGAAGTCGTTGGCGGGCGGGTCGCTGGCCGGGAACGACTCGGCGCTGGCCTCGTCGGCCGGGCCGTTCGCGCCCCGGGGGAGCTGCTCGCGGGCGACGCCGGGCTTGAGGTCGCGCTCACCGGCGGAGTCGTCGGCGACGTAGTCGGTCAGCGCCGAGCGGAACAGCGTCTTGGCGACCCCGAGCGGCACCCGGTCCTGCGGGCGCTTGGGCCCGGCCAGGGACGGCTCGATCGTGCCCAGGTCCAGCTCCAGGCGCTCGGAGTACTCCGGCTCGTGGTCCGGGTCGTGCCAGAGACCCTGCTCCTTGGCGTACGCCTCGACGAGCGCCACCTGGGAGGCGTCGCGGCCGGTCAGTTCCAGGTAGCGGACGGTCTCGGCGTCGATCGGGAAGATCGCGACGGTGGAGCCGTACTCGGGGGACATGTTGCCGATGGTGGCCCGGTTGGCCAGCGGCACGGCGCTGACGCCGGGGCCGTAGAACTCGACGAACTTGCCGACGACGCCGTGCTTACGCAGCATCTCGGTGATGGTGAGCACCAGGTCGGTGGCGGTGGTGCCGGCCGGCATCTCGCCGTGCAGTTTGAAGCCGACGACCCGGGGGATCAGCATGCTGACCGGCTGGCCGAGCATCGCGGCCTCGGCCTCGATGCCGCCGACGCCCCAGCCCAGCACGCCCAGGCCGTTGACCATGGTGGTGTGCGAGTCGGTGCCGACCACGGTGTCCGGGTACGCCTGCATGACTCCAGACGCCTCTGCGCGCGCCATGATCGTGCGGGCCAGGTACTCGATGTTGACCTGGTGCACGATGCCGGTGCCCGGGGGGACGACCTTGAACTCGTTGAACGCGCTCTGGCCCCAGCGCAGGAACTGGTAGCGCTCCCTGTTGCGCTCGTACTCCAGCTCGACGTTGCGGGCGAAGGCGTCCTCGCGGCCGAACAGGTCGGCGATGACCGAGTGGTCGATGACCAGCTCGGCCGGGGCCAGCGGGTTGACCTTGGTGGCGTCGCCGCCCAGCTCGCGGACGGCCTCACGCATGGTGGCCAGGTCGACCACGCAGGGCACGCCGGTGAAGTCCTGCATCAGCACCCGCGCCGGGGTGAACTGGATCTCCACGCTCGGGTCGGCGGTGGGGTCCCACGCGCCGAGCTGGGAGATGTGGTCGGCGGTGATGTTCGCGCCGTCCTCGGTCCGCAGCAGGTTCTCCAGCAGGATCTTCAAGCTGTAGGGCAGCCTGTCGTGCCCCGGCACCTGGCCGATCCTGAAAATCTCGTAGCTCGCGTCTCCGACGCGTAGCTGGGTCTTCGCACCGAAGGTGTCGAGGCTCGCCACGTCGTACTCCTTCACACCAGCGACCGTGAGTAGTCCTGAGCAGTCTGTCGCACCAGGCGGAGGGCCGCCCAGGTTAGGTAACACTTACTGCCGATTCGTCGTCTTCCAACAAAACCGTACGTCCGTCTTGCTATTCACGCAACCTCGTGCCAGGGTTCGGGACGAGGAGGTGCCACCATGATCCATCATGTGCTGCTCGCCTGCCCGCCCGGTGCCGAGGACTCGTCCCGGGCCTTCTACGTGGGCATCCTCGGCCTGACCGAGAAACCCAAACCCCCGACCCTCGCCGCCCGTGGCGGCTGCTGGTTCACCGGGTACGACGCCGAACTGCACCTCGGCGTCGAGAACGACTTCCGGCCCGCCCGCAAGGCGCACCCGGCGCTGCTGCGCCCCGACCTCGACGCCCTCGCCGACCGGCTGGCCCGCGCCGGCCACCCGGTCACCTGGGGTGACGACGACGAGCTGCCCGGGATGCGCCGCTTCCACACCGCCGACCCGCACGGCAACCGGCTGGAGTTCGTCGCCCCGCTGCCCGACCGGACGACCCGGCCGGCGGCCCCCGGTCGCTGAGCGCCACCGTGTCGGACCCGGCCGCTACGGTGTGCCGATGGTGTCGGTCAAGCAGGTCCAGGTCACCTTCGACTGCGCGGAGCCCGAACGGGTCGCCCGCTTCTGGTGCGAGGCGCTCGGTTACGTCGTCCCGCCACCGCCGCCGGGGTTCGCCGACTGGGGCGCGTTCGACAGGTCCCTGCCGCCCGAGCGGCAGGGCTCCGCGTTCGCCTGCGTCGACCCCACCGGTGCGGGCCCGCGACTGTTCTTCCAGCGCGTGCCCGAGGGCAAGGTGGTCAAGAACCGGCTGCACCTCGACGTGCGGATCGGCCCCGGCCTGGTCGGTGCGCAGCGGTTGGCCGCGCTGGAGGCGGAGTGCGCCCGGCTGGTCGCCCTCGGCGCGACCCGGGTACGCCTGCTGCCCGCCGGCGGCTACGACGAGTCGTGCCTGGTGATGCAGGACGTCGAGGGCAACGAGTTCTGCCTCGACTGAGCCACCGCCGCCGCGCCGCACTATCGTTTCCGCGTGCACATCCGTTTCGACGTCCCCGCCGACCCCGCCTACCCGGGCCGGGTGGCCGCCGCGCTCGGCAGCGTCCGGCTGCGCCGGTTCACCCTCATCGGCGTGGCGCTGGCGGCGGCCGGGGCGGTCGGCCTGCTCGTCTCCCGGGGTGGCCGGCTCTCGTCGCTGTGGCTGGTGCTGCTCGTGGGCGGGCTGCTGTCGATGCTCTACGCGCCCTGGGTGCGCTGGCGGGCCCGACGCCGCTCCGACGACTACGCGGTCGAGGGCGGCTACGACATCACCGACGACAACATCATGATGCGCAGCGGCTCGGAGTCCGGCGGCATCGCCTGGGACGGGGTGGCCCGGGTGCGGGAGGCCGGCGACTTCTGGATCGTGTACGTCGGCCGGATGCCGGCGACGGTGATCCCCCGCTGGCTGATGCCCGCCGAGGACGCCGCGACGTTGCACAGCTTCATGACCGCCCGGGGCCTGCTCGAACCCCGCTGACCGCACCGTGTTCCCGGGGGCCCGCCCGGCCCGCCCGGCGCGGGTAGGGTTCGAGGTCGGGTCGGAAGGGGTGCCGTAGTGGTCGACGTTCAGCACTGGCTCGTAGCACTTCCCCCGGGGGTGGTCTACCTGATCGTCGCCGGGGTGATCGGCGTCGAGAGCATGGGTGTCCCGTTGCCGGGCGAGATCGTGCTGGTCAGCTCCGCCCTGCTGGCCGCGGCCGGGGTGGTCGAGCCGCACTGGGTCGCCACCGCCGCGGCGTTCGGCGCGATCGTCGGCGACTCCGTCGGCTATGCGGTGGGTCGCCGGGGCGGCCGTCCGCTGCTGGCCCGGCTGGGCCGGCGCTTCCCGAAACACCTGGGCCCCGCACAACTCGCCCGAGCCGAGCAGAGCTTCGCCCGGCACGGCGTCTGGGCGGTGTTCTTCGGCCGGTTCGTCGCCCTGCTGCGCATCCTGGCCGGGCCGCTGGCCGGCGCGCTGCACGTGCCGTACCGGCGGTTCCTGGTGGCCAACGCGGCCGGAGGCCTGGTCTGGGCCTTCGGCACCACCTACCTGCTCTACACCCTGGGCCGGGCGGCCGAGCACTGGCTCAAGGACATCTCCTGGGCCGGCCTGGTCCTGGCCGTACTCGGCGGGGTGGCCAGCACCTGGTGGCTGCGCCGCCGAGCCCGCCGCCTGGAGTCGACGACGACCATCGACGAGGCCGAACCGGTGGGGGCCGGCACCGACCGCTGAGCTGCAACCGGGCGCGGAAGCCGGCCGTACCGACGACGATCGGGCCGCCCCCGGGTGGGGGCGGCCCGATCGGTGTCCGAGGTCAGGACGAGTAGCGGGTCAGGAGGTGTAGCCGCGGGTGGCGATCCAGTCGGCGAGGTTGTCGACGCTCATCCGGTAGGACGCGGTGTTC
>NZ_JBEZFY010000010.1:0-247170 GCF_040649765.1 Micromonospora sp. NPDC048894 | reverse complement strand
AACGGGAAGACCCACTCCGGGCGAGCTGCCGTGATCACCTGCACCACACCATGATCCACCATGGACCCATCACCGAGTTACGAGACATCCCTTAGAGTGACGCCGTGCAAAGTGGTGGTGTGCGGTCCCAGGTGCCGGTGCTGTACGTGGCGGACGCCGACGCGGCCCGACGGTTCTACGAGAACTTCGGCTACACCGAGATCCGGGCCGGCGGCGACGGTGGCTCACACTGGTCGTACCTGCGGTGCGGGGAGTTGACGCTGCTCCTGGCGGCGGTCACCCCCCGCCTGGTCACCGTCGAGTTGCCCCTGCTCGTCTACCTGTACGTCGACGACCTGACCGTGACCGCCGAGCGGCTCACCGCCGCCGGGCACCCGGTCGAGAAGGCCGGCTACCCGGAGCACGCCCCCGGGGGCGAGTGCCGGGTCACCGACCCCGACGGCAACGTGGTCGCCTTCGGGCAGCGGCAGGCCGTACCGCCGCAGGAGCGTGACCCGCAGGCGGGCGGTGAGGTGCGGTTCTCGCTGATCCGGGAGGCCGCCGAGGCGGCCGGTCGGCGCGGCGGCGCACCCGCCCGCTGTCAGATCGGCGGCCCACGCGGTGAGACCTGCCCCGAACCGGCGGAGGTCAAGCTCGCCGACTCGTGGGGCGACACGGCGTGGGGCTGCATGGCGCACGCCGACGAGACCCTGCTGACCGCGCGGGGCGCGTTCCTGGCCACCGAGGACGGGATGGGCCTCGGCCCGTTCCTGCGCGCCCGCCAACCCCAGCCGGATCGGCAGGTTTCCGAACCCGCGCCGGGTGCCTGACCCGTCCACCCACCCCACCCCACCCCACCCACCCCACCCCCACACGGCGATCTACCCGGTGATCACGAGGTTTACGTCAACTTTGATCTCCCCGATGACGCAAACTCCTTGATCACCAGGCGCGTGGCAGGCTCCGCGTCCCTCTGTCTCCGCTCCGCCTCGTTCGCTCCCCACGTCGAGCGTTATGCCCCGGTGATCAAGAGGTTTAGGTCATTCAGAAGATCAAAGTTGACGTAAACCTCTTGATCACCGGGGCGGGGCGGGGTGGGGCGGGGCGTGGTGGGGGTGGGGTGGGAGCGGGGTGGGGGTGGGGAAAGTGGGGGGAGCCGTGGGGGGTCTGGGTGCGTCCAAGGGGTATGACGAGTTTTCGAGGCATGTGGGTGGTGGTTGTTCCGGTGCTCCTGCTCACGGCGGCGTGTGCGGGGCAGGACGGGGCGGGTGTGGCCCCCGACGCGGTCCCATCCGCTCTTCCCGCTGATGTGCCGGTGCTGCGGATCGACTACACGGGTGGCTTCGTGCGGCCCGAGACCAATGTGACCCGGCTGCCGGCCGTCAGCGTCTACGGCGACGGTCGGGTGATCACCGAGGGGCCGACGATCCTGAGTTATCCCGGGCCGGCGCTGCCCAACATCCAGGTTCGCACGATCAGCAAGGCCGAGGTGGCGAAGCTGGTCGAGCAGGCCCGCGCCGCCGGGGTGGGCAGCTCCGTCGACGTGGGCACCCCGTCGATCACCGACGTGGCCACCACCCGGTTCACCATCCGGGGGCCGGTCGGCACCGAGCGGTTGGAGGTCTACGCCCTGGGTGAGGCGACCGGCCCGGAGGCCGGCCTGACCGCCGCCCAGCAGGCCGCCCGGGAGAAACTGCGGACCTTCGCCGACAAGGTGACCGATCCGGCGGGTGCCGCGACGCAGCCGTACCAGCCGACCGCCATCGCGGCGGTGGCCGGGCCGTGGGTCGCCACACCGGAGACCGCGAAACAGCCCAGGGTGGAGTGGCCCGGCCCGGTGCTGCCCGGCACCAGTCTCGGTGAGGGGCTCCAACTGGGTTGCGTGACGGTCACCGGGGCCGCCGTGCAGCAGGTGATCGCCGCCGCCGACAAGGCCAACGCGGCGACCCCGTGGACCTCCGGCGGGAAACGCTGGTCGATCACCCTCCGGCCGCTGCTGCCCGACGAGACCGACTGCGCCAGCCTGTCCACCGACCGCTGAGGCGGCAGCGTGCGGTCGACCCGGTGGCGGGTCGACCGCGCGCCGGCAGTGTGACGCCGACCGGGGTGGGGCTCGACGCCGGGGTTTGCGCCGGCGACCATCGCCGTACGCGGTGGGGCACTTGTTTCCATAGGCAACCATCACTACATTGGGTCCGGGTGCCGCCCTGTTGCCGGGCGGCGGTGTGGCCTGAGCCGGGCTGTTGTCCACGTGCCGAGAGGCATGTCGACGCGCGAGCGATGTCGATGCTCCCGCGCCGTCGGTGTTTCCCCGACGGCCAGCCGGAAGGACCCCTGTGAGGATTTCCCGTACCCGTATCACCGCCGCCGTGGCTGCCACCGTCACAGCGGCGGCGGCCGTCACCACCGTGCTCGCCGGCACCGCCTCGGCGGCCCAGGGCTGCCGGGTCGACTACCAGCCCAACGAGTGGACCGGCGGCTTCACCGCCAACGTCCGGGTCTCCCCGGGCGACACCGCCCTGAGCAGTTGGACCGTCACCTGGTCCTACCCGGGCGGCCAGCGGATCACCGGTGGCTGGAACGCCCAGGTCAGCCAGGTCGGCAGCACGGTCACCGCCCGCAACGCCGCCTGGAACGGCAGTGTCCCGGCCGGCGGCTCGACCGAGTTCGGCGTCCAGGGCACCAGCACCTCGGGTTCCGCCGCGCCGACCGGGTTCGCGCTCAACGGCGTACCGTGCAACGGCGCTCCGCCGCCGACCACCACGCCGCCGCCCACGACCCCGCCCCCGACGACGCCGCCGCCCACCACGCCGCCCCCGACGACCCCGCCGCCGACCACGCCTCCGCCGACGACCCCGCCGCCCACGACGCCGCCGCCGACGACGCCCCCGCCCACGACCCCGCCGCCGACCACCCCGCCGCCGGCCGGGTGCGCCGGTGCGGTGCTCTGCGACGGATTCGAGAACCAGACCGGCTCGACGCCGGCCGGCGACTGGAGCGTGGTCAACCCGGACTGCTCCGGGGCGGGCCGGGCGGCGGTGGACACGACCACCACGCACAGCGGTAGCCGCTCGCTGCGCATCGACGGCGCGGCCGGTTACTGCAACCACGTCTTCGTCCGGTCCAACAAGGACCTCAGCGCCGTGGGCACCGTCCGGTACGGCCGGATCTGGCTGCGCCACACCACCGCCCTGCCGACCCAGCACGTCACCATGACGGCGATGACCGACGCCGCCGACGGCAACAAGGACCTGCGGATGGGCGGCCAGAACGGCGCGTTGCAGTGGAACCGGGCCTCCGACGACGCGACCCTGCCCGAGCAGAGCCCGGCCGGGGTGGCGTTGAGCGTGCCGCTGCCCACCGGGCGCTGGACGTGCCTGGAGTTCATGGTCGACGGCAACCAGGGTCAGCTGCGTACCTGGCTCGACGGCACCGCCATCACCGGGCTGACCGCCGACGGGGTGCCCACCCACGACGTCGACGGCCAGTGGCTCAACCGCACCTGGCGGCCCCGGCTGACCGACCTGAAGCTGGGCTGGGAGAGCTACGGCGAGGGCGCGGACACCATCTGGTACGACGACGTGGCCCTGGGCAGCAGCCGGATCGGCTGCTGACCCCCGCCGGGACCGGGTGGCCGACGGGGCTGCCCGGTCCCGGCCGTGTCGCCCGAGCATTTCAGCCGGCGGTGACGTGCCGATCATGGTGCGTTCATCCACGGTTGCCAGGCTGACCTCTGGTCGGCGGGGTTCGCCTCCCGCCAGAATGTGGCTGACCGGGATAACCATCCCGATCGATACGTTCCTGTCGGCCCCCGCGACCCGGAGGACCCGTTGCGCACTCCCGCGAACCCCGTCACCCCCGTCACCGCCCCGACCGCCGCCGCCCCGCACCCCGCCACCCCGCACCCCGTCACCCGACCGCACCGGCTGCTGGGCACCCTCGCGCTGCTGACCGCCATGATCGCGGCGGTGCTGGTCGGGCCGTCCGTGGTGACCCCGAGGCTGGCCGACTCCGCGTCGGCGGCGGTCTACGGCTCCTGCACGATGTCCCGCTGCGCGGACGCCCGTACCGCCCGATCCGGCTGGTCGGCCAAGAGCTTCCCCACCAGCCGGGGCTGGTACGCCTGGAGCGGCGGCCTGTCGAACTTCGCCGGCGGCCAGTTCCACAACTACGAGGGGCAGCTCCCCGGCGGCGCCACCTACTACGAGTACGACGTCTACCCGCGGGTCTCCGGCGCGGCGCGGGACGCGTACCGCATCGTGGTGAACAGGAGCACCGGGGCGACCTGGTTCTCGCCCGACCACTACGCGAACTTCTACCGGATCTGAGCCAGGAACCATCGGGGTGGGCCGGTCGGCCGGCCCACCCCGGGTGAGCAGGAGGATGCACGATGACCGGACAGCGCCAGCCGGGCTGGCTGCGGGTGACCGACGAGCCGTCGCCGTCGGGGCATCCCACGCCGTCGCTCACCGTGGCCGGCGCGGCGGCCCGCACCCGTCCCGCGCTGTTCGACGCCCTCGCCGTCGCCCTCGACCTGCCCGGACACTTCGGCCGCAACTGGGACGCGCTCGCCGACGTGCTGGCCGAACGGCTCGACGCCGGCCCGCTCACCCTGGAGGTGATCGACGCCGGCCTGCTGCTCGCCGACGAGCCGTCCGGCCAGCTCGGCACACTGCTCGACGTGGTGGGCGGGGTGTCGGCGGGTGCCCGGGAGCCGGTCCGGTTGGTGCTGCGGGACACCCCGCAGGCGTTGCCCGCCCTGCGACTGCGGCTCTCCGCCGTCCTCGGCGGCTGTGGCGTGGCCGTCCCACCCGGCGGCGTGGCGCGCTGAGCCGTGCGGTGCCGTGCCGGGTCGGGTCGTTTCCGGCCACCGGCAGGCCCGGGGCGCTGAGCCGGCCCCGCCCGACCTGCCGGCGGGAGAGGCGCAGCGAAGGTGTCGGCGGGGCGAGGTCAGTTGGGGTGGTCGAGGATCGCGCTGAACCGCTCCTCGGCCAGGTCGAGCTGGGCGAAGATGTGCCGCTTCACCGGTGCCGACAGCGGGGTGTCCGGCCGGGCGATCAGATCCCGGAACACCGGCACCAGTGGGCGGTACTTCGCCGCCGAGCGGGCCACCTTGGGCCCGACGGCGTAGACCACCCCCACGCCGTTGTCGGTGAAGTCGGAGATCTTGATGACCCGGGCCCACGGCTCCCGGTCCAGGCTGGCCGCGACGTGCTCGCGGTACTGCACGTGCGGGTCCCGGTCCGGGTCGTACACCGGGTTGGTGACCGCGCCGACGAGCCGGGCCACCCGCGTCCCGAACCGGTCGGCCAGCGTGGCCAGCGCCGCCGCCGTCGGGTCGGACGCCTGCGTGCCGGCCAGCTCCCGGGGGTGGTCCTCCACCGCGTCGTGCAGCAGACCGGCGACGATCACGTCGACGTCGCGCACCTGGTAGTGGTGCATCATCCGGATCGCCACCCGCAGCAGGTGGTTGAGGTAGGGCTCCCGGGACCGGCGGTCGTCGCGGTGCAGCTCGGCGGCGAGGTCCAGGGCGGCGGTCAGCCGGTCCCGGTCGGCCGCCGCGAAGGCCGGCAGCTCCAACCGGAACCGGGCCAGCAGGCCCGGCTCACCGTGCAGCTCGGTGATCGCGTGCATCGGCATGGTGGCGAGGTACGGCGGGAACTCCATCGCCTACTTATAGCCGATCTTCACTGTCCAGCGGACCCCGTCGTCGGGCATGTGACCGGGTCACCTCCTGCCGGAAAGGTGCTTGACCAGGCGTACCGTCGTCCCGTCGGAGGTGCCGTCGAGCTGTGCCTCGTCCATCAGCCGGGCCATGATCAGTCGCCCTCGGCCCCGGTCGCGCCCGTCGGAGGGTCCGTCGCGCCAGCCGCCGGTGTCGGACACCTCGATCTCCAGCCGGCCGGCGTGCAGTCCGGCCCGTACCGTGACGGTGGCCCCGGACGCGAAGCGGCAGCCGTGTTCGATGGCATTGGCGCACGCCTCGCCGACGGCGATCAGCACCACCTCCACGTCGGCCTCGTCCACCCCGGCCCCGGTCAGCCACGACCGCAGCGCCTCCCGGGTGGGGGAGAGCTGGGCCGGGTCGGCGGCCAGTGCGGCGCGGAACACCACCGGCGCGTCCCGGGCCGCCGGACCGGCAGGTGGTGGCGTGCCGGGCGGGTCGTGCGCGGGGTGGCGTGCGGCCACCAGGTCGGGGCAGCTCGCGCCGACGTCGCGTCCACCCGTCACCCGCGCCCACCTCCGCTGATCCTCGCCGCCGGGGCCGGGCCCGACCGTCGTTCCCGCCATTCTTCCTGTCCCGGCCGGCCGTGCCCGGACCAGGGTCTTCCCGTGACGGTGACGCCGCACACGGGTCCGGCGGGCGGGTGGTCCGGTGCCACCGGGCCCGGCCGGGTCGGTCGGCGGTGGGGGCTAGGAGGCCAGCCGTCCGGCGGGGTCGTGCACCGGGCCGGCGAGATCGAGGCCGCCGTCGGACTGGTTGATCTCCGACCAGACCGCGTCGAGGGAGAGGCCGAGGACGTCGGCGAGTACCGCGATGGTCGGGAAGGCGGGGGTGGCGACCCGGCCGGATTCGATCTTGCGGAGGGTCTCCGGGGAGAGCCCGGCGGCCAGCGCGGTGCCGAGCATCGACCGTTGGCCCCGGGCGCGGCGCAGCAGGGCGCCGAGGCGTTGTCCGCGTTCGACCTCGGCGGGAGTGAGCGGCAACCTGACCATGGCTGCGATTCTAGTACCGGGATAACATGACCGGGATACTTATTGGTGGTCCGAGGAAGGCGCTGCATGATCGAGATCCTGAACCCCGCCGACCTCCTGCGCGCGCGGGACACCGGCGCGCTGGTCGCCGACATCCTGCGGACGCTGAAGGGCCGCAGCGTGGTCGGCACCAACCTGCTGGAGATCGACAGGTGGGCGCACCAGATGATCGTCGAGGCCGGTGCGCAGTCCTGCTACGTCGACTACGAGCCGTCCTTCGGACGCGGGCCGTTCGGCCACTACATCTGCACCTCCGTCAACGACGCGGTGCTGCACGGCCTGCCCCACGACTATCCGCTCGCCGACGGTGACCTGCTCTCCCTCGACCTCGCGGTCTCCCTCGGCGGCGTGGTCGCCGACTCGGCCATCAGCTTCGTCGTGGGCGACACACCGTCCCCGGAGAGCGTCGCGCTGATCGACGCGACCGAGCGTGCGCTGGCCGCCGGGATCGCCGCCGCCGGCCCCGGAGCCCGCGTCGGCGACATCTCGTACGCCATCGGCAGCGTCCTCGGCGCGGCGGGATACCCGATCAACACCGAGTTCGGGGGGCACGGTGTCGGCTCCACCATGCACCAGGACCCGCACGTGTCCAACACGGGCCGGCCCGGTCGCGGTTACCGGCTGCGCCCCGGGCTGCTGCTGGCCCTGGAACCCTGGATCATGGCGGACACCGCCGAACTCGTCACCGACCGCGACGGCTGGACACTGCGCAGCGTGACCGGCTGCCGGACGGCACACAGCGAACACACCATCGCCATCACCGACGACGGCGCCGAGGTGATGACCCTGCCGAAGTAGCCCCCGGCCCGGTCAGCGCACCCCGGTAAGCGCCGCCCCGGCCGGGCCGACCGACCGGTCGGACCGCACCGGCGACGGCACGGCCCGACCGGAACGGGTCACCGTGACAGTTGGCCCCGGACGCGGGTCACCAGGGCAGTCGACCGGCCCCGGCGAACGGCCCCACCACGAGCGGCACCAGCGGCGCGGGCACCGGCTGCGCCGCGCGCAGGGTCGGCGTCCAGCCGGCGTCGCCGCCCAGATCCGGGTCGTGGGTCGCGTTGTAGGCGGCCACCAGGTCGACCGGGCGGGGCAGCGCCCGGTCGGCGTCGACCCAGTTGCCCCGGGTGGTGACGGCGGTGCCACCCCAGTCGTAGAGCAGGTCGCCGGCGGCGATGCCGGCGCCGAGGGTGAAGAAGTTGTTCTCCACGTACGCGGCGGACTGCACGCCCACCCCGATCGCGTACGCGAAGTCGTCGCCGGCCAGCCGGTACCAGTTGT
Organism: Micromonospora sp. NPDC048894; assembly: GCF_040649765.1. Classification (NCBI taxonomy): domain Bacteria; kingdom Bacillati; phylum Actinomycetota; class Actinomycetes; order Micromonosporales; family Micromonosporaceae; genus Micromonospora; species Micromonospora sp. NPDC048894. The sequence goes on along the minus strand of NZ_JBEZFY010000010.1, from coordinate 239,157 downwards.
TGTAGACGTCGACCTGGCCGAACCGCACCCGGGGCAGCCGCTGGAGCACCCGGTCGAACAGGTTGTGGTGCAGCGTCACCTTCAACCGGCCGACGTCCGGCCCGACCGTGTTGGACGAGCCGATCAGCATCAGCTTGTCCCGTCCGGTGAACCGGTTGTACGAGGCGGTCACCAGGCTCGCCGTGTGGGTGACGTCCAGCGACCCGTCGTGCACCTGGTACGGCCGGCCGAAGTACACCGGCTGGGCGCTGTCCGGGTTGTCGCCGTCGGTGAAGGTGTTGTGGTCGACCCAGACGTGCTCGCTGCGGCGCACCGAGACCTGGTCGTACTGGGAGTTCCAGTTGCCGGTCGCGCCGTCGGTGGGCGACCAGGCGGGGAAGCAGTCCCGGGCGTCGTCGAAGGTCAGGTTGCGCACGATGACGTTGCTGGCCCCGTCGATCATCAGGGTCAGCCCGGTGAGGGTGGCCCCGTGCCGGCCGACGATGGTGGTGTTGGGCCCGACGTTGATCTGCGTCTGGCGGGTCTGGTTGGCCACCGAACGGACCCGGGCCGCCTCCAGCGCCCCGGTCGGCGGCACCATGCCCCACACCGCCGGGTCGTACGCGGCCAGGTACGCCGGCAGGCTGTACTCCGGGTCGGCCAGGTCGGCACAGCCGAGCAGGTGGCCGTCGTCGGCGGCGAACCCGTCGACGGTGCCGTCCACGACGATCACCTTCGGGGTGGCGTTGCTCTTGTTGGTGGCGTTGTCGCCGCCCAGCGCGCGGACCAGGTCGGCCCGGCTGCGCACCAGGTGAACCTGGTCCGGGGCGGCCGCCGCGCCGCCGGTGGTGCCGGGGCCGTCGGCCGCCCAGCCGTCACCGGCCGGCAGGGTCTGCCGGGCGAACCGCTCGACGCCCCGGGGCGGCCCGTCGGGTGGCGCGGCGTACGCGGCGGTGCCCGAGGTCAGCAGGAGGGTGAGGGCGACCAGGGCCGCCCCGGTGGTGCGTGGACGCATGGGACTCTCCCGAAGGGTGGTGGTGGGTGGTGCGTCAGTCGTCCTGTGCCGCCAGGGGGATACGCGCCGGCGGCACCGCCCACGGCACCGCCAGTTCCGACAGCAGCGCCCCCTGCTCGGCGGCCCGGCGCAGCGCCGCGTTGATCCCGCGTACCGTCACCGCCCGCTCCGGCCCGCTGCCGGTCACCGTGACCAGGTCGCCGTCGAGCAGGGTCGGCTCGGGGGCCTGCCGCACCCGTTCCAGCACGGCGGTGAACGGTGCGGTGCGGGCCAGCGGGGCGATCAGCGGGGTGCCGTCCGGGTCGGCGCGGTGGGCGAGCAGGTTCGCCAGCAGCCCCTGCCGGCCCGGCACCTCCCGGGGGTGCGGGTCACCGGGCAGCAGCAGCCGGTCGGTCGGGTACTCCAGCACCGCCCGCCCGGTGGTGCCGGTGACGATCACCTCACCGGCGACGAAGTCCTCCCCGGCCAGCGTCACCGCCGCCACGATCGGCGGCCCGCCGGGGGTGACGATCCGTAGGGTGGCGGTGTCGTCCACCTCGATCGGCCGGACCCGGTAGCGCTCCAGCTCGATGCGGGCCGGCCGGACCGGGGCGCCGGTCACCGTCTCGGCCACCGCCAGGCACTGCATCACCGCGTGCGCCAGCGGGTTGGCCAACGCCCCGTCCAGCACCGGTCGGCCGTGCAGGGTGCGCCGGCCGGCCCACGGGGAACGGGCGTAGTAGCTGTCGGGGCGTTGCCAGCAGGCGACCGTGCCGATGCCGGTGACGGTGCCCAGCCGGCCCTGCCCGACGGCGGCCGACAACTGCGCCAGCGCCACCGACCCGAGCGCCTGGAAGCCGACCTGGCAGGCCCGGCCGGTCGCGGCCAGCGCCCCGGCCAGCGTCCGGTGTTCGGCGGTGGACAGCACCGGAGGCTTCTCCAGCAGCAGGTCGGCACCGGCGGCGAGGACGTCCAGGGCGATCGGCAGGTGGGTGTGCGGCGGGGTGCACACGATCACCACATCGGGGCGGGCGGCGGTGAGCATCTCCCGGTGGTCGGTGTGCACGGTGGTCCCGGTGGGCACCGGCGCGGCCGGCTCGTCCTCGATCGGCCGTACGTCCACCAGCGCCACCAGCCGCAGCCGTCCCGCCGCGTGCAGCGGGGCCACCGCCCGCCGGTGCCAGCGGCCGTGCCCGTTCGCGCCGACGATCGCCACCCGGGGCACGGCGACCCCGGCCCCGGCGGGCTGGTCGGGGTGGGCGGCCCCGGCCGGGCCGCCCGGCGGTGTCCCGGTGGTCGTCGCCGGTGCGCCCCGGGCGGCGAGCCCGCCGACGGCGGCCGGCGGCACCGGGGCGGTCACGCCGCACCGGCCAGGACCGCCGCCACCGGGTGGGTACGCAACGCGCCCAGCCAGCCGGCGACGTCGGTGCGGAACCCGTCGTCGTCGGCGAGCGCGGCCGGGAAGACCTCCGGCAGGGCGAACAGCGCCTCCACCGTGCCGGCGGGGGCGCCCCCGGCGGCGGCGAGCGCGGCGGTGATCCGGTCGGCCAGCGGGTCGTCCAGCGGCAGCACCGTGCCGTCGTCGGCCCGCCCGTCGAGGAACCGCAGCCAGGCCGCCACGACCAGCGCCGACCAGTACGCCGGCCGGCCCTGTGCGCGCAGGTCGACGGCGGTGTGCAGGACCCGCTGCGGCAGCTTCTGCGACCCGTCCATCGCCACCTGGAGGGTGCGGTGCCGGATCGCCGGGTTGGCGAAGCGGGCCAGCACCTCGTCGCCGTACCCGGTGACCCGTACCCCGTCGGGTGGGGTGAAGCTCTCGGCCACGTCGTCGGCGACGAACCGGCGCAGCACGTCGGTCAGGCCGGGCAGGGCCAGCGCCTCGGCGATCGTCTCGCGGCCGGCCACCGCACCCAGGTAGGCCACCGCCGAGTGCACGCCGTTGAGGCCGCGCAGCTTCAGCCGTTCCCACGGGCCGGCGTCGGTGGTGAGCACCGCACCGGCCCGCTCCCACCGGGGCCGGCCGCCGGGGAAGTCGTCCTCCACCACCCACTGGGTGTACGGCTCGGCGGCCACCGCCGCCAGGTCGGTCACCCCGAGCGCGGCGCTGGCGTCCGCCAGCGTCGCGTCGGTGCTGGCCGGGACGATCCGGTCCACCATCGTGCCGGGGAAGCTCACCTGCCCGGCGAGGGCGTCCAGCACGGCGTCCGGCACCCCGGCCAGGGCCAGCGACTGCTGCACCAGGCCGCGCAGCCGACGCCCGTTGGACGGCAGGTTGTCGCAGCTGACCAGCGCGATCGGCCCCGCCTGTGCGGCGGCACGGGCGAGCAGCCCGCGCACCAGCAGGCCCGGCACGGTGACCGGCAGCCGATCGGTGGTCAGGTCGCGGGTCAGCTCGTCGTCGGCCCGCAACGCCCCGGAGACCGGGTCGAGCCGGTACGCCTTCTCGGTCACCGTCAGCGTCACCACCCGGATCGCCGGGTCGGCCAGCAGCGCGAGCACCGCCGCCGGGTCGCTGGCGGCGTGCCGTACCCCGGCCAGCGCGCCGACGACCCGGGTCTCGGACCGGTCGGCGGCCAGCGTGGTGACGCTGAACAGCGCGTCCTGCGCCGCGAGGGCCTCGACCAGCGTGGTGCTGCGCGGCGCGACGCCGATGATGCCCCAGTCGCCGCCGGCCGCGTCGACCGCCGCCTCGGTGTAGACCGCCTGGTGGGCCCGGTGGAACGCGCCCAGTCCCAGGTGGACGATGCCGGCCGGCACGCTGCCCGGCCGGATCAGCGGTCGGCTCTGCTCGGGCACCCGGCGCAGGGTGGCCAGCCCCAGCCGGTCGGTGCCGACGTTCACCGCCATGCCGGGCCGTCCGGGAAGCGGAACCGGGCGATCGACTCGGGGCGCATGGTGGCGCTGTAGCCGGGGGCGGTGGGCAGCAGGTACCGGCCGCCCCGGGTGCGGACCGGGTCGACGAAGTGTTCGTGCAGGTGGTCGACGTACTCGACCATCCGCCCGTCCAGGCTGGCACCGACCCGCAGGTAGTCGAAGATCGCCAGGTGCTGCACGTACTCGCAGAGGCCGACGCCACCGGCGTGCGGGCAGATCGGCACCCCGAACTTCGCCGCCAACAGGATCTCCGCCAGCACCTCGTTGACCCCGGCGACCCGGCAGGCGTCGATCTGCATCACCCCGATCGCCTCGGCCTGGAGCAACTGCTTGAAGATCACCCGGTTGGCGGCCACCTCGCCGGTGGCGACCCGGCACCGGCCGTCGGTCAGCGCGGTCACCGCGCGGGCGATCCGGGCGTGGCCGAGGATGTCGTCGGCGTGCGTCGGCTCCTCGATCCAGTACGGGTCGACCTCGGCCAGCGCGGTCATGTTGGTGATCGCCTCGTCGACGTCCCAGACCTGGTTGGCGTCCATCATCAGCAGCGCGTCCGGGCCGATCTCGGCCCGGATGATCCGCGCCCGGCGCAGGTCGTCGGCCGGCGGGCCGCCGACCTTCATCTTCATCGCCCGCCACCCCTGGGCGTACGCCTCGCGGGTCAGCGCCCGCACCTTCTCGTCCGGATACCCCAACCACCCCACCGACGTGGTGTACGACGGAAAACCGTTCTGCTCAAGTTCCGCGAGCCGTTCCGCCGCGCCGACCAGTCCCTTGTCGAGCAGGGTGGCGGCCTCGTCGGGGGTGAGCGCGTCGGTGATGTGGTGGAAGTCGATGTTGGCCACCAGCTCGTCGGTGGGCAGCTCGGCGAGGTAGCGCCACATCGGCTTGCCGGCCAGCTTGGCCCGCAGGTCCCAGACGGCGTTGACCAGCGCGCCGGCGGCCATGTGGATGACCCCCTTCTCCGGCCCCAGCCAGCGCAGCTGCACGTCGGCGGTGAGCGAGCGCCAGAACGCCACCGGCTCGGCCGCGATCTCCTCGACGGTGCGCCCCCGCACGTGGTGGGCGAGGGCCTCGATCGCCGCGCAGGTGATCTCGTTGCCCCGGCCGTTGGTGAAGGTGAACCCGGCACCCGTCGGGCCGCCGTCGGTGCGCAGCTCCACGTAGCTGGCCGAGTAGTCCCCCCGGTTGATCGCGTCGGAGCCGTCGCCGGCCGCCGCGGTGGGGAACCGGACGTCGTGCACGTCGACGTCGGTGATCCTGGTGCTCATGCGGACCCTCCGAACCTGAAGACCTTCTTGGGCAGCCGGTACGCCAGGTCGACGACCGTCTCGGCGGCCTCGTCCTCGGTCAGCCGGTGCTCGGCGACGAGGCGGGCCAGGAACCCGGCGTCGATCCGGCGGGCCACGTCGTGGCGGACCGGGATGGAGCAGAACGCGCGGGTGTCGTCGACGAACCCGGCGGTGTTGTAGAACCCGGCGGACTCGGTGACCGCCTCCCGGAACCGGCGCAGCACCTCCGGGGAGTCCAGGAACCACCAGGGCGCCCCGAGGTAGAGCGCGGCGTAGCCCCCGGCCAGCGGGGCCAGCTCCCGGGTGAACGTGTACTCGTCGAGGGTGTAGAGCACCACCCGCAGCCGCGGATCGTTGCCGTACGCGTCGAGCAGCGGGGCGAGCGCGTGCACGTACTCGGTGGCGTGCGGGACGTCGCCGCCGACGTCGCGGCCGTGGGTGGCGTACAGCCGGCGGTTGTGGTTGCGGACCGCCCCGGGGTGCAGTTGCAGCACCAGCCCGTCGTCGAGGGACATCCGGGCGAACTCCACCAGCATGTGCGCCCGGAACGTCTCGGCGTCGGCGGCGTCGGCCAGCCCGCGCCGGCCCCTGTCGTAGAGCCGGGCCGCCTCGTCGACGGTCAGCGCCAGGGTGCGCGCGGTGGGGTGGCCGTGGTCGGAGGAGGTCGCGCCGGCCGCGACGAACGCCGCCCGGCGGGCCCGCAGCGCGTCCAGGTAACCGGCGTACGTGCCGGTGTCGACGCCGGCCACCTCGCCGAGCCGGGCCACGTTGTCGGCCCAACCGTCGAACTCCATGTCGACCACGTTGTCCGGGCGGAACGTGGTGACCACCCGGCCGCCCGGCCCGCCCCAGCCGTCGGCGGCGAGCTTGGCGTGCGCGGCGAGGTCGTCCAGGGGCGACTCGGTGGTGGCGAGGACCTCGATCCGGAACCGTTCGAACAGCGCCCGGGGCCGGTAATCCGGCTCGGCCAGCCGGGCGGCCACCTCGTCGTAGACGGCGTCGGCGGTGTCCGGGGTCAGCGCCGTGTCCACCCCGAACACCTCGCTGAAGGTGCGTTCCAGCCACAGTCGGGACGGGGTGCCCCGGAACAGGTGCCAGTGCGCGGCGAAGCGCCGCCAGATCGTCCGGCCGTCGGTCTCCACCGGGCTGCCGTCGACGCTGGGCACGCCCAGTTCGGCCGGGGGGACGCCCTGGCTGAGCAGCATCCGGGTGAGGTAGTGGTCGGGCACGATGAGCAGCCGGGCCGGGTCCGGGAAGGGCTGGTCCTCGGCCAGCAGCGCCGGGTCGACGTGCCCGTGCGGCGAGATGATCGGCTGCGGCCCGGCCAGGGCGTACAGCTCGCGGGCGATGGCCCGGACGCCCGGGTCGGTCGGCAGGAGCAGGTCAGGAGAGGTCGGCACGTCGGGGGACTCCTCGGATGCGGGCGGCGGGTCGGCGGATCAGGGCGGGGGCGGTGGTGGGGTGGGCCGCAACGGCCGGGCTAGGCAGGTGGCTGGGCCGCAACGGGTCAGGGTGGGTGCAGGGTCGGCCGGCAGCGGTCAGGGCAGGGTGAGCAGGTCGGCGACGCGCACCGGGTCGCCGGTGGCGAAGGACCGGTTGGCGGCCAGGCCGGTGAGCAGGGCCAGTGCCCCGTCGTGGGCGGTGGCGGCCCGGTCCAGCGGGTCCGGTTCGCCACCGAAGATCACCCGGGTCATCCGGGTGTCCGCGCCGCCGTGGCCCTGCCGGGTGTAGCCCTCGACGGGGATCCGGGTGGGCGGGGCCCAGAACGGGCGCAGGGTCAGGGTGGCCTCGCCGTGCTCGGCGGCGGCCTCGTCGCCGTGCAGGGCCGCCCCCTTGAGCGCACCGGCGGCGGCCGGGCTGACGAAGTCGCTCTCGGTGACCTCCAGTTCGAGCCGGCCCCGGCTGCCGTTGACCATCACCCGGTAGCCCTCCCAGGGGGCGTACGCGGTGAGGTGGTAGGTCATCGTCGCGCCGGTGGAGTAGCGGGCCAGCACCGCCATGTCGTCCTCGATGGTGACGCCGGGGGCGAAGACGTTCTGGTCGCGGTGGTAGCCGTCCTCACCCTCGGCGTCGAGGTAGAGCTCCCGCAGTCGGGGGTGCTCGGCCAGCCGCAGGGCGAACGGGTCGTCGGTGGCGGCGGGGGAGTCGTGCGCCCGGTCGTAGTCGCGGGCGTAGCCGTGCCGGCGGCCGTCGTCGCCGTAGAAGAACAGCCGCCCGGCCGCGTACACCTCGACGGGGGTGGCGTCGAGCCACCAGTTGACCAGGTCGAAGTGGTGGCTGGCCTTGTGCACCATCAGCCCGCCGGAGCTGGCCTTGTCCCGGTGCCAGCGGCGGAAGTAGTCCGCGCCGTGCCGTACGTCGAGCAGCCACTCGAAGTGCACCGAGCCGATCTCGCCGACCGCGCCGTCGGCGAGCAGCCGCCGGACCTGCTCGTGCAACGGGTTGTAGCGGTAGTTGAAGGCGACGGTGACCTGCCGGCCGGTCTCGGCGACCGCGTCGAGGATGCGTCGGCAGCGGGGAGCGTCGGTGGTCATGGGTTTCTCGGTGACCACGTCGCAGCCGGCCCGCAGGGCCGCCACGATGTACTCGTCGTGGGTGACGTCGACGCTGGTCACCAGGACCACGTCGACCCGTTCCTTGGCGAGCATGGCGGTGAAGTCGTCGGCCCGGTAGGTCGGCACGGGCGGGTGGCCCAGCTCGGTCAGCCACCGGTTGTGCGCGTCCATCCGGGTCTGGTTGACGTCGGCGAAGGCGACCAGCTCGGCGGTGTCGGCGTGCTCGGTGACCAGGGCGCGGACGAACATCTCGGCTCGCGCCCCGGTGCCGACCAGGGCGTGCCGGCGGCGGGACGCCGCTGGTGGTGACATCGGGTGGACCTCCCCGGTTGCTGCAAAGGTTTGCAGTGAAGAAACCACGGCGATGAAGAGCACGTCAACGATCGATGCCAATCCCGTGTCATAGATCCCGTTTCGTGGGCTTAAAGGGGCATGGCGGGAGCGCCTCCGCAATCGACCTGTAACAAACTCCCGTTGACAGTGGAGCAACCGTTTGCATTAATTGGCGGCACCCACGTGACCCCGACCACACCATCGACGAGAGGGCCGCCCGTGCCAGCCACCATCCGCGACGTCGCGCGGGCCTCGGGCGTGCACATCTCCACGGTGTCCCGCACCTTCTCCGCACCCCACCTGGTCAACCCGGAGACCCGGGTCCGGGTGCTGGCCTGCGCCGAGGAACTCGGCTACCGCCCCAACCGGGCCGCCCGCGCCCTGATCACCGGCCGGACCCACAACATCGGCCTGATCATCGCCGACATCGCCAACCCGTTCTTCCCACCGCTGATCAAGGCGGCCGAGGGGCAGGCCCGGCACCGCGACTACCACGTCTTCGTGGCCGACACCAACGAGGACCCGGCCGCCGAGGAGGAGCTGGTCCACGCGCTGGCCAAGCAGGTCGACGGGGTGCTGCTGTGCAGCCCCCGGATGAGCAACGCGCTGATCGAGCAGGTCAGCCGGGAAGTCCCGGTGGTGGTGATAAACCGGCAGGTCACCGGCCTGCCCTGCGTGATGATGGACGTCGGCCAGGGGGCCCGCGCCGCGATCGAGCACCTGCTCGGCCTCGGCCACCGGCAGCTCGCCCTGCTCGGCGGCCCGCGCGGCTCCTGGACCAACCAGCAGATGCGCCGGGCGGCCGGGGCCGCCGCCCGCTCCGGCGGGGCCGAGCTGACCGTGCTCGGGCCGAACCCGCCCACCGAGACCGGCGGCAGCGCACTGGCCACCCAGGTACGCGACAGCGGCGTCACCGCCGTGCTCGCCTACAACGACCTGATGGCGATCGGGCTGATCGAGGGGCTCGACCACCTCGGCATCCGGGTGCCGCAGGACGTCAGCGTGGTCGGCGTCGACGACATCGCGCTGAGCCGACTCACCCGCCCCAAGTTGACGACGGTGGCCACGCCAACCGCGGCCGCCGGCCGGACGGCCGTCGACATGCTGCTGCAACACGACTCCGAACTCCGCCCCCGCGGCGGGGGACGGGCAGCGGCCGTCGGCGACCGACGCACCACCGCACAGGTAATGCTCCAGACCGAACTGGTCATTCGCGACTCGACCGGACCCCTACCCGGTCGATCCCGTCCCGGATCCGTTCCGGATGGCCCGGGCCCGCATCGCCTTGCGGACCCGGGCAGCCCGACCGTGACCACCGGTGGCGTCGTCGCCTCCTAGCCCGAGGAGTGAGCGCATGCACCCCGCAACGTCCCCCACCGCCGGCACGCCGGCCGAGCCGCACCACCGTACCCCCGCACCCCGTCGTCGATTCCTGCGCGGCCTGGTCGCCGCCGCCGTCGCCGTACCGCTGATGTTCGGCGCGGCGGCCTGCGGCGACGACGACGCCGGTGCCGACGGCCAGATCAAGCTCTCCATCTTCTGGTGGGGCGGTGAGGCGCGGGCCAAGCTCACCGAGGACGCCCTCGCCCTCTACACCAAGAAGCACCCGAACGTGACCTTCGAGAAGACCTGGCAGGCCAACCAGGGCTACTTCGACAAGCTGGCCACCCTCACCGCCGGCGGCAACCCGCCGGACCTGTTCCAGATCGACGACAACTACCTGTCCGAGTACGCCGGCCGCAGCACCGTGCTCGACCTCAAGAGCTACCAGGACTCCGGCAAGCTCGACGTGTCCAAGTTCCCCAAGAGCCTGTTGGAGTACGGCGTCGTCGACGGCAAGCTGGCCGGGGTGGCCTCCGGCGAGAACACCCAGGGCCTGGTCTACAACAAGACCCTCCTGGCCAAGAACGGACTCCCGGAACCGACCACCGGCCAGAGCTGGGAGGAGCACATCGCCTGGGCCGAGCAGGTGGCCAAGCGGACCAAGATCCCCGGCACCCAGGACCCGAGCGCCGACTACAAGGCGTTCTGGGTCTGGCTGCGCCAGCAGGGCAAGGACCTCTACAACGGCAAGGACCTGGGCTTCACCGCCGAGGACGTGACGAAGTGGTTCGAGCTGTGGAAGGGCGCCCGGGACCGGGGCGCCACCCCCACCCCCGACGTGATCCACGAGGGCAACGCCAGCGACGTGACCAAGCAGCTGGTGGTCACCGGCAAGGCCGCGACCTCCTGGGTGTGGGTCAACCAGATGCCGGACCTGAAGAAGAACACCAAGGACGAGCTGGGCGTCGTCGCCTACCCGGGTGACCCGAGCGCCCAGTGGGCCCGCGCCTCGATGTACTGGTCGGTGTTCAAGAGCAGCAAGCACCGCGACACCGCCGTCGACGTGATCAACTTCCTGGCCAACGACCCGGAGGCGGCGGCGCTGCTCGGCACCGACCGGGGGCTGCCGTCGAACATGGACCTGCGGGCCAAGGTCAGTGAGACGGTGACCGACCCGGCGATGAAGCAGTCCATCCAGGTCGAGACCGAGCTGGCGCAGAAGTTCGGCCAGTCGCCGCAGGTGCCGATCAAGGGGCACAGCAAGGTCAAGTCCGAGCTGGTCAAGGCCGCCGAGAACGTCCAGTACAAGCGGGCCACCCCGGCCCAGGCGGCGGAGCAGTTCATCGCCGCCTGCAAGTCCGCGATCGCCTGATCGACGGATCGCGGTCGACGAAAGGAGCCGGCCCCGTGGCCCTCACCACGGCCCCCGGCCGGACCGGACGCACCGGTTCCGCCCGCCCCCGCGCCAACCGGCGTCGGGGTGGGCGGGACCGGCACGCCGAAGGACTGGCGGGTTACGTATTCCTCTCGCCCTGGCTCATCGGACTGATGGGCGTCACGGCGATCCCCATGCTGCTCTCGCTCTGGCTGAGCTTCACCAACTACGACATCCTCACCCCGCTGTCCGAGGTGCAGTGGGTGGGGCTTGCCAACTACGAGCGGATGTTCACCGCCGACCCGTCGTACTGGCACGCGGTCCGGGTCACGTTGACCTTCGCCCTGGTGGCCGTACCGTTGAAGCTGGCCGCAGCGCTCGGGGTGGCGTTGCTGCTCAACAAGGCGTGGCGGGGGGTGGGCCTGTTCCGGGCGCTGTTCTACCTGCCGTCCCTGCTCGGTGGCAGCGTCGCGCTGGCCATCGTCTGGGTCAACATGTTCAATCGGGACGGCGCGTTCAACTCGTTCCTCGCGCTGTTCGGCATCGAGGGACTGCCCTGGGTCAGCGACCCGGACTGGGCGCTGCAAACCCTGATGGTGCTGGCGATCTGGCAGTTCGGGGCCCCGATGGTGATCTTCCTGGCCGGGTTGAAGCAGGTGCCCACCGAGCTGTACGAGGCCGCCTCCGTCGACGGCGCCAGCCGGTGGTCGCAGTTCTGGCACGTCACCCTGCCGATGCTCTCCCCGGTCATCTTCTTCAACCTGGTGCTGGAGACCATCAACGGGTTCCAGGGTTTCACCGCCGCCTTCGTGCTCAGCAACGGCACCGGCGGCCCGGTCGACTCCACCCTGATGTACACCCTGAAGCTCTACATCGCAGGCTTCACCGACCTGGAGATGGGCTACGCCTCCGCGATGGCCTGGGTGTTCCTGATCGCGATCGGCCTGATCACCGTGGTCTTCTTCAGCACCGGGCGGTTCTGGGTGCACTACTCCGACGGGGAGAAGTGATGGTGGCGGTGACCTCGACGGCGCGGCGGCCCGGCCGTCGCCGGCAGGGCGGCCGGCAGGCCGTACGCCTGCTGATCCTGATCGTGATCGTGGCGGTGGTGCTCTATCCGCTGCTGTGGATGGTGGGCACCTCGGTCAAGTCGCAGGAAGAGATCGTCAACAACATCGGTCTGCTGCCCGAGCGGTTCACCCCGGGCAACTACACCGCCGGCTGGGGCAACTTCGACCTCAGCTTCGGCACGTTCTTCCTCAACAGCGCCATGGTCAGCCTGTTGACCGTGGTCGGCAACGCGGCCTCCTGCCTGCTCGCCGCGTACGCCCTGGCCCGGTTGCGGTTCCGGCTGCGGGGGGTCTGGTTCGCCGTCATGATCGGCACCCTGCTGCTGCCCGGCCACGTGCTGATCGTGCCGCAGTACATCCTGTTCCGCAGCCTGGGCCTGGTCGGCGGGGAGTGGCCCTACCTGCCGCTGCTCATCCCGCAGTTCCTGGCCACCGAGGCGTTCTTCGTGTTCCTCATGGTGCAGTTCATGCGGGGCATCCCGCGCGAACTCGACGAGGCCGCCAAGATCGACGGTGCCAGCCCGTACGGCATCTTCCGGCACGTCATCCTGCCGCTGAGCCGCCCGGCGCTGGTCACCACGGCGATCTTCTCGTTCATCTGGACCTGGAACGACTTCTTCCGGCAACTGGTCTTCCTGTCCAGCCTGGACGACTACACCGTGCCGGTGGCGCTGACCCTGTTCATCGACTCCACCAGCCAGAGCGCGGTCGGCCCGATGTTCGCCATGTCGGTGCTGTCGCTGCTGCCGGTCTTCCTGTTCTTCCTGGCCTTCCAACGGATGCTGGTCGAGGGCATCAACACCAGCGGGTTGAAGGGATGACCGCCGTACCGGTGACGGAGCCGGCCGAGGCGCCCCTGCGCCGGGACTGGCGCGACACCCTGCGCGACGCCACCGACCTGGCGCTGCTCGGGTTCGCCGTGACGCTGGCCGCGCTGCCGGTGCTCACCCTCGCACCGGCCCTGGCCACCGCCAGCGCTGCCGTGCACGACCGGCTGACCCTCGGCGGCTGGCCGGACCTGCGCACCACGCTGTCCCGGTTCGGCCGGGCCCTGCCCGCCGGCCTGGTGGCCAGCGCCGTCGGGGTGGCCGTCGCCGTCGCGCTCGGCGTCGACCTGGTGGCGCTGGCCACCGGCCGGGTGCCCGGTGGCGGCGTCGCGCTGGCCGGCACCGCCGTGGTCACCGCCGCGCTGGCCGGGTACGCCGGGCTGACCGTGGTGGCGATCGGTCGTACCGGCGGCCGGGGCTTTCGGGCCGCGGCCCGAGTCGCCGCCCGGACCGGCCTGGCCCGGCCGGGGACCTGGGCGGCGGCCGGCGGGGTCTGCGCGGTGGCCGCTCTGTTGGGGATACTGGTCACCCCGGTGGCGGTGCCGATCCTGGCCGGCTACGCGTTGGCCGCCCTGCACGCCGTCGCCGCCCGCCGGTCCACCACCCGGACGGAGGCACCGTGACCGGTCACCCCCACCCCACCCCGGCCCAGCTCGGCCCGGAACCGGCCCGCCCCGGCGCGGACCCGACCGGATCCGCCCGGCCGCAGGTCCGGTTCGACCCGGACGGCCCGGGCGACGACGAGCCCCGGTTGCACGTCGGTGACGTCGAGGTGGCCCGGTACGTGGTGCGCCCCGACCTGGACCCGAAGCACGGGCCCCGGCCCTACCTGCACCCGGTGCGGACGCTGGCCGGCACCCCGGTCACCGACGCCCTGCCCGCCGACCACGTCTGGCACCTCGGGGCGTCGCTGGCGGTGCAGGACGTCGCCGGCACCAACCTGTGGGGTGGCCGGACGTACGTCCGGGACACCGGTTACACCTGGCGCGACGACCACGGGGTGATTGCCCACACGCGGTGGCGCGAACGCACCCCGGACCGGTTGGCGCACGTGTTGCAGTGGCGTGACCGCGACGGCGGGGTGCTGCTCACCGAGCACCGCCGGCTCGCCGCGACCCCGGTGGCCCCCGACGCCTGGGCCCTCGACGTCGACTACACCCTCACCGCCCCCACCGATCGGGACGTCCATCTGGGCAGCCCGGCCACCAACGGGCGACCCGACGGGGCCGGCTACGGCGGGTTCTTCTGGCGGGCCGTCGCCGACGGGGAGCCGGTCACGTTCACCGCCGACGCCGACGGGGAGCAGGCGGCCAACGGCAGCGCCGCCCGCTGGGTCGCGCTGACCGGCGTCGCGCCGGACGGTGGGGCGTACACCCTGGTCTTCACCGGCCTCGGGTTGGGCGACAGGTGGTTCGTGCGGACCGCGATGTACCCGGGGGTCTGCGTCGCCTTCGCCTTCGACCGGCCGGCCGTGGTGCCCGCCGGTGGCCGCCGCGCCGGCCGGCACCGGGTGCTGGTCGCCGACGGGGTACGCGACCGGGCCGGCGTGGTCGCCCTGCTCGCCGCCGCGGAGCCGGTGTGACCGCCGACCGGCCGGCCACGGGAGTGTCCGCCGACCGGCCGGCCACGGGACTGTCCGCCGACCGGTCGGCTGAGCAGGCGTCGGTCGGGCCGGAGGTGGTCACCGTCGGCGAGTCGATGGTGGTGCTCAGCCCCGATCCGACGGGTCCGCTGGACCGGGCCGACCGGTTGGGCGTCTCCGTCGGCGGTGCCGAGTCCAACGTGGCCTCCGCGCTCGCCGGGCTCGGCCACCGGACGGCGTGGGTGAGCCGGGTCGGCGACGACCCGTTCGGTCGGCGGGTGCTGCGGCACGTCGCCGCCACCGGCGTGGACACCCGCCTGGTCACCGTCGACCCGACCGCCCCGACCGGCGTCTACCTCAAGGACCCGATGCCCGGCGGCACCGCCGTGCACTACTACCGGTCCGGCTCGGCGGCCTCCCACCTCGACCCGCAGGTGCTGGACGACCCGGCGCTGGCCGGGACCCGGCTGCTGCACCTGTCCGGGATCACCGCGGCCCTCTCGCCGTCCTGTGCGGCCCTGGTGCGCCGGGCGCTCACCGACCGGCCACTGCCCGCCGCCCGGGTCACCTTCGATGTCAACCACCGGGCCCGGCTGTGGTCGGCGGAGACCGCCGCGCCGGTGCTACGCGGGCTCGCCGACGCCGCCGACGTGGTCCTCGTCGGACTCGACGAGGCCCGCGCCCTGTGGGGCGTCACCGCCCCGGACGCCGTACGCGACCTGCTGCCCGGTCCGGAACTGGTGGTGGTCAAGGACGCCGACGTCGGTGTCACCGCGCTACCCCGCGGCGGACCGGACGTCTTCGTCCCCGCGCTGCGGGTGCCGGTGCACGAGCCGGTCGGGGCCGGCGACGCGTTCGCCGCCGGCTGCCTGTCGGGGCTGCTGCGCGGCCTCGACCTGGAGCACTGCCTGCGGCTCGGGCACCTCTGCGCGGCCCCCGCCCTGACCGTGGCCGGGGACACCGCCCCGCCACCGCGCCGGGCGCTGGCCGACCGGCTCCTGGCCCTGCCGGCGGGGGACTGGGCGAGCCTGGACCTGGTCGACGCCGGACTGCTCCCCACCCCCGCCACCGGAAGGAACGGTCGATGACCGCGCACGACTTCGCACCCCTGTTCGGCACCGCGCGGGTGATGGTGATCCTGCGGGACCTGCCGCCGGCGGAGACCGTCCGGCTCGCCCAACGGGCCTGGAACCTCGGCATCGACGTGGTCGAGGTGCCGATCCGCACCCCCGACGCCACGCTGTCCCTGCGGGCGGCGGTGGAGGCCGGCAAGGACCGGGGCCGGCGGGTCGGCGCCGGCACGGTGCGCACCCCCGCCCAGGTCCGGCAGGCCGCCAGCGCCGGGGCGGCGTTCACCGTCGCCCCCGGGCTGGACCTGGCGGTGGCCGACGCGGCGGTCAGCTACGGCATCCCGCACCTGCCCGGGGTGGCCACCCCCACCGAGGCGCAGCTCGCGCTCGACCACGGGCTGATCTGGCTCAAGGCGTTCCCGGCGGTCAGCCTCGGCCCACAGTGGTTCAAGGCGGTCGCCGGCCCGCTGCCGGAGCTGCGGTTCGTGGCGACCGGTGGGATCGACGCCGGTAACGCCGCCGACTTCCTCGCCGCCGGGGTGCGGGTGGTGGCGGTGGGTTCGGCGCTGTCCGACCCTCGGCAGATCGACCGGCTCGCCGAGCTGGCGACGACCCCGGCCTGAGCCGGTGCCGACCCCGCCCACCCACCCGCCGTGCTGCCTGCCCGGTGCGGGCGGATCAGTCCGGGGCGGGGCCGAGGCTGTCCCGGACGACCAGGGTGGCCGGCAGCACCTCGACCCGGGGCCGGTCCGCCGCCGGGCCCAGGGCCAGGGTCATCGCCCGCGCGCCCAGCTCCACCAGCGGCAGCCGGACGGTGGTCAGCGCCGGGGTGACGTCGGCGGCGACCGGCATGTCGTCGAAGCCCACCACCGAGACCTGCCCGGGCACCGCGACGTTGCGGGCGCGCAGCAGGGTCAGCGCACCGACGGCCATCGAGTCGTTCAACGCCACCAGGGCGGTCAACCCGGGGACGGCGTCGAGCAGTTCACCGGCGGCGCGGGCGCCACCGTCGCGGTCGAAGTCGGCGTAGCGGATGCGCTCGGCGGGCAGCGGGTGGCCGCCCTCGGCGAGCGCGGCCCGCAGCCCGTCGAGCCGGTCGGTGATCGTGGTCAGCACCTGCGGGCCGGCGACCACCCCGATCCGGGTGTGCCCCCGGCGCAGCAGTTCCGTGCCGAGCAGCCGGCCGCCGTCGGTGTTGGCCGGCATCACCGCGTCGCCCGGGTGTTCGTGCCGGCCCACCACCGCCACCCGGCCACCGGTCGTCTCGTAGGCGGCCAGCTTCTCGGCGAGCCGGGCGGTGAAGGTGGCGTCGTGGTAGCCGGAACCGGCCAGCACGATCGCGGCGACCTGTTGGGCGCGCAGCATCTCCACGTACTCCAGCTCGCGTTCCGGGTCGCGGTAGCTGTTGCAGATGATGACCAGCCGGCCGTGGTCGGTGGCGACCCGTTGCAGCCCCCGGGTCAGCTCGGCGAAGTACGGGTCGGACACGTCGTGCACCACCACGCCGACCACGCTGCGCTGCGGGCGGGCCAGCAGCTGGGCGTGCGCGTTCGGCACGTAGCGCAGGTCGGCGACGGCCCGCAGCACCCGTTCGCGCAGGTTGTCGGCGACGGGCTTGCTGCTGCCGTTGATCACCCGGGAGGCGGTGGCGGGGGAGACCCCGGCGCGACGGGCGACATCGGCCAGCGTCGCCATGGGCACCCCCGAAAGTGTCCGGACCCGATCCGGGCCGCGCGGTAGCGGACAGGTTACCGCAACGGTCGGGGCGGGCCCTTGCCCGTGGTCGGGCCGCCACCTAGGCTGCTAGGAAAGCGCTTACCTATGTACCGTGCACAGGGGAAGGACGACCCATGACCCGAAGGTCGATCGGCATCATCGTCAACGGCGTCACCGGTCGGATGGGCTACCGCCAGCACCTCGTCCGTTCCCTGCTCGCGATCCGTGAGCAGGGTGGACTGCCGCTGGGCGACGGCACCCGGATCTGGCCCGAGCCGATCCTGGTCGGCCGGGACGAGACCCGCCTGCAGGCGGTCGCGCAACGGCACGGCCTCACCGACTGGACCACCGACCTCGCCGCCGCCCTCGCCCGCGACGACGCGGAGATCTACTTCGACGCCCAGGTGACCCAGCAACGGGAGAAGGCGATCCGACAGGCCATCGAGGCCGGCAAGCACATCTACACCGAGAAGCCCCTCGCCGAGTCCAGCGCCGCCGCGCTCGAACTGGTCCGGGCCGCCGACGCCGCGGGCATCCGCACCGGCGTCGTGCAGGACAAACTCTTCCTCCCCGGGCTGCGCAAGCTCCGCCGGCTGATCGACGGCGGTTTCTTCGGCCGCATCCTGTCCATCCGCGGCGAGTTCGGCTACTGGGTGTTCGAGGGTGACTGGCAACCCGCCCAGCGGCCCTCGTGGAACTACCGCACCGAGGACGGCGGCGGCATCGTGATGGACATGTTCCCGCACTGGCAGTACGTGCTGGAGGAGCTGTTCGCCCCGGTCCGCGCGGTCACCTGCCTCGCCGCCACCCACATCCCCGAGCGCGTCGACGAGGCCGGCCGCCCCTACCCCGCCACCGCCGACGACGCGGCCTACGGGATCTTCGAACTCGACGGCGGGATCGTCGCCGCGCTCAACTCGTCCTGGGCCACCCGGGTGCACCGCGACGAACTGGTCGAGTTCCACGTCGACGGCACCGAGGGCAGCGCCGTCGCCGGGCTGCGCCGCTGCCGGGTCCAGCACCGGGCGGTCACCCCCAAACCGGTGTGGAACCCCGACCTGCCCGCCACCGAGGACTTCCGCGCCCAGTGGACCGAGGTGCCCGACAACGAGGAGTTCGACAACGGGTTCAAGGTGCAGTGGGAGGCGTTCCTGCGGCACGTCGTCACCGGATCCCCGTTCGCCTGGGACTTCCTGGCCGGGGCGCGCGGGGTGCAACTGGCCGAGCTGGGGCTGCGCTCCGCGCGGGAGGGCCGCCGCGTCGAGGTGCCGGAGCTGTCCCGGTGACCGCCACCGTCCGGTTGCCCGACGGCGGCACCCACCGGCTGCGCGGGGGCACGGGCCACGCCCGGCCCACCGGCCCGTCCACCAGCCGGGTGGCGTACGCCGCGGCGCACGTCGTCGCCGACCCGCGCGCGGAGAACGTGCCGGGCGCCCCGGCCGCCGTCGACTGGGACCGCACCCTCGCCTTCCGGCACCACCTCTGGTCGTACGGGCTGGGGGTGGCCGAGGCGATGGACACCGCACAGCGCGGCGCGGGCCTGGACCACCCGGCCACCCGGGAGCTGATCCGGCGCAGCGCCGCCGAGGCCCGCGCGGTCGGCGGCCGGATCGTCGCCGGGGTCGCCACCGACCAGCTCCCACCCGGCCCGGCCACGGTGCCCCAGGTGATCCGGGCGTACGCCGAGCAACTCGCCGACGTCACCGCCGCCGACGCCCGCCCGGTGCTGATGTGCAGCCGTCACCTGGCCGCCGCCGCCACCGGCCCCGACGACTACCTACGGGTGTACGACGAGCTGCTCACCGCCGCCGACCAGCCGGTGGTGCTGCACTGGCTGGGCGACATGTTCGACCCGGCGCTGGCCGGCTACTGGGGCTCGACCGACCTCGACGAGGCCACCGAGACGGTGCTGCACCTGATCAAGCAACACCAGGGGAAGGTCGACGGGATCAAGGTGTCCCTGCTCGACGCCGACCGGGAGGTCGCACTGCGCCGTCGCCTGCCCGCCGGGATACGCCTCTACACCGGCGACGACTTCCACTACCCGGAGCTGATCCGGGGCGACGCGCAGGGGCACTCCGACGCGCTGCTCGGCGTCTTCGCCGCCATCGCGCCGGCCGCCGCCGCCGCGCTCGCCGCCCTCGACGCCGGTGACCTGGGCCGGTACGAGGCGGTGTTCGCCCCGACCCTGCCGCTGGCCCGGCACCTGTTCGCCGCGCCGACCTGGTTCTACAAGACCGGCATCGTGTTCCTCGCCTGGCTGGCCGGGCACCAGGAGCACTTCACCATGCTGGCCGGGCAGCAGTCCGGCCGGTCCCCGGCGCACCTGGCCCGGCTGCTCGTCCTCGCCGACGACGCCGGCCTGCTGCCCGACGCGGAGCTGGCCGCCGCGCGGGCGCGGGCGTACTTCACCGTGGCCGGGGTGACCCAGTGACCGGGGCGGCGGCCGGGGGTGGTGCGGTGCCTGGCGGTGGCGTGGCGGCCGGGTTGGAACGGTTCTCGTTCAACCAGGCCACCGCCCAGCACTGGCCGCTGGCCGCGGCGGTCGCCGGCTGCGCGGCGGCCGGGGTGCCCGGCATCGGCCTGTGGCGCGAACCCGTCCAGGAATTCGGCGTCGAACGGGCGGCCCGGCTGGTCCGGGACGCCGGGCTGACCGTCACCTCGCTGTGCCGGGGCGGGTTCTTCACCGCCCCGGACTGGTGGGACGAGAACCGGCGGGCCATCGAGGAGGCGGCCACCCTCGGCAGCCGGGAACTGGTGCTGGTCTCCGGTGGGCTGCCGCCCGGCAGCCGGGACGTCGACGGGGCCCGCCGCCAGGTCGCCGACGCCGTCGCCGCCCTGGCCGACGAGGCGGCGGCGGCCGGGGTACGGCTGGCCATCGAACCGCTGCACCCGATGTTCAGCGCCGACCGGTGTGTGATCGCCACCCTCGGCCAGGCGCTCGACATCGCCGAACGGTTCGACCCGGCGGTGGTCGGGGTGGTGGTCGACACCTACCACGTGTGGTGGGACGACACGGTGTACGCGCAGATCGCCCGGGCCGGCGCCCGGATCGCCGCGTTCCAGGCGGCGGACTGGGTCACCCCGCTGCCGGAGGGCGTACTGCTCGGTCGGGCGCTGCCCGGGGAAGGCTGTGTGGAGCTGCGCCGGCTGCGTGCGGCGGTCGACGCCGCCGGGTACACCGGGCCGGTCGAGGTCGAGGTGTTCCAGGCGGCGCTCTGGTCCCGGCCCGGCCCGGAGATCCTCGCCGCGACCATCGACGCCTACCGTGCCCACGTGTCCTGACCCGATCGGAGCCGTGCCTGGTGGGCACGTCCGCCCTGCCACGGTGGCGGACGATGCTGGCTGCCGGGTCCGCCGGCCGGCCGGTCGGTCGTGGTCGGTCGGGGTCGCCTGGGACGTGCAGGTGCCTGGGCTTCGGCCGGGGGGAATCGGCTTCACGCAGAGTAGTGGAAGGCAGGTGGTTTCCCTCAGGGAGCGGTATGCCTCTGCGGCATGAATATGACGGACAGGCATACCGGTCCGTGCCTTGCCATGCCCCGCCGCCGTCTCACCACGATGGGCGGCTTTCCCACTGACCCGCAGCGCGCCGACCGATCCCCGCCGGACCGGCGATGGCCGACCGATCCCCTGCCGACCGGTCGGGTCATCGGACGGTGGCGGTGACGCGGACGGCCTTGACGATGGCGGGGATGGAGCCGATCAACAGCACCAGGCCCCAGACGATGGCCACGACCGCGAAGACCAGGGCCCCGACGTCGTCGAGAATGCTGACCAGGATCACCGGCACCAGCCGGTGCAGGAACTCCAGCACGACCGTGCACACCAGGGTGGTCAGCACCAGCAGGACCAAACCCTTGTTCTGGAGGAACCGGGGCTGGGCGAGCAGCAGCAGCCCACCCCAGACCAGTTTCAACAGCAGCACCAGACCGAGCAGCAGGCTGGCCTCGCCGACCGGGAAGAACCCCCACAGCGCCAGGTAGGCCAGGGTGCCGAAGGGCACGGCCAGGAAGAGCGACACCATCACCGTCAACTCGACGAAGGCGATCACCAGCAGCACCAGCGAGGCCAGGAGCAGCAGGATCGAGAAGACCAGGGTGGCCACCCCCTGCACCCGGCCCTGCACCCGGTCGGAGAGCACCAGGCTGAGGCAGAACAGCCCGGTCGTCCACAACGCCACCATGTCGATCAGCGCCAGGTAGCCGGTGCCCCGCCCGGAGGGCTCACTGATCCCGCCCACGTCGCCGACATCCACGCCCAGGTCCCGGGCGCTGGTCAGCAGCGCCCCACCCGCCTCGCCGCCGCCGGTGAGCAGCGACGACCCCAGTTCCAATCCCACCACCAGCGCCACCGCCAGCAACGCCAACAGCAGGAACGGCTTGCGCAACTCGCCCACACCCGGCCTCCCTCCGCTCCGACACCGCCCCGGTCCACCCCGCTCCAGTCCTGGCCGGTCCGGCCTACCCCGGTGGGCTGTCCCGGTCCGGTCCAGCTCGTTGCCGCCCATTCCGGGCCCGGACGGGTGCCGGGTCACGAGGTGGCGATGGTGACCGTGCACGAGGCACCTCCCGGGCAGCCCAGGTCGACCTCGGTGGCCCGGTCGACGGCGATCTTCGCGACGGCCCCGCCTCCGTCGGTGGGCGTGACGTCGTCGCGTACGGTCAGGTCGGCGTCGCCGGGCGCGGGGGCGGCGACCGTGAAGGCCGCCGCGCTGCGCAGGACCAGGGTGCGCAGCGCGCCCGGGTCGGCCACCCGCAGCACGCACCCACCGACGAAGGTCAGCACGTCGCCGGTACGGTCACAGTCGGCCCGGACCGTCGCCGGGTCGAGTGCGCTGCCGCCCCCGCCGAGCCGGCCCAGCCAGCCCAGTGCACCGGCGTCGGCCGGGTCGCCCCGGTCGGCGCGGCCCACCCCGACCGCGGTGACGAAGGCGGCCACCAGCAGCACCGCCACCGTCACCAGCAGCAGCTTCTGCCGACCGGTCACGGCGTGCCCGCCCCGGGCAGCTCGGTGAACCGGATCAGGTCCACCCCGGCGAAGTACCGTTCGGTGCCCTGCGTCCTGCCGACGGCGATCAGGGTGAGGGTGTGCGGGCCCCGGCCCAGCCGGACCGTGCCGACGTCCTCGACGGCCCGCAGCGCCGGCAGCTTCGAGAAGCCGAGGAAGGTGCCGCCCAACTGCACGCCGTCGAGCTGCCAGATGGTGTTGGCATAGTCGGCGGAGGTGGTCCGGGAAGCGGCGAACGACCAGGTGGCATCGGTCGGCAGGGTGACGGTGAGACTCACCCGGTCACCCACCGCCAACCCCTGGAAGAACAGCTGCCCGCCACCGGACCAGGCGATCCCGCAACAGTCGGGCTGAGTGACCACCTTCACCGCGGCCCCCGCCGGTGACTCCGTCTTCGCCCCGGGGAGCAGGGCCTCGGCCTCCACCGCGACCACCTGCGGTGCGGTCGGTGCCGGCGCGTCGTCCGGGCGGGTCAGCAGGTAACCAACCACCGCGCCGACCAGCACCACCAGCGCCACCGCCGCCGCGATCCACGGCCACGGTGTCCGCTTCGGCGGGGCGACCGCCCTGACCTCGTACGTCACCCGGCCGCTGGAACGGGAACTCTCCTCCGGCGCGGTGTTCGCCGAGTACGCGAAGCCGGTCATGTCGTACCGCCGGGGTGCGGTGCCGGCCGGCACCATCAGGCGGACCAGGAACGACACCGAGTTCTGCCCCGGCACCACCCGTTGCGGCTCGGCCACCGTGAACCAGGTCCGCTGACTGCCGTCGCCCGGTGCGACGTCGAAGACCACGGTGTCCGGCGCGACTCCCGGGTTGGAGACGGTGAAGGTCAGCTCGCCCCGGTTGGCCGGGTCGAGGGTGAACTGTCCGGCGGCGGCGACTACGGCCCATTCGGTGGTCATGACGGCTCCTCAGACGACGGTCCGGGCGGGGGAACGGAACCCGGGGCGGGGACAGTGGCGCGACCGACCGCCGGCCCGTACGGCACCGGCCCGCCGCCGACGCCGGACGCACCACCGGACGGACCGGGCCCGGACACGCCACCGGACGGACCGGGCCCGACGTCGGCGTCGGCAGGTGGATCGTCGGCGAGGACGACCTCGGCGGTCACCGCCGCCGGCTTCTCCGCCTCGACGATCCGGGTGACCACGGTCAGCAGTCCGGCCGCCTGCGGCGGCACCCGGACCACCAGGTGGAACGGCCGGTCGACCGGTTCGTCGAGGACGAAACCGGTGACCCCGGTGGCCAGCTCCAACGCGGTCCGCATCCCGTACGGGGTGCCCCGCCAGCGGGCCAGCAGCGCACCGTGCGCGACCAGGTCCCGCAGCCGCCCGACGGGCAACGCCGGTGGGGCGTCCGGTCGGGGTGGACCGAGCACGTGGTCCATCGCCACCCAGCGGGTCAGGTAACCGGCGAACCCGTCCGGCGTGCGGTACGGGGCGAACAGCGCGTCCACCTCGGCGAGCAGCGCCTCGTCCGGGGCGTGCAGCGCCTCCATCACGTCCAGCAGGGCGGCCAGCACACTGCCCGGTCCGGCGGCCCGCTGGTAGGCCGCCGGCAGCAGCCGCTCAATCGCCGCTCGGCGCATCGTGGCCCACCACCTCGATGTCGTGCTCGCCGGAGCAGAGCAGCCAGGTGTCGGGGACGGTCACCACGTCGGCGGTGGCCTGGTTGGCGCTGGCCGTCCAGTCGACGGCGTCGGTGCTGCGGTGCACCCCGCGTTCGCCACCGGCGAGGATCAGCCGTCCGGTGCCGCCCGGCCCGGCGGCGCTGCCCGCGATCGCGTCCACCGGCACGAACCGGGTGCGGTCCCGCAGCGGCAGGCCGCAGTTGACCGTCACCGGTTGCCACTGCGCCTGCGCGGCCAGGGTGTCCAGCCGGACCACCCCGCCGCTCTGCGTGGCGGCGACCGCCAGGGTGCCGACGAAGGCGAGGTCCCGGCAGGTGCCGCCGACCCAACCGGCCTGCACCTGCTGCCACTTCACGTCGGATTCGAACAGCCGGGTGCGGTGGCAGCCCTGGCCCGGCTTCTTCGGGTCCGGCTCGCCCGCGCCGGCCCACAACAGGGTGGCCGGGCCGTCGTACTGCACGGCGAGGACGCGGTTGTCCACGTTGGCCAGCCCGACGTGGGTGAAGCTGCCGGGGCGGCCACCGGCGGTGGACAGGTAGACCCCGAAGCTGGCCTGTGCGGCGACCGCCACCCCCGGCGCACCCCGCTCGGAGACGAAGGACCGGACGGCGTAGAAGCCCCGGTCGGCGTCGGCCGGGTCGACCAGGATCTGCAACGGCACCGCCCCGGGCAGCAGCGAGACCTCGTACAGGCCGGTGTCGGTGGCCAGCAGGAGCGCGCCCGCGCCGTCCCGGTCGATCCAGGCCAGGTCGGTGATCCGCGAGTCCAGACCGGTGAGCGGGGACCAGGTCTCGCCGAGGTCGGTGCTCAGGTGCACCCGGGACCCACCCGCCGCCCGGGTGGTGACCACCGCCACTGCGCCGGGACGGGCCACCACGCCGGGACGTACCGGGGCCGGGGCGGGGCCGACCCGCACGACCGTCTCGTCGTCGTCGAACCGGCCGGCCGGCTCCCAGCCGACCCCGGCGTTGGACGAGCGGAACAGCACCGGTCCCCGGCCGGCGTACCAGGTGCGGGCCTGGTACTGGTCGACGGCGAGGGCACGGACCTGCGCGTCGGGGGCCTCGTCCACCACGAACCGGACCGACTCGACGTAGCGCACCCCCGGCTCGGCGTGCTCCAGCATCCGGTACACGTTGGAGGCGCGCAGCGGTTCGCCGAACGCCCAACCGGTCGGATTGAGCCCGGTGGGCAGTGGGCTGAGCGTCTGGTGCAGCCGGTCGTGGATACGCCGGCGGACCGCCTCCGCGTCCTCCTCGCGGCGGACCACCACCCGGGCCCGGATCGACACCGCCTTGTAGCGGGCCCAGCCGGCCCGGCAGCTGGTGCCCAACGCCCGCCGCCGGTCCAGGTCCGCCTCCACCCGGCGGCGGGACTCCTCCACCTCGTGCGCGCGCAGCACCGACACCGGCAGCCGGCCGCCCGGTCGGGCCTCGTCCGGCACGTACGGCACCAGCACCACCTCGACCTCGCCGGGGCGGGCGAAGCTGTACACCGCCGACCGGGTGAACGCCCGGGCCCGGGACACCCCGCCGGAACCGGCGGCGAGGATCTCGAAGTCCCGGGCGGTGACCGCGCGTTGCTGGGCGAAGAACTCGTACGGGCCCCGGACCAGCGCCGAGTCGAGCGTCTCCAGGTCCCGCCCGCCGCTGGCCGGCTCGGGGTTCTCCGCGCGTACCCCGGGCAGGGGGTCCCGCAGGTTGGTCAGGGTGCCGGCGGCGACGTTGCCGGCCCGGCCACCGCCGGCCCGGTACCAGAGTCGGATCCGGGCGCCGGCCGGCGGCACCGCCGCGACCGTCACCGGCCCGCCGGCCGGCCCGTCACCGGCCGGGCGCAGGTCCAGCGCCGGGGCGAAGGTGACCACCCCGGAGCAGCGGTCCACCAGGTAGACCCGGGCCTGCGGGCCGACCCCGGCGAAGCTGTCCACCGGCCGCCACAGCTCGTACGGGGTGCCCTCGTGCTCCCGGGCCGCCGCACCCAACTCCACCGCGCCGGCCGCCACCTCCACCCCGAGCAGCAGGTCCCACGCCTCGGCGGTGCGCGCCAACGGCGCCCGGGCGGCCCGCAGCACCTGCCCCGGCTGGCCGGTGCCGACGCCGAGCAGTTCCGCGTCGACGATGTCGCAGTGGTGGGTGCGCACGGTCACCTCGGCGGCCCCCTCGGGCAGCAGCGCCGGCTCGGTGGTGACGAAGACGACCGGTTTCGGGTCCGCGCCCCGGGCCGCCGCGATCCGGGTGCCCGCCGGGATCCGCACCGCCGCCCGGTCGCCGCCGGTACGCACGAGACGCACGTCGGCCCAGGCCGCCGTGGGCGCGTGCCGGGTCACCCCGAGCAGGTTGAGGAACTGCACGTACGCCTTGTCCGGCAACTGGTTCAGCCGGAAGATCATCACTTCGGTGAGGTGCGCGAACGCCTCCACCAGCGCGATGCCCGGATCGTGCGCGGACAGGTCGGTCCAGCCGGGGCAGGACTGCCGGATCCGCTCCCGGGCCTCGGTGACCAGATCGAGGAAGGTGCGGTCGTCGAGGTGCGGCACGGGCAGCGTCATGACGGGTCCCCCTCGTCGGCAGGGCGGTCGGTGCCGGACGCCGGACGCCGGGCGGCCCGGTCCCCGGCGGCGGTCGGGCCACCGGCCGGGTCGGTGTCGTCGGGGAGCAGGTCGACGGAGAGGATCAGCTGGCGGGGGGAGAGGCTGGCCCGGACCCGGTAGTCCAGTCGGATCACCAGCCGCCACGGGTCGTCCGGGTCGGGGCCGGCGTCCACGTCGATCACCTCGACCCGGGGTTCCCACCGGCGGATCGCCTGCCGGACGTAGTGGATGGCCAGTCCCGCGGTGGTGTCGTCGTTGGGGGCGAAGACCAGCCGGTGCAGCCGTGAGCCGTACCCGGGGCGCATCAGCCGCTCGCCCGGCGTGGTGGACAGCAGCAGGTACAACGCCTGGCGTACCGTCTCGTCGCCCTCGGTCACGGCGAGCCCGCCGGTCGCGGTCGTCGCCAGACCACCGGTGCGGCCGGCGTCGAAGCCGGCCCCGACGAACCGCAACGCCCTCACCGGTCGGCCTCCACCAGACGCTGCCGGGGGTCGTGGACCGTGTGGTGGACCAGACCCGGCGGTGTGCCGTCGGTGAAGCCGTCCAGGTGCGACAGCACGATCCGGTGCCCGTCGACCCGCAGCCAGTCGCTGTAGCCGACCCGCACCGCGAGGGTCTTCGCGCAGGGTTTGACCGTCGGCCCGTAGTTGGGGCAGGCCACGATGTCGCGCCCTTCGGGGTCGGCGTCGACCAGCACCGGGACCCCGGCGACGGTCAGCCAGTGCTGTGACGCCCGGTTGGTGACCCGGCCGTCGTGGTCGCAGGCGACCAGCGAGTTCAGGTGGATCCAACGCATCAGCCACCTCCGGAGTGGGCGCGGGCCAGCGCGCCGGCCTGTTGCCGGGCGGTCGCCGCGTCCTCGGTCGTGTCGGCGTGCAGGAAGTCGACGCTGCGGGCCCGTACCACCATCGCCCGGCCCGGCGCGGAGAGCACCAGGTCGGTCGCGGCGTGCAGGGTGGTCAGCTCGGGGGTCAGCTCCAGGAAGCTGCCGGCGTCGGTGGCCAGCCGCACCGTCCGCGCGGCGTCGTCGACCACGATGGTCTGACCGCTGCCGGTCCGCACCGACCAGCGGCCCGCGCGCCCGTCGGCGACCCCCGTGTCGTACGGCGCGACGACGCCGAACAGCGAGCCCAGCACCACCCCGGAGACCGGGTCGCCGCCGGGCAACGCCAGCAGCACGGTGTCGTCCGGGTCGGGCAACGCCACGATGCCCTTGTCCCGTCCGGCCCCCGGACAGAGCACCGCCAGCCAGCCCGCGTCCAGGTCGCCGTAGCCGGGCAGCCGCACCCGTACCCGGCCGCGCTGGTCCGGGTCGTCGACGGAGGTGACGACACCGAGGGTGACCACCGCCCCGCCGGCCGGGACGCGTGTCGGGGAGGGCGGCGGGGCGGTGGAGAACCAGGTGCGGTGGCCGGTGCCGTCGATGGTGTGCACCACCTCGGTGAGCACGTACGCCCCGGCCAGTTCCTCGGCCACCCCGGTCAGCGTGATCCGCCGACCGGGTCGCAACGCCGGGTCCCCCTCGGCCACCCCCTCGGCGGTGACCAGTGCGGCGACCCGGGCGTCCAGTCCGGCCTGGGCGAGTGCGGCCAACTCGTCGTCGCTGCGACCGGGCTGGTCCACCAGGGTCCGTACGCCGTCCGCGCCGACCACCGCCGGGTCGGGCCGCAGCGGCACCCGTCGACCGGTCCGCGCGGTGTCGACCTGCTGACCGAGCGGCTCGGCCCGCTGCGGGTGCCAGCCCAGGGCGGCGCTGCCGCCGGCGGCCCGGTCCAGGTTGGTGGCCAACCGCACCGAGTGCAGCGACCGGCCCAGCGCCAACGGCAGCGGCTCACCGTGCCCGTCCAGGGTGACCAGGCGGACCCGGTCGCCGTCGGCGGCCAGGTGCAGGCCGGCCCGGCCGGCCACCTCCAACAGCAGCTCCAGGTCGCTGTGCCGGTGTTGGAGCAGCCGCTCCAGGCGCGGCCCGTCGGCGTCGACGTCGACGTCGAGCCCGACCTCGGCACACAGCTCACGGGCCAGGTCGGCGGCGGTGACCGCCTCGAAGACCCGCAGCTGCTGCCGCTTGCGCAGCCGGTGCAGCAGGTCGTAGCCGCGCAACCGGAACAGGGCGGTGCCGTCGGCGGCGTACTCCACCTCGACGCAGGTGACCTCGCCGGTGAACAGCCGTTCCCCGGCGAGCCGGACGTCGAGGGTGGCGCCGGTCGGCACCGCCGGGCCGGGACCGGGACCCCGCGCGGCCGGGCCGGGGTCGGCCGCGTACACCACCTCGCACTGGGTGGGCTGGTCGAGCCGGGCGGCCACCCGTACCGACCGGATGCGGTGGGCCGCTGTCCCGTCGAGCGGCACCCCGTCGAGGAGGATCGACGGCCGGGCGCTCACCGGACACCTCCGTCGGGGCCGGCCGGACCTGGGCCGGCGAACAGGTCCCCGCCGCGCCACGGTCCCGTGCCGGCCAGCAGGCCCCCGTCGGTCAGCAGGCCCCCGTCGGTCAGCAGGCCCAGGGCGGCCACCGCGCCGGTGCCGGTGGTGGGGTCGGTGCCGGTCGGCGGGGGTACGGCGAGGGCGGTGCCGGCCGGCACGGTGAACGGGTCGGTGATCCGGTTGTGTTCGGCGAGCAGCCGCCAGCGCAGCGGCGAGCCGAGCGCGTCGTGGGCGAGCAGGTCGAAGCGGACACCGGAGTAGCCGGGCGCGGCCGAGCCGTCCCCGGTGGCCACCACCGCCTGACCCACCCCGACAGCGGGGGTCGACGCGGCGGCCAGCTCCTCGGCGAAGCCCTGCTGCGCCTCGTCGGCCGACTCGGCCACCCGCAGCAGCTTCAACCGCAGCCAGGAGCGGCGCGGTGAGCCGGTGCGGGTGAACACGTCGAACCGTTCGGCGACGGCCACCACCACCCCGGGCACGTTCCACGTCTTGCCCCAGACCAGCCGGACCAGCGGTGGACGCTGCCAGCCGTGCGCCACGGCGGAGTTCTCGGCCAGCATCCACAGCGGCCGGGTCAGCATCCGGACGTCCTCGGGCGGGGTCGGTCCCTCCACCAGGTCGGTGTCGAAGAGCAGGTCCAGCACGAGTTCGGTGCGCCCGCCGCCGGTGAAGACCAGCGGGTCGTCGGCCAGCCCGACGCCGGTGAGCTGCCCGTCTGCGCTGCCCCGGGGGCGTACCCCGGCGACCCGGGTGACCTGCACGGTCTGCGGGTTGAGCAGGCAGTCGATCCGGACCCCGGACTCGTCGACCAGGAACGCCACCCGTTCCATCACCACCCCCGCTGTTCGGCGTCGAGCCGGCCGTACCGGACGTCGTCGAGCCCGGCCACCAGCGGCGTACGCCATCCGCCGTCGTCGGGCAGCGCCGGCCACGGACCGGCCACCGCCCCCGCCGGTACGCCCGCCCACGCCGTCCCGCCGCTGCGACAGGTGTCCCGCGCACCGGTCGCCGGGACCGTGCCGGCCGGGACGGTGGGCTCGTCGGGCAGGGCCGGCCACGGGTGGCCGGCCGGGGTCGGCTCGCCGGTCGGCCAGCGGCTCCCGTCGTCCGGCCGGAGATCGTCGGTGTACCGGGGCGGACGGCCGCTGCCGGTGTCCCGCCCCGGCGGTGGCGTCCCGCCGAGCCGCCACCCGTCATCCGCGCGGGCACGCCACCCGCCGCGCCCACCGGCCCGCCATCTGTCGTCCGCGCCGGGGGGTGTGGGGTCGGTCGGTCCCCGTCCGGACGTCCGGCCCGGCGGGGCGCCGCCGGGGTGGGTCGTCGGGTCGGGGGCGATCCGCAGCACCGGAGGTGTCGCGCCCGGTCGCCGGGTCGCCGCAGCGGCGGCGCGGCCGTCCGCCGGCCCGGCCGGGTGGGGACCGGCGGCGTCACCGCCGACGGGGCCGGTACTTGCGCCGGGCCCGTCGATCCGCGCGCCGGGTCCGGTCGCCGGGGAACCGGCCGGGCCGCCGGGCGTCCGCCGGCCCGGGCCGGTGTCCGTCGGGCCGCCCGGGTCCACCATCCATGGTGGTCGGCCACCTGACGGCCCGGGGCGGCCCGGCGGCACCGGCCCGGCGGCACCCGTCTCCGGCGCGGCGGCGGCACCCGCCCCCGGTGCTCCGCCGGGGCCGCCCCACCGGGTCCCGTCGGGGCTCGTCCCGCCGGCCCGGTTGGGGACCGTTTCCCGGGTTCCGCCGGGGCCCGGCTGCGGTGGGCCGTCGGGCGGCGGTGCGAAGCCCGGACCCGCCGGGACGACCGGCGGGCCCGCTGCGGCCGGCCGCCCGGCCGGCCCCGGTCCAGGGCGCTGCCCGGCCGGACCGGTCGGTCCTGATACGCCGGGTCTGGCCGACCGGTGGGGCCAGCCGGACCCGGCCGCCCCGCGCAGTCGGGACCAGAGCGAACCCGCGCGGCCGGAGCGGGCCGTCGCCGTCGGTTCACGGCGGTCCGGAGCCGTCGGGTACGACCGTGGCGTCGGCTGCGCGGTCCGCCACCCCGGCCGGCCGGTGGCCGGCTGGTCGACCCCCGTCCGGGCAGGGGCGGTCGGGCCGGCTGCGACCGGTGGGCCGTCGGGCCCGGTGGTTCCGTAGGGGTCGGTGGTTCCGTAGCGGTCGTCGGGCCCGGTGGTTCCGGTCGGCGCGGGTGGCCGGTCGACCGGCGGGGAGCCGGGCCGGGAGGGGTGCGCAGGGTGCCCGGCGGCTGCCGGGGCGGACCGCCCGGGTACCCCCGGGAGGACTACCTGCCCGGGACCGGCGGTCGGCGGCGGACCCGGCGGGAGGTCGTCGCCCGGCCCGACCAGGTCGTGCAGCAGGCCGGGGGCGTGCGCGGCGACCACCCGCAGCCAGTGCTCCGGCGGCTGCCCCGGCCGCCGCAGTGGGGACGCTGCCGGATCGACCGGTTCGGATTGCCGTGCGGGCGGGGCGAGCACCGGACCGGCGAACGGCGTGGCCGGTGCCGCTAAGTGTCCGGCTGGGTCCGGGACCGGCGCGGTCGGGCCGGCGGCCGGGTCCACCGCGTCGGCGGCGGCCCGCAGCCGGGCGGCCAGCCAGTTACGCGGTCGTGGGCGCGGTGGCACCGCCGGCCTCCAGTTCCAGCCCCTCGTACGCGAGGGTCAGCGCCACGATGGCGATCTCCTGGGACAGGGTGTGCAGGTGTGCGCCGCGCCACCGCATCGGCCACGCGTTGATCAGGTTCCAGCGCAGCACCTCGGCGGTGCCGGCGGCGTCCAGCAGCACCACCGACACGTTGCGGCGGCTCACCGTCCCGGTCGCCGCGCTGTGCACCCAGTCCCACAGCTCGCGGGACGGGGTCAGTCCGAAGTGCAGGGTCACCGGCGCATAGTCGACCTGCCCCGGTACCGACCGGATCCGGTCGTTGCCGGCCTCCCGGTAGGCCAGCCGGCCGATGGTCAGCTCCAGGCCGCTGACCTCGGTGAAGTGCCCGTTGGTGACGCCGTTGATGAGCAGTTTGAAGTTGTACGCCCGGTACGGGTCGACCGGGGCGCCCGGCTGTGGCGTGGCCGTGGTCGGCATGTCAGCCTCCGATCGTCTCGGTCTCGGTGCCGCCGGCCCACTGGCTCAGCTTGAACACCACGAACTCCGCCGGTTTGACCACCGCGATGCCGATGTGCGCGACCACCATCCCGGCGTCGCGGACGTCGACCGGGTTGGTCTCCTCGTCGCACTTGACGAAGAACGCCTCCTCCGGGGTACGCCCCAGCAGCGCCCCGTCACGCCACACCCGGGTCAGGAACGCGCCGATGTCGCGGCGGATGGACCGCCACAGCGAGTAGTCGTTGGGCTCGAACACCATCCACCGGGTGCCGTTGGCGATGGCCTGCTCGATGGAGATCGACAGCCGGCGGACGTTGAGGTAACGCCACTCGCTGGCCTCGGCGGCCAGGGTCCGGGCCCCCCACACCCGGATGCCCTCCCCGGCGAAGTACCTGATGACGTTGACCCCCTTGGGGTTGAGCACGTCGTGTTCCGAGCGGGTGACCAGGTACTCCAGGTCGACGGCGCCGCGTACCGGCTCGTTGGCGGGGGCCTTGTGGACGCCGCGCAACCCGTCGGTGCGGGCCCAGATGCCCGCCATGTGCCCGCTCGGCGGGGTGAGCACCAGCTCGCCGGTGAGCGGGTCACGCACCCGCAGCCAGGGGAAGTAGAACGCGCCGTAGTCGGACTGCCGGGCCCGGTGGGCGGTTCCGGCCGGCCCGTCGCCCGACGTCGCCGCGTCACCACTCCTGCCGTCGCCGGGCTTGCCGTCATCAGATTTGCCGTCGGCGGGTTTGCCGTCGGCGGGTTTGCCGGTGGTGGGGCGAGGGCCGGGGGTGGCCACCCGGGTCAGCGTCGAGATGTCCTCGATGCCGGGCGGCGGGTCGCAGATCGCCACCATGGTGCGCAGCCGCTCGGCCATGCTCAGCAGCGCGTCGTGCGACACCGGGTCGTGGAAGCCGGGCGCGGCGAGGATGGCCACCTCGTCGATCGCCTCCACCAGTTGCAGCCCGGTGCGACGCTGTCCGGTGCCGGTGAGCTGGCCGCCCGCGCCGACGTTGACCACCCAGCAGCGGCTGCCGCCGTTGTCGAGGAAGCCGAAGACCGCGCGGGCCAGCGGGGTGCTCTCCAGGTCGTCGCCGTCGGCGTACAGGCGCAGGAACTCCGACCAGCTGTTGACCGCCAGCGCCCGGTCGACGTGGGCGGTGCGGTTCGGCGCGACCCCGACGAACGCGGCGGTGGCCATGCCGACCGGCCCGATCGGCCGGGCGCCGCTGGGTACCTCCTCGACATAGATGCCGGGGGAGAAGTATTGGGGCATCGGTCCTCCTGTACGCGGGCGGTCCGGGTCAGCGGGCCGGGGGTTCGCAGACGATGACGAGGTCCGCGTCGGCCGGGTCGACCTCGGCGGTGAGGGTGCGGCCCCGGCCGACCAGGCGCAGCCGGACCGGTCGTCCGGGGTGCTCCGGGTCGTGCGGGACCCCGGCGATCCGGAACCGGCCGCCCGCGTCGGTGTGGGTGGCGTACGGGGTGCCGACCAGTTCCACCCGCAGCGCCGCCAACGGCTGCTGCTGCGGGCCGACCACCCGGCCGGCCAGGTCCCGCAGGGCCAGCCGGTGCAACCGCAGCGGGTGCAGCACCGGTGGTGCGACCGGCGACGCGGGTGTCACCTGGGCCGGCACGTCGACCAGCAGCGCCGGGCGGGGGGTGACGCCCAGGGTCACCCACAGCGCCGGGTCGCCGGCCTCCAGGACCAGTTCCGGTTCGCCCGCCTCGGCGGCGGCGGTCAGGACCCGGTCCAACCCGGCCAGCGCAGTCGGACCGGCGGCGCTGACCAGGTAGCGGATCGTGAACCGGTACGGTTCCCGGGTGCCGGTGCCCCGGGTCTGCCGGGCCGGCCGCAGGGCGAGCGGCCACAGGGTCAACCCGGCACCCCCGTCGGTGGGCGGGCCGACCGGGACGTCCTCGCCGGCCACCCCGGCCAGCCAGGCCGCCAGCGCGGCGGTGGCCGCCTCGACCGGTCCCCGCCCGTCGCCGGTCATCGCGGCGGCGTCCCCTGGATGCGGTACGCGATGGCCTCGTTCCACACGTGCGGGTAGACGCCGATCTCGAAGTACCGGGTGAACCGGTTGATCGGGGCGTTGGTGTGGTCGTGCCAGAGCAGCCACACCGGGGCGACGGTGAACAGGACGTAGTTTCCGACGACCAGCGGCAGGTAGAGCGGCCCGAGCAGCCGGGCCTGGAAGATGTGCACGTCCTCGTGGCGTTGGATGCCGGGGCCGGACCCGGCGCAGACGGTGCCGATGGTGGTGGCGTAGCGCGGGGACACCCCCTCGACCAGGTTGACCCGGCAGCTGTGCTGCGAGGTGGGCCGGTCCAGCGAGTGGCCGAAGACCAGGTGCAGGGCGAGGTAGAGCGCCCCGACGGCGGTGTTCGGCAGGCTCCAGGTGTGGTCGACGACGAAGAGCAGCACGCCCCGGGCGTCCGGGCCGTACACCCGGGCGGCGGCGACCGACCAGCCGAACGGGACGCCGACGAGCAGGCCGACGACCGCCCCGACGAGCAGGCCGACCGGTCCGCCGGTGAGGACCCCGAGCGTCGCCCCGCACAGGACGTGGACGGCGGCGCTGACGATTCCGAAGATCATGACGCGCCTCCGCTCAGACCCAGGAACGGACGAAGCGGGGCTCGCGCCCCTGGGCGAGCTGGCCGGCCGACGCCTGGGTCGGCTGCCGGTTGCCGGGCGGCAGCTGGTTGACGCCCAGCGCGGCGGAGAAGATGACCAGGCCGTTGAAGAACGCGATCAGCCACTTCTCGCCGCCGGCCCCGGTGGCGAACGCCGCGGTGGCGTACGACAGGGTCAGCGCGACGCCCAGGGCGATCCACTTGCGGGCCTTGTCGCTGTTCGGGCCGATCAGTCCGCCGACGACGTTGGCGGTGAGCAGGGTGGCGGCGCTGGCGCCGGCCACACTGCCGAGAGCGGCCCAGGTGAAGAGATCGTTCACGGCGATCTCCCTTCGAGTGGTGCGGGGAGGGTAGGTGCGGGTGGTGAGGTGCGACGGCCGGTGGGGCGGGCCGCCCGGGTGCCGTGGTGGTGTGCCGGGGTCAGACCGGCCCCGGACGATCGGTCGGTGCGGCCCCGTCCGTGGTGCCGGTCGGGCCCGGCGGGGTGGACGGGACGGTGGTGGCACGGGCGCGGCGGCGCAGCAGCACGGTGACCACCCCACCGGCCAGCAGCAGGAGCAGGACCGCACCGGCCACCAGCAGCCAGGGGAAGGAACCCGGGTCGTCGTCGCCGGCGGCGGCGACCGGGGTGGCCGACGGGGTCGGCCGGGGCGGGGCCTCGGCGATCGCCCGTAGCTCGGCCGGCTTGGGCTGGTTGGCCACGACCTTCCAGCTGACCGAGCGCCCGCTGAGGGTGCCGTTGGTGTCGATCACCCGCCCGGGAAAGGTCACGGATATCTCGAACGACATCAGCTGCATGAACGCCTGCTGGTTCTGTGGATTCTGCTCGGCCACTTTTCCGCCGTATTTCTTGGGATCGAGCGGCAGGCTGAAACGATAGAGATCACCGTCGCGGACAAGATTCACACTCTCGCTGGTGAAATCCTTCAACGGGGTGTGCCGATAGGTGATCTGCGCGCCGTAGTAACGCTCGTCCTGGTAGACGGTCTCCTCGCCGACGGGGAGGCTGGGAATGTTCTCCCGCAGTTCGGCGTAGGCCACCGCGATGTTCTTGTTGCGGTTGCTGAGCACGGACCTGTCCGCGGTCAACAGGAGTTGCCCGTCGATGGTGTCGTCGGCGTTGACGGTCAGGCCGAGGTTGAGTTGCATGCAGCCGGCGAGCGACGCCACCAGGGCGAGGCACGCCACCGCCCGTACCGCCCGGCCGCGCCAGAGTCCGGTTGTCATGGTCACATTGTGTGTGATCCACTTCACAGTCGGCAGTCCTAGATCGGTCATCCGCCTGTCTCCGATCTTACCGGAATGCCCAACTGTTCGGACAGTACGGAAATGGTGAAAGGCAGATATCCTGGACGGTTGACCACCATTGTCGACACTATCCGCTCCGTTTCCGCGCGCACCGGATCCGCATCGAACCCCGACGGCACCAACCCGAAACAACCGACCCTCCCACTCCCACTCCCACCCCCTACCCCCGTCCCCGCCCCCTTGGGTCCGTACCCCGCTTGGTGATCAAGAGGTTTGCGTCAGAAAATCCTCGGCAGGTGACGCAAACCTCTTGATCACCGGGGAAAGCCGGGGGCGGGGGCGTTGAGTGGGAGGGGTGGGGGGTGGGGTGGGGGTGGGGGCGTCGGGGCAGTGGGCTGCGGTAAGGGGCACATCGTGCTTGTGGCCGTGACGAAACCGGTGTGAGATCTCCGGTGAGGACCGTCGTGCCCACCCCGGGGACGGGCCCCCGGCCGAAGGGACCGCACTGCCGTGAACGCCGCCACCGAGCCCCGTACCGTCGCGCCCCGGGTGGTGCGGGCCGCCCGTACCGGAGTCGCGGTGGTCTTCGCCCTCAACGGCCTCGCCGTGGCCAGCTGGTTCTCCCGGGTCCCGGCGGTCCGCGACGCGCTTGGCCTCAGCGCCGGCCGGCTCGGCCTGCTGCTGCTGGCCATGTCCGGCGGCGCGGTGCTGGCGCTGACCAGCGCCGGCCTGGTGACCCAGCGGCTCGGCCCGGCCCGCACCGTCGTCGCCTCCACCGTGCTGGTCGCGGTCGGGCTGGCCGGGGTGGGCGTCGCCACCCCGCTCGGCTCGCTGCCCGGCGTCGCGGTCGGCCTGTTCGCCCTCGGCTACGGCTCCGGCACCTGCGACGTGGGCATGAACGTCGAGGGCGCGGCGGTGGAGAAACGGCTGGGCCGCACCATCCTGCCCCGCTTCCACGCCGCCTGGAGCCTCGGCTCGGTGGCCGGTGCCGGGCTGGGCGCGGGTGCGGCCCGGCTCGGTGTGCCGATCACCGTCCACCTGGCGGTGCTGGCGGCGGTGGTGCTCGGCGGCACCCTGCTCGGGGCGCGGAACTTCCTGCCCGCCCTGCCCGCCTCCACCGCGGACGGTGCCGCGTCGGCCCGCCGGGGTGGCCTGCTCGCGGCCTGGCGGGAGCCGCGCACCCTGCTCATCGGCGCACTGGTGCTGGTGATGGCGTTCACCGAGGGCAGCGCCAACGACTGGCTGGCGGTCGCCTTCGTCGACGGCTACGGGGTCAGCGAGGCCGCCGGGGCAGCCGTCTTCGGGGTCTTCGTCGCCGGCATGACCATCGGCCGGACCGTCGGCACCGTGGCCATCGACCGCTGGGGCCGGGTGCCGGTGCTGATCGGCACGATCCTGCTGGCCGCCGCCGGCTCGCTGCTGGCGGTGCTGGCCGGCTCCGGCCCGCTGGCAGTCGTCGGGGTGGTCCTCTGGGGGCTCGGCGCGTCGCTCGGCTTCCCGGTCGGGATGAGCGCCGCCGCCGACGACGAGGAGCACGCCCCCGCCCGGGTCAGCGTCGTCGCGGTGATCGGTTACACGTCGTTCCTGGCCAGCCCGCCGCTGCTGGGCCTGCTCGGTGACCACGTCGGCATCCTGCATGCCCTGCTGGTGGTGCCGGTGCTGCTGATCCCGACGCTGGCCCTGGTGCCGGCGACTCGTCCACCGGCCGGCGTCGGGCCGTCGGAACACACCGCCCCAGTACAGAAAAACTAACAGTTCCCGGCCCGCACCGGTATCGGGTGCGCGGCCGTTACGACGGGTCGTCGCCGCTGGCTAGGGTCGCCGGATGCCAACTGAGATCACCGCCGCAGCGGCGGGCCGCTGGACCCTGGGCGACCGCACCGTGCACCGGATGGGCTTCGGCTCGATGCGGCTCACCGCCCACCCCGACCGGGACCGGGCGCTGCGCGTCCTGCGCCGGGCCGTCGAACTGGGCGTCGACCACATCGACACCGCCGCGTTCTACGTCTCACCGGGCGGCACCCTGAAGGTCGGCACCGGCCCCGCCCGGTACGCCACCGAACTGATCCGTGCCGCCCTCGCCCCGTACCCGGAAGGGCTGGTCATCGCCACCAAGGTCGGCTTCCGGGCCGACCCGACGACCGGCACGCGCGAGGAGGCCAGCCCGGCGCAGCTGCGCGCCCAGGTGGAGGAGAACCTGCGTCGGCTCGGCCGCGACCACCTCGACCTGGTCAACCTGCGGATCGTCAAGCGGCCCGCGCCGGACTCCGTGGCCGAACGCTTCGGTGCGCTGGCCGAGCTGCGCGACGCCGGTCTGATCCGGCACCTGGGCCTGTCCAACGTCCGCGTCGACCACCTCGACGAGGCGCAGACCATCGCCCCGGTGGTCTGCGTGCAGAACAACTACGCCCTGGACAACCGCGGCGACCAGGACGCCATGGTCCGCGAGTGCGGTGCCCGGGGGATCGCCTACGTGCCGTTCTTCTCCCTGACCGGCGTCAACCGCGAAGGCGGGGCACGTACCGACCACGACGCGGCCGTACGCGCCGTCGCCCGCGCCCACGACGCCACCCCGCAGCAGGTACGCCTCGCCTGGACGCTGCACCAGGGCCCGCACGTGCTGGCCATCCCCGGTACCGGTGACCCGGCCCACCTCGCCGAGAACGTCGCAGCCGCCGCGCTGCGACTCACCCCCGACGAGCTGGCCGCCCTGGGCTGAACGGTCTCGGGCGTGGCGCGTACGCCCTGGGGCGTCGAGGTCTGCCCCGTCCAGCCGGTTGTCACCGGGCTCGCAGCGCCCTGCCAGGCAGGGGTGTTCCACTGGAGGGACGCCGAGGAGAGGACGGGCAGATGGGCTGGTTCAGCCGACGGACCCGGGCTGACGAGGGCATCCCGACCAAGCTCGATCGGGAGGCCACCCGGGACGACCTGACCGCGTTGGCGGACTTCGTGGCCGCCCACCGGGGGGTGGAGTTCTATCTCGAACCCGAGACGACCGCCACCGACACCACAGTGGTGGCGATCGCGCACGACGGGGAGTGGATCCGCCGCCGCACCGGCTCCCCACGTACGGCGGCGAAGCTGGCCCACCGGCACGCGGTGCCCCTCTACGAGGCGGCGAAGACCGGATACCCGGAGCGGATGCGGGCCTGGAACCGGACCCACCCCGAGCGTCGCCTCCGTTGACCCCTCAGCCGCTGCGTAGAGGGTGGCCAGGGGTCTGCGGGGTGGGTGTCTGTGGGGGCGGGCCGTGGGGTGCGGCCGTGGTGGTGGGCGCGGCCGTTGGCCGCGCCGGCGGCTGCGGGCCAGGGGTGTGTGGGTATGTCGTCGCGGGCCCTTTCGAGCTGATGACGGTGACGGATCGGTCCCCCCGGGTGGGACGGCCCGGCCCGACGCCCGTCCGGTCGGGTCGGACCGTGCCGACCCCGAGTCGTTGACGTCATCAGCTCGACAGGGTGCGAGAGAGGTGTTCCGACCGCCAGGGACGGTCGGCCCCGGGACGGTCGGCCCCGGGACGGTCGGTCCCGGGACGGTCGGTCCCGGGACGGTCGGTCCCGGGACGGTCGGTCCCGGGACGGTCGGTCCCGGGACGGTCGGTCCCGGGATGGGTGCCTCGATCGGCTCCGCACCGGCTGGTGGCGGCCGGCGGACCTCCCTCAGGCGGGTTGCGGGTCGCCTCGGAGGATCTGCGGGTGCGCCGCACGGGGCGGCTGCGGGTCGGCCGTCGGGCGGGGCCGGACCCACCCGTGGGATGCGCGGGGCGGGCGGCTGCCGGCCTCGCCACAGGGGTCGATCGGTGCCGTCGCGGGGCCGGTGGCCACCGTTGACCTCGGGGTGAGGAGTATGGCAGCATTCGCGGCCTGACGGCAGTGAAGGAAGTCGGTGCGATTCCGACGCGGTCCCGCCACTGTCACCGGGGAGCGATCCCCCCTCGTGAGTCACGACCGTGCGTGCACGGTTGGAAGGCCGGGGGTGAGCGTCGATCCGGGAGCCAGGATACTTCGGCCGTCGGAGAACCCCAGGGCGTGGACACCCGAGGAGGACCCGATGACGCACAGCGTCACTGCCGACCCCATCACGGTCGGTGATTTCTGCATCACCGTCGAGCCCGCGCCGCCGCGTGCTCCCACCTCTCCCACCGTCGCCGGCCGCCGCCGGGGCGGTCGGCCTGCCACGTACCGCTGACGGCCGGTCCGGGTACCCCGCCGCAGGCGGGTGCGTCGTACCTCCGCCGCCGCTGACCGGCGTCCCTCCCGCCCCGCTCGGCCCGGCCCTGTGGTCGAGCCGGACGTCACTCTCCGGAGCCGAACGTGCGCATCCTGCTGCTGTCCACCGCCGACACCGATCTGCTCGCCGCCCGGGCCAGCGCCGCCGACTACCGGCTCGCCAACCCCACCCGGGTCGACGTGGACGCCGTGCCGGCCCTGCTCGACGGGGTCGACCTGGCCGTCGTACGGCTGCTCGGTGGTCGGCAGGCGTGGCCGGACGGCCTCGCGGCGGTGCTCGGCTCCGGCGTCCCCACGATCGTGCTCGGCGGCGAGGCGGTGCCCGACGCGGAGCTGATGGCGGCCTCCACGGTGACCTCCGGGGTGGCCACCGAAGCCCTGTCCTACCTGGTCGAGGGGGGTGCGGCAAACCTCGCCCAGCTGGCCCGGTTCCTGTCCGACACGGTCCTGCTCACCGGTGAGGGCTTCGACCCGCCCACCCCCACCCCGCCGTACGGCATTCTCGACCGTCGACCCCCGACCGCCCCGGTCGACCCGACCGCCCCGGTCGACCCGACCGCCCCGGTCGACCCGATCGACCCGGCGGAACCGGCGGCCGGGCCGGACGGGCGGCGGGCGGACGGCGACGGGCGGCCCACGGTGGGCATCGTGTTCTACCGGGCGCACGCGCTGGCCGGCAACACCGACTTCGTGCACACCCTGGCCGACGCGGTCGACGCGGCCGGGGGGAACCCGCTGCCGATCTACTGCGGATCGCTGCGCGGGCTCACCCCCGGTGCCGGGCCGCTGGACCTCTTCGCCCGCTGCGACGCGCTCGTCGTCACCGTCCTCGCCGCCGGGGGGACGGTCGCCGCCGACGCCTCCGGTGGCGGCGACGAGGACGCCTGGGACGTCGGCGCGCTCGCCGCCCTCGACGTGCCGGTGATCCAGGCGCTCTGCCTCACCAGCACCCGGGACCAGTGGGCCGGCAGCGACGCCGGACTGTCCCCGTTGGACGCGGCGATGCAGGTGGCGATCCCCGAGTTCGACGGCCGGATCGTCACCGTGCCGTTCTCGTTCAAACGCATCGACGCCGACGGGCTGTCGGTCTACGCCGCCGACGCCGAGCGGGCCGCCCGGGTCGCCGGGATCGCCGTCCGACAGGCCCGGCTGCGGCACCTGCCCCCCGCCGACAGGCGGCTGGCGATCGTGCTCAGCTCCTACCCGACGAAGCACTCCCGGGTCGGCAACGCCGTCGGCCTGGACACCCCCGCCTCGGCGGTACGCCTGCTCGCCGCCCTCGCCGCCGCCGGATACCACCTCGGTGACGCGCCCCCGCCCACCGACGGGGACGCCCTGATCCACGCACTGATCGCCGCCGGTGGTCACGACGTCGAGTGGCTCACCCCGCAACAGTTGTCCGCCGCCGAGGCCCGGGTGCCGGGGGAGACCTACCGGCGCTGGTTCGACCAGGTGCCGGCCGACCTGCGGGACCGGATGCGGGAACACTGGGGTGAGCCACCCGGCCAGCTCTACACCGACGACGGTGACATCGTCCTGGCCGGGCTGCGGTTCGGCAACGTCACCCTGCTGATCCAGCCGCCGCGCGGCTTCGGTGAGAACCCGATCGCCATCTACCACGACCCCGACCTGCCACCCAGCCACCACTACCTCGCCGCGTACCGGTGGTTGGCCGCGCCGGTCGCCGACGGCGGGTTCGGTGCCGACGCGGTGGTGCACCTCGGCAAACACGGCACCCTGGAATGGCTGCCCGGCAAGGGCCTCGGCCTGGCCGCCGACTGCGCCCCCGACGCCGTCCTCGGCGACCTGCCGCTGGTCTACCCGTTCATCGTCAACGACCCCGGCGAGGGCACCCAGGCCAAGCGGCGGGCGCACGCCGTCGTCGTCGACCACCTGGTGCCCCCGATGGCCCGCGCCGAGACCTACGGCGACCTGGCGAAACTCGAACAACTGCTGGACGAGTACGCCACCGTGCAGGCCCTCGACCCGGCGAAGGTGCCGGTGGTCCGGGGGCAGATCTGGGAGCTGGTGCGCGTCGCCGAACTGCACCACGACCTGCACACCGAGGCGATGCCCGACGCCGACGACTTCGACGACTTCGTGCTGCACCTCGACGGTTACCTGTGCGAGGTCAAGGACGTGCAGATCCGCGACGGGCTGCACATCCTGGCCGAGGTGCCCACCGGTGAGCCCCGGGTGAACCTCGTCCTCGCCGTGCTGCGCGCCCCCCAGGTGTGGGGTGGTGCCCAGGCCCTGCCCGGCCTGCGTCAGGCCCTCGCCGCCAGCTATGACCTCGACGAGCAGGCGCTGCTCGCCGAGCCCGGGGCGCGGGTGGCGGTGCCGGCGGCGCTGACCGACGTCGTCGACGGGCCGTCGGTCACCGCCGCCGACGCGGTGGA
Organism: Micromonospora sp. NPDC048894; assembly: GCF_040649765.1. Lineage (NCBI taxonomy): Bacteria > Bacillati > Actinomycetota > Actinomycetes > Micromonosporales > Micromonosporaceae > Micromonospora > Micromonospora sp. NPDC048894. The sequence continues at coordinate 196,929 of NZ_JBEZFY010000010.1, read as the reverse complement.
CCTGATCGAAGGGCTGGCCCGGCGGCTCGTCCTCGGCATGGAGACCCTCGGTTGGGACCCCGCCCGGGTCGACGAGGTGGTCACCGAGGTGACCGGTGGGTCCTGCCCCGACGCCGCCGAGGTGCTGCGGTTCGCCGCCCGCGAGGTGGTGCCCCGGCTGGACCGCACCACCGACGAGATCACCCACACCCTCGGCGCGCTCGACGGCCGGTTCGTGCCCCCCGGTCCGTCCGGGTCGCCCACCCGGGGGCTGGTCAACGTGCTGCCCACGGGCCGCAACTTCTACTCCGTCGACCCGAAGGCGATCCCCAGCCGCAACGCCTGGGACGTCGGGGTCGCGCTGGCCGACTCGCTACTCGCCCGCTACCTCGCCGACACCGGCGAGTACCCGCGGTCGGTCGGGCTGACCGTGTGGGGCACCAGCGCCATGCGTACCCAGGGTGACGACATCGCCGAGGTGCTGGCCCTGCTCGGCTGCCGGCCGGTGTGGGACGACCGGTCGCGGCGGGTCACCGGCGTCGAGGTGGTGCCGGTGGCGGAACTGGGCCGGCCCCGGGTCGACGTCACGGTCCGCATCTCGGGCTTCTTCCGGGACGCGTTCCCGCACGTCGTCGCCCTCCTCGACGACGCGGTACGGCTGGTCGCCGCCCTCGACGAGCCGGCCGGGGACAACTACCTGCGCGCGCACGTGGCCGCCGACCTCGCCACCCACGGCGACGAGCGGCGGGCCACCGCCCGGATCTTCGGCTCCAAGCCCGGGGCGTACGGGGCGGGGCTGCTGCCGCTGATCGACGCCCGGAACTGGCGCACCGACGCCGACCTGGCCGAGGTGTACGCCGTCTGGGGTGGCTACGCCTACGGCCGGGGCCTGGACGGGCGGGAGGCGCGGGCCGACATGGAACGGTCCTTCGCCCGGATCGCGGTGGCGGCCAAGAACCAGGACACCCGCGAGCACGACATCGTCGACTCCGACGACTATTTCCAGTACCACGGTGGGATGGTGGCGATGGTGCGGCACCTGACCGGGGCCGCCCCGGCCGCCTATGTGGGCGACTCGGCGATGCCGCACGACGTGCGCACCCGCACCCTCGGCGAGGAGACCCGGCGGGTGTTCCGGGCCCGGGTGGTCAACCCGAAGTGGATCGCCGCGATGCGCCGGCACGGCTACAAGGGCGCGTTCGAGCTGGCCGCCACCGTGGACTACCTGTTCGGCTACGACGCCACCGCCGGTGTCGTCGACGACTGGATGTACGAGCGCCTCGCCGAGGCGTACCTGTTCGACGGGGAGACCCGGGAGTTCCTGGAACGGTCCAACCCGTGGGCGCTGCGCGGCATCACCGAGCGGTTGCTGGAGGCCGCCGACCGGGGCCTGTGGGCCGCGCCGGAGCCCGCCACCCTGGACCGGCTGCGGGAGACGTACCTGGCCACCGAGGGCGACCTGGAGGAAAAGCAGTGAGCGCGAGGAGTGAGCCGGGTTTGCGAGCCCCGCAGTCGCGATCGGAGGTCAGCTCTGTGAGCGCGAGGAGTGAGCCGGGTTTGCGAGCCCCGCAGTCGCGAGCCGGAGCAGCACAGTGAGCGGGTTTCCCTTCTCGGCCGTGCTCGGGATGGACGACATGCGGTTGGCGTTGCTGCTCAACGCGGTCAGCCCGGCGATCGGCGGGGTGCTGGTGCGGGGCGAGAAGGGCACCGCCAAGTCGACCGCCGTGCGGGCACTGGCCGCGCTGCTCCCGCCGGTGGACCGGGTCGCCGGGTGCCGGTTCGGCTGCGACCCGGCCGCCCCGGATCCGACCTGCCCGGACGGTCCGCACCCGGGCGTCGCCGGGCACGAGGACCCGACCGCCGCGTCGGTCGAGCGCCGTCCGGCCCGGCTGGTGGAGTTGCCGGTCGGTGCCGCCGAGGACCGGGTGGTCGGCTCGTTGGACCTGGAGAAGGCCCTCGCCGAGGGGGTACGCGCCTTCGAGCCGGGCCTGCTCGCCGCCGCCCACCGGGGGGTGCTCTATGTCGACGAGGTGAACCTGCTCCACGACCACCTGGTCGACCTGCTGCTGGACGCCGCCGCGATGGGCCGTTGCCACGTCGAGCGGGAGGGTGTCTCGGTCAGCCACGCCGCCCGGTTCCTGCTGGTGGGCACGATGAACCCGGAGGAGGGTGAGCTGCGTCCGCAGTTGCTCGACCGGTTCGGGCTGACCGTCGAGGTGGCGGCCAGCCGGGACCCGGTCGTCCGGGTGGAGGTGGTGCGCCGCCGGCTCGCCGCCGACGCCGACCCGGCCGGGTTCGCCGCCCGCTGGGCCGCCGCCGACGCCGAGGTGGCCGCCCGGGTGGCTGCCGCCCGGGGGCGGCTCGACGCGGTGCTGCTGCCTGACGCCGCGTTGCGGCAGATCGCCGAGGTCTGCGCCGCGTTCGACGTGGACGGGATGCGCGCCGACATCGTCACCGCCCGGACCGCCGTGGCACACGCCGCCTGGCAGGGGCGGGACCGGGTGACCGCCGACGACGTGCGGGTCGCCGCCCGGTTGGCCCTGCCGCACCGGCGTCGTCGTGACCCGTTCGACACCCCCGGCCTGGACGAGAAACGCCTCGACGAGGCGTTGCAGCGGGCCCGCGACGAGCACCCCGACGACGATCCGCCGGATACCGGCCCGGCCGGTCCGGGTGACCCCGGCGGCCCGGACGGCGGTGGGCCGGGCGGCCCTTCGACGGGTGGCCCCGGCGGCGGGTCCGGTCCACAGCCACCCGACGACGCCGGTGGGCCGCAGGACGCCACCGGTGGGCCGCAGGACGCTGGTGGTCCGCTGGGCCACGACGACCACCCGCGCGCCCGGACCGGTCCGGCCTCCCCACAGTCCGGGGACGACCGGTGGCCGGACCGCATCGACGACGGCGGACCGGACGGCGACGACGGGCCGGACACCGGACACCGCGCCGACGGCCGGTCGGGACGCCCCGACGACGGGTCCGCCGAGCACACCGGTGCCCGTCCGGGGCGACCAGGCCAGGGCGGCACCGCGAACCCGGGTGACCCGGCGGGCGCCGGCTCGGTGGCCGTACCGCAGCGGGGGTTGACGGCCCGGTTGTTCACCGCACCGGGGGTGGGTGACGGGGTGCCCGGCCGGCGGTCGCGGGCCCGGACCGGGCGCGGGCGGACCACCGGCGCGCGGGTGCCCGCCGGCCGACCGGCCACGGTGCACCTGCCGGCGACCCTGCGTGCCGCCGCCCCGCACCAGGCCCGGCGGGGCCGGTGCGGCGGGCGGTTGCTGCTGCGCCCCGACGACCTGCGGGAGGCGGTCCGGGAGGGCCGCGAGGGCAACCTGGTGCTGTTCGTGGTCGACGCCAGCGGGTCGATGGGCGCGCGGCAGCGGATGTCGGCGGTCAAGGGTGCGGTGCTGGCCCTGCTCACCGACGCCTACCAGCGTCGGGACACGGTGGCGGTGGTCGCCTTCCGGGGTTCCGGGGCGCAGGTGCTGCTGCCGGCCACCTCGTCGGTGCTGGCCGCGTCGGCGCGGCTGGCCGAGCTGCCCACCGGGGGGCGTACCCCGTTGGCGGAGGGATTGCTCGCCGCCGCCGACCTGCTGCGGGTGCAGCGGCTGCGGGACCCGCGCCGGCGTCCGCTGGTGCTGGTCGTCACCGACGGCCGGGCCACCGCCGGGCACCGGCCGCTGGACCGGTCGGCGCGCGCGGCGGCGGTGCTCGCCGCCACCGGCGCACCCTGCGTCGTGGTGGACTGTGAGTCCGGCCCGGTCCGGTTGCACCTGGCCCGCCGGCTGGCCGACCAGCTCGGCGCGGCCCACCACCGCCTGGACACGGTCACCGCCGACCCGCTGGCCGGGCTCGCCACCGTCGGAGCGAATCGGAGCGTGCGCTGATGCCGCAGGGAAAGCCGGAACACGTCCCCGCCGACGGGTTGACCACCCGGCAGCGGCGGCACCGTCCGCTGACCATCGTGCACACCGGGCAGATGAAGGGGAAGTCCACCGCCGCGTTCGGCCTGGCACTGCGGGCCTGGACCGCCGGGCTGCCGATCGGGGTGTTCCAGTTCGTCAAGAGCGCCAAGTGGCGGGTGGGTGAGGAGAACGCCTTCCGGGCCCTCGGCCAGGTGCACGCCGACACCGGGCAGGGCGCCCCGGTGGCCTGGCACAAGATGGGCGAGGGCTGGTCGTGGATCCAGCGCGGCGGCGAGGCCGACCACGCCGCCGACGCCCTGGAGGGCTGGCGGCAGATCCAGCGTGACCTGGCCGCGCAGCGCTACGGCCTGTACGTCCTGGACGAGTTCACCTACCCGATGAAGTGGGGTTGGGTGGACGTCGACGAGGTGGTCGACACCCTCACCCACCGGCCCGGCTTCCAACACGTGGTGATCACCGGCCGGGACGCCGACCCGCGCCTGGTCGAGGCGGCCGACCTGGTCGCCGAGCTGACCAAGGTCAAGCACCCGATGGACGCCGGTCAGAAGGGCCAGAAGGGCATCGAGTGGTGACCGGACCGACCCGCCGCACCGACCAGCGCCGCCCGCCGGGCAACGCGCCGACCGGTCACCCGGGCGGCCCCGCGCCGGGCGGGCCACCGTCGGCCGGGCCCGCCGCGCCGGTCGGCCCGTGGGCGCTGCCCCGGCTGGTGGTCGCCGCCCCGGCCAGCGGGCACGGCAAGACCACCGTCGCCACCGGGCTGCTCGCCGCGCTGCGCCGCCGGGGCCTCACGGTCAGCCCGCACAAGGTCGGCCCCGACTACATCGACCCCGGCTACCACGCGCTCGCCGCCGGCCGCCCCGGTCGCAACCTCGACCCGTGGCTGGTCGGGGAGGAGCTGATCGCCCCGCTGCTGCGGCACGGCGCGAGCGTCCCCACCCCCGCCGACGTCGCCGTGGTCGAGGGGGTGATGGGGCTGCACGACGGCGCGGTCGGCCGGGCCGGGTACGCCTCCACCGCCCACGTCGCCACGTTGATCGACGCGCCGGTGCTGCTGGTCCTGGACACCACCGCGCAGGGCCGCTCGGCCGCCGCGCTGGTCCTCGGCATGCGCGCCTTCGACCCGGCCGTACGGATCGGCGGGGTGGTCCTCAACCGGGTCGGTTCGCCCCGGCACGAGACCCTGCTGCGCGACGCGCTCGCCGAGGTGGGCGTACCGGTGCTGGGGGCGGTCACCCGGGCCGTCGAGGTGGCCGCGCCGGCCCGACACCTGGGGCTGGTGCCGGTCGCCGAACGGGCACCGGAGTCGCTGGCCGTCGTCGACGCGCTCGCCGGGCTCGTCGCGTCCACCGTCGACCTCGACGCGGTGCTCGACCTGGCCCGCAGCGCCCCACCGTTGACCGTGGACGCCTGGGACCCGGGCACCGCCGTCGGTGGCCCGGCCGGCGTGGACCGTCCGGTCGTCGCGGTCGCCGCCGGTGCCGCCTTCACCTTCTCGTACGCCGAGACCGCCGAACTGCTCACCGCCGCCGGGGCGACCGTGGCCCCGTTCGACCCGCTGGCCGACCCGGCCCTGCCCGCCGGCACCCGGGCCGTGGTCATCGGCGGCGGCTTCCCCGAGGTGCACGTCGAGGCGCTGAGCGACAACACCGGGCTCCGTGCCGAGCTGGCCGGCTTCGCCGGGCCGGTGGTCGCCGAGTGCGCCGGGCTGCTCTACCTCGGCCGCTCCCTGGACGGGGTGCCGATGTGCGGGCGGCTCGACCACCACGCCCGGATGTCCGGCCGGCTCACCCTCGGCTACCGCGACGCGGTCGCCGCCACCGAATCCCCGGTCCACCCCGCCGGTGAGCGGGTACGCGGCCACGAGTTCCACCGCACCGTCACCGACCCCGGGCACGGCGACCGGCCCGCCTGGCGCTGGGACGACACCGCCCACGGGTTCGTCACCGGGCAGGTGCACGCCTCGTACCTGCACACCCACTGGGCGGGTCACCCCCGGGCCGCCCGCCGACTGGTCGAGGCGGCGGCCCGGTGACCGACGCCGGGGCGGACCACCCGCCCGTCGCCGCCACTGACCGGGCCGCGCCGACCGGGCCGGACCGCCCGTCCGTCGTCGAGGGGGGCACGGGCCGGGCCGCGCCGACCGGGCCGGTCACGCTGACCGGGGTGGGGGTCGGGCCGGGGGACCCGGAACTGCTCACCCTCAAGGCGGTCCGGGTGCTGGCCGAGGCCGACCTGGTGGTCGTACCGGTGCTGGACCGGCTGGCGGCGGACCCGGCGACGCCCCCCGGCCGGGCCGAGACGACGGTCCGCGCGCACGTGCCGGCGCACCGGCTGCGCCGGCTGCCGTTCGCCCTCGACGACCGGGGCGGGGTGACCGCCCGTCGGGAGGCCGCCTGGGACGCCGCGGCCCGTGCCGTGGTCGACGCGTTCGCCGCCGGGGCCCGGTCGGTCGCCTTCGCCACCATCGGCGACCCCAACGTCTACTCCACCTTCACCTACCTGGCCGACGGGGTCCGCGCGCTGCGGCCGGCGGTCGAGGTGCGGACCGTGCCCGGCGTCACCGCCATGCAGGAGTTGGCCGCGCGCAGTGGCGTCCCGCTGTGCCAGGGGCGGGAGCCGCTGACCCTGCTGCCGGCCACCGCTGGCCCGGCGCTGGTCGCCGACGCCCTCGCCGGGCCCGGCACCGTCGTGGTCTACAAGGGCTGGCGGCGGCACCGGGAACTCGTCGACGAGCTGCGCCGGCACGACCGGCTCGCCGATGCGGTGCTCGGCTGCGGCCTCGGCCTGCCCGACGAACGGATCGGGCCGGTCGGCCCGGACGACGAGCTGCCCTACCTGTCGACGCTGCTGGTCCCGGCCCGCCGGGACGGGCGGGGAGGAAAACTGTGACGTCCACCGGAAAGGTGTGGTTCGTGGGGGCCGGGCCCGGCGCCGCCGACCTGCTCACCCTGCGCGCCGCCCGGGTGATCGCCGACGCCGACGTGGTGATCTGGGCGGCCAGCCTGGTACACGCCGACGTGCTGGCCCACGCCCGCCCCGACGCCGAGATCGTCGACTCGTCGCAGCTGCCCATCGAGGGGGTGCTGCCGCTGTACCGGCGGGCCGCCGCCGACGGGCTCACCGTGGCCCGGATCCACTCGGGCGACCCGGCGCTGTGGGGTGCCGTGCAGGAGCAGCTCGACCTGTGCCGGGCCCTCGACCTGGCCGTGGAGATCGTCCCCGGGGTCTCCTCGTTCACCGCCGTCGCCGCGATCGTCGGCCGGGAGTTGACCATCCCCGAGGTGGCCCAGTCGGTGATCCTCACCCGGCTGGAGGGCGGCAAGACGCCGATGCCGGCGGGGGAGCGGGTCCGCGACTTCGCCCGGCACGGCACCACCATGGCGCTGTTCCTGTCCGCCGCCCGCGCCGGGCAGGCCCAGACCGAACTGCTCGCCGGCGGCTACCCGGCCGACACCCCGGTCGTGGTGGCCTACCAGGCGACCTGGCCGGACGAACTGGTGGTGCGGTGCGCCCTCGGCGACCTGGCGGCCACCGTCAAGGAACACCGGTTGTGGAAGCACACCCTGTTCCTGGTCGGGCCGGCACTCGCCGCCACCGGCACCCGGTCGCACCTCTACCACCCCGGGCACTTCCACACCTTCCGCCGGGCCGAGCCGGCCGCCCGCGCCGAGCTGCGCCGCTCCCGGGCCACCGCAGCGGAGGACGCGACACCGTGACCTACCCCGAGCCGCCGCTGCGCGAGCCGGACCTACCGCGTACCGCGAAGGTCCGGCCGGTGGCGTTGCGGACCGGCTGGACCACCGGCGCGTGCGCGACGGCGGCGGCGAAGGCGGCGGTGACCGCCCTGGTCACCGGCGTACCGCCGGGGGAGGTGGAGATCGGGCTGCCCGCCGGCCGGCGGGTGACCTTCGCGGTGGCCCGCTGCGACCTGACCGCCCGGCCCGAACCGACAGCGGAGGCGGTGGTGGTCAAGGACGCCGGGGACGACCCGGACGTCACCCACGGCGCGCACCTCACCGCCACCGTCGGCTGGCGACCCCGACCCGGCCTGGAACTCGCCGGTGGGGACGGCGTCGGCACCGTCACCCGCCCCGGGCTCGGCCTCGCCGTCGGCGGTCCGGCCATCAACGACACCCCCCGCCGGATGATCGGCCAGGCCGTCGCCGAGGTGGTCGACCTGACCGAGATGGGCGTACGGGTGGTGATCAGCGTGCCGGGCGGTGAGGTGATGGCCCGCAAGACCACCAACCGGCGGCTCGGCATCGTCGGCGGCATCTCGATCCTCGGCACCACCGGCGTCGTCCGGCCGTTCTCCACCGCCTCCTGGCGGGCCAGCGTGGTGCAGGCGGTGCACGTGATGGCCGCCCAGGGGCAGCGGACCGTGGTGCTGTGCACCGGTGGGCGCACCGAACGGGCCGCCCGCGCGCTGCTGCCGGAGCTGCCGGAGGTGTGTTTCGTCGAGGTCGGCGACTTCACCGGCGCGGCCGTCACCGCCGCCGTCGGTGACGCGATGACCGGGGTGGTCTTCGTCGGGATGGCCGGCAAGCTGGCCAAACTCGCCGCCGGGATCCTGATGACCCACTACACCCGGTCGAAGGTGGACCTGTCCCTGCTCGGCGCGGTCACCGCCGAGGCCGGCGGCGACGCCGACCTGGTGGCGGCGGTGGTGGCGGCCAACACCGGCCGGCACGCCTACGAGCTGTGGGAGGCCGCCGGGCTGCTGCGTCCCGCCGGTGACCTGCTCTGCGACCGGGTCCGTCAGGTGCTGCGCCGCTTCGCCGGGCCGGCGCTCACCGTCGACGTGGCGATGGTCGACTTCACCGGCGACCGCCTGGTCGCCTCGTCCGGCCGGTGGCCGGCGTGACGCGCCAGGAGCCGGTGCCTGGCGGGACCGGGCCGGAGTCGCTCGTCGGGGTGCCGGAGCCGGTCGTGGTGGTGGGGATGGACGCGGCCGGCCGGCCGTTGCCCCCGTCGGCGGTGGCCGCCCTGGCCGGGGCCGGGTTGGTCGTCGGGGCGGCCCGGCACCTGGCGGCCGTGCCGGTGCCGCCCGGCGTCGACACCGTCACCCTCGGCCCGCTCGCCCCGGCGCTGGACCGGCTCGCCGCCGCGCACGCCGCCGGGCAGCCGGCCGTCGTGCTGGCCAGCGGCGACCCCGGGTTCTTCGGCGTGGTACGCCGGCTGCGCGCCGCCGGACTGCCGGTCCGGGTGCTCCCGGCGGTGTCCAGTGTGGCCGCCGCCTTCGCCCGCGCCGGGCTCGACTGGGACGGTGCCGTGGTGGTCACCGCCCACGGCCGGGAGTTGGGTCCCGCGCTCAACGCCTGCCGGGCATTGCCCGCCGTCGCCGTGCTCACCGCGCCGGACGCCGGGGCCGCCGAGATCGGGGCCGGTCTGGTCGGCTGGTCCCGCCGCCTGGTGGTCGCCGAGTACCTCGGTACCCCCGCCGAGCGGGTCACCTGGACCACCCCGCAGGAGGCCGCCACCCGGGCCTGGGCCGACCCGCACGTCCTGCTCAGCCTGGCCGCGACCGACGGTGACCCCGGGGCGCGGCCCGCCCGGCGTCCCGGCACCGCCGAGCGGGGCGAGGTCGCCGGCCGGTCGGGTGACACCGGCCCGGCCGGCGATGACGCTCCGGTCCGGGTCGGGCGGGTGCGGGCGGACAACCAGCTGGCTGCCGCACCCGCCGAGGGCTGGGCGCTGCCCGAGTCCGCGTACCGGCACCGGGACTCGATGATCACGAAGGCCGAGGTGCGGGCCCTGGCCGTCGCCCGGTTGCGGCCCCGGCTCGGTCGACTGGTCTGGGACGTCGGCGCGGGCAGCGGATCGGTGGGCATCGAGTGCGCGTTGCTCGGTGCGGCGGTGATCGCCGTGGAACGGGACCCGACGGCACCGGTCGCCGGCAACGCCGCCCGGCACGGCGTCGACGTCCGGGTGGTGACCGGTGACGCGCCGGCCGTCCTCGCCGGGTTGCCCGATCCGGATGCCGTCTTCGTCGGCGGCGGGGGGACCGACGTGCTGAGCGCCGTCGCCGACCGCCGCCCCGACCGGGTGGTGGTCACCCTCGCCGCCCTGGACCGAATCGCCCCGGCCGTGCACCTGCTGCGCCGCGCCGGCTACACGGTGACGGGCAGCCAGCTCACCGCCGCCCGCCTCGCCGACCTGCCCGGCGGATCCATCCGACTCGCGGCCACCAACCCGGTGGTCGTCCTCACCGGGGAGCGTCAGTGACCGGCATCGCAGCACACCGGCACCGGGACACGCCCGGCACCGGCCCGCACCGGATCGGACTCGTCGCGGCCACCGCCGCCGGTCGCCGACACGCCCGCACCCTGGCCGCCGCCTGGCCGCACGCCCGGCTCGTCGAGGCCGACGGGGTCGCCGACGCGCTGCGGACGGCCTGGACGGAGTACGACGCGGTGGTGGCGTTCCTGGCCACCGGCGCGGTGGTGCGGGTGCTGGCGCCACTGCTCGGGGACAAGCGCACCGACCCGGCGGTGGTGGTGGTCGACGAGGCCGCCCGGCACGCCGTCGCCCTGCTCGGCGGCCACGCGGGGGGCGCGAACGCGCTCGCCGTCGAGGTGGCTGCGGTGCTCGACGCCCGGCCGGTGGTCACCACCGCCACCGACGCGGTCGACCTGCCCGGCCTGGACACCCTCGGCTGGCCGGTCGAGGGGGCGGTCGCTGCGGTGTCCCGGGCGATCCTCGACGGCGAACCGGTCCGGCTGGTCACCGACGCGGTGTGGCCACTACCCGCCCTGCCGCCGAACGTCCACCGTGAACCGCCCACCGGGGAACACCGGGCCGTCGGGCCCGATCTGGAGGGCGGGTACCGGGTGCTGGTCACCGACCGGGTCGTGCCGGTCGACGACCGTACCGTCGTGCTGCGGCCGCCGTCCCTGGTCGCCGGGGTGGGATCGAGCCGGGGGGTGCCCGCCGCCGAGGTCGAGGCGCTGCTGCGCCGGGCGCTCGCCGACGCCGGCTTGAGCCCGGCCAGCCTGAGCTGCCTGGCCAGCGTGGACGTGAAGGCCGACGAGGAGGGCATCCGGGCCACCGCCGACGCGCTGGGCGTACCGCTGCGGACCTGGCCGGCGGCGGAGCTGGCGACGGTCGACGTGCCGCACCCCAGCGAGGTGGTCCGGGCCGCCGTCGGCACGCCCAGCGTCGCCGAGGCGGCGGCGTTGCGCGGCGGTGGCACCCTGCTGGTGCCCAAGACCGCCTCGGCGATGGCCACCGTCGCGGTCGCCCGGCACGCCCCGCGCGGCCGGTTGGCGATCGTCGGCCTGGGCCCCGGCGCGGCCGACCTGCGTACCCCGCGCGCCGTCGCCGAGCTGCGCCGGGCCGCCGTGGTCGTCGGCCTAGACCAGTACGTCGACCAGGTCCGTGACCTGCTGCGGCCGGGCACCCGGGTGCTGGCCAGCGGGCTCGGCGCGGAGGAGGAACGGGCCCGCAGCGCCGTCGTCGAGGCCACCGCCGGGCAGGCCGTGGCGCTGGTCGGTTCCGGCGACGCCGGGGTGTACGCCATGGCCAGCCCCGCCCTGGAGTACGCCGACGAGCGGATCGACGTGGTCGGGGTGCCCGGGGTGACCGCCGCGCTGGCCGCCGCCGCCCTGCTCGGTGCGCCGATCGGCCACGACCACGTCTACCTGAGCCTGTCCGACCTGCACACCCCGTGGGCGGTGATCGAACGACGGGTCGCCGCAGCCGCCGAGGCGGACCTGGTGGCGCTGCTCTACAACCCGCGTAGCCGGGCCCGGGACTGGCAGCTCGGCGCGGTGCTGGCGACGTTCGCCGCGCACCGCCCGCCACAGACCCCGGTCGGGGTGGTACGCAACGCCAGCCGACCCGACGAGCGGGTGCACCTGGCCACCCTCGCCACCTTCGACCCGAGCGTGGTCGACATGTACGGCCTGGTGGTGGTGGGTAGTTCGCAGACCCGGCTGGTCGGTGGCCGGATGGTCACCCCCCGGGGTTACCGGTGGCGCGGATGACCCCCGAGGTGCCCCCGCCCGACCTGGTCGCCGTCGTCCCGCCCGCGGTGGATCCGCCGTTCACCGCAGCGGACGGCCCGGCCACGGCACCGGTGTCCATCGACGCCTGCCAGGGCTGCGGGGCCTGCCTGCTCACCTGCCCCACCCACGCGATCCGTCCGGTGCCCGGCGGCCTGACCGTCCGGGCCGACCGTTGCACCGGCTGCCTGGAGTGCGTGGAGGTCTGCCCGGTGGACGCCATCCGGACCGTCACCGACCGACGAGGAGCACCATGACCAGTACCCACCCGGCCCGCTGCCGGCCCGCCCCGGGAGGTGGCCGGTGAGCCGGGTCGTCCACCCCATCGAGCAGGAGTCGTACCGGATCCTGCGCGAGCGGGTCGACCTGGGCGGCCTGCCGCCGCTGACCCGGGCGGTCGTCGAGCGGGTGGTGCACGCCAGCGCCGACCTCGACTACGTCACCGACCTGGTCTGCGACGAGGTGGCGCTGGCCGATGGGCTGGCCGCACTGCGGGCCGGGGCGCCGATCGTCACCGACGTGGCGATGGTGGCCGCCGGGATCACCGGGGCCGGGCGGGAGATCGTCTGCCCGGTCGCCGACCCGGCCGCCGCCGCGCTGGCCCGGGAGACCGGCCTGACCCGGTCGGCGGCGGCCGTGCGGATCGCCCTGGACCGGGTCGGACCGGGGGCGGTCTGGGTGGTCGGCTGCGCGCCGACGGCCCTGGTCGAACTGATCGGCGTGGCCGCCGACCCGGCGCTGGTGGTCGGGTTGCCGGTCGGCTTCGTGGGGGCCGCCGAGTCCAAGGCGGCGTTGCGGGCCAGTGGCCTGCCCGCCGTGTCCAACATCGGCGAGAAGGGTGGCTCGGCGGTCGCCGCCGCCGCCCTCAACGCCCTGCTCTACCTGGAGGAAACATGACCGCTCTGGTCATCGTCGGACACGGCACGCGCAGCGCGGCCGGGGTCGACCAGTTCGCCGCGCTCGTCGACCGGGTCCGGGACCGGGCGGGGGCCGTCGTCGGCGACGTCGAGGGCGGCTTCATCGAGCTGTCCCGGCCGCCGCTGACCGACGCGGTGACCGCGCTGGTCGCGAAGGGTCACCGGGCGCTGGTCGCGTTGCCGCTGGTGCTCACCGCCGCCGGCCACGGCAAGGGCGACATCCCGGCCGCGATGGCCCGCGAGCAGGAACGCCACGCCGGCCTGACCTACCGGTACGGGCGACCGCTCGGCCCGCACCCGCTGCTGCACACCGTGCTGGAGCAGCGGATCGACGCGGCACTGGCCGGGGCCGACCGGGCCGGCACCTGGGTGGCGTTGATCGGGCGGGGCGCCACCGACCCGGACGCCAACGCCGAGGTGGCGAAGGTGGCCCGGCTGCTGTGGGAGGGGCGCGGCTACGCCGGGGTCGAACCGGGGTTCATCTCGCTGGCCGAGCCGTCCGTGCCGGCGGTGCTCGACCGGTTACGCCGCCTCGGTGCCCGCCGGATCGTGGTCGCGCCGTACTTCCTGTTCGCCGGGGTGCTGCCGGACCGGATCGTGGCGCAGTCGCAGGCGTACGCCGCCGACCATCCCGAGCTCGACATCCGGGTCGCGGACCTGATCGGTGACTGCGACGCCTTGGCCGACCTGGTGCTGGAGCGGTACGTCGAGGCGCTGCGCGGGGACATCCGGATGAACTGCGACACCTGTGCCTATCGGGTGCTGATGCCGGGGTTCGCCGACAAGGTGGGCCGCCCGCAGACCCCCCACGACCACCCCGACGACCCGGTCGACGGCCACGGCCACCATCATCACCACCATGGGCACGCCCACGGCCACCACGCCCACGACGACGCCCACACCCACGACGACGCCCACGACCACGGTCAGCGGCAGGCCGCGCCGGACGCGACCCCGGTCCGCTGAGGGTGCCCGCGGTCAGCCGGCGAGCGCTCGGGCCAGGGCGAAACCGAGGGTCGCCGCACCCAACCCGGCGACCACGCTGACCAGGGCGTTGGCCACCGCGTGCCACCGGTCGCCGGCTCGGGCCAGCCGGACGGTCTCGTAGCCGAACGTCGACCAGGTGGTCAGTGCGCCGCAGAAGCCGGTGCCGACCAGCGCGGTCACGGCGGGCCCGGCGGGCATCCCGACCACCGCGCCGAGCAGCAGCGAACCGGCGACGTTGACGGTCAGCGTCCCCCACGGGAAGCGGGAGTCGTGCCGGGCCTGCACGGCCCGGTCGGTGAGGTAGCGCAGCGGCGCACCCAGCGCCGCGCCGAGCGCGATCAGCAACACGGTCACCGGGGAACCTCCCCGTCCACCCGACCCGCTCCCGGCGGTCCGGCCCGGCCCGGCCCCCGCGCCAGCAGGCGGGTGGCCAGGGCGTCACCGGCGGCGACCGCCAGCAGCCCGCCGACCAGGGTGGCGGCCAGGTAGGCCAACGCCGTCGGGGCGGCCCCGGCGTCCAGCGCCCGGTGCACGTCGACCACGTAGGCGGAGAAGGTGGTGAAACCGCCGAGCACGCCGACCCCCAGGAACGGCCGGACCAGCGGGCCGACCCGACGCCGGCCGAGCACCGCCATCAGCGCGCCGATCAGCAGGCAACCGGTGACGTTCACGGCGAAGGTGGACCAGGGGAATCCGGTCGGGGTGTGCGGCAGGGCGGCCTGCACCCCGGCGCGGGCCAGCGCCCCGAGGACCCCGCCGACGGCGATCGCACCCAGCACGGTCGCCGGCCGCGCGGTCAGCTCGCTCCGGTCGGCCGGCACGCGCAGGTCGACGTCGGGATCGACGCGACGCGGTACCCCCTGCGTCATCAGGACCTCCCCACCAGCACCCGGACCACTGGCAGGGACCGTTGGCGTCTCCGACGCGGTTCTCCCGGTCCGACCGGGACGGCGGGCCCCACCGCCGACACGTCCGTGAGCATAGCCCGACCGGCCGGCCCCCACCGCGAAAGCAGGCGGAGGCCGGGGGCCACCCCCCGCCGCCACGTCTGCGTGGCGACCGACCCGTCCGCGTACGGTCGGCAGCGGCAGCCGGTAGCCCGTGCCGGCCGCCGCTGCCGTGACCCCAGGAGGAACCCGTGCCGGACCGCAGCCCACCCCCCAGCGCACCCGCCCCGACCGGGGGGACCGACGGCGACAGCACTGGCCGGGTGTCGCGTGGCGATGGTGCCGAGGGGGTGCCGCGCGGCGACAGCACCGGTCGGGTGCCCGGGCGGGTGTCGCGTGGCGATGGTGCCGGGCGGACGGCCGCCCACGACATGTTCGACGCCGACGTGGCCTCCCGGGGGCTCGGCATCGAGCTGGTCTCGGCCGGGGACGGCGTGGCGGTGGCCCGGATGCGGGTGACCGCCGGGATGCTCAACGGGCACCGGATCGGCCACGGCGGTTTCGTCTTCCTGCTCGCCGACACCGCCTTCGCGCTGGCCTGCAACACCCACGGCCCGGCCACCGTCGCGGCCGGCGGCGAGATCAGTTTCCTGCGCCCGGTCCGCGAGGGCGACCTGCTGACCGCGTACGCCACCGAACGCGTCAGGTACGGCCGCAGCGGCATCTACGACGTCACCGTGACCCGGGGCGACGAGGTGGTGGCCGAGTTCCGGGGGCGCAGCCGCACCCTCGCCCGACCCGCCGACGACTGACCGGCAGCCCAGGGTTTGACAGGTCCACAGTGGGTAACAGGGTGGTCCGTGGTGCACCCTCCACGGGTGACGGCCCGGCCTCTCGGCGCGGTGCGACCGGTTCGTGGCCGAGGGTGCCGCAGTCCTCTCCGGACGGTCACGGCACCGCGCTGATTCCTCCAAAATCACCCTACTTTGCCGGGATTTATTGACATCGCTCTACCTGGCGGAGAAGACTCGCTCTCTGATCTGCCAGGCGACGAAGGGTGACCGAGTCCATGACCAGATCGAGGATCATCGCGGCGGCGCTCGCCGTCGCCCTGACCGGGCTGGCCGGGTGCAGCGCCGGAGAGAGCGTCGACGTCGACGGCGGGTCCACCGCCACCGGGTCGGCCGGTGGCACGCTCACCGCCGCGATCGGCGGCGAACCGGACCAGCTCGACCCGCACCGGACGTCGGCCTACTACAGCTTCCAGGTCCTGGAGAACGTCTACGACACCCTCGTCGAGCCGGACGCCGACCTCAAGATGGGGCCCGCGCTGGCCGCGAAGTGGACGACCAGCAGCGACCAGCTCACCTGGACGTTCACCCTCCGCGAGGGCGTGCGGTTCTCCGACGGGTCGCCGCTGACCGCGCAGGACGTCGTCTACTCGTACCAGCGGATCATCAACGAGAAGCTGAACGCGGCGTACAAGTTCGCCACCGTCAAGACCGTGACCGCGCCCGACCCGGCCACCGTGGTGATCACGCTGACCGCGCCCACCCCCAACCTGCTGGCCAACCTCGGTGGCTTCAAGGGCGTCGCGATCGTCCAGCGGTCCAACGTGGAGTCCGGTGCGATCAAGACCCGGCCGGTGGGCAGCGGCCCGTTCACGGTGGCCTCCTACACCTCCGGCGACACCATCAAACTGACCCGTAACGACGCCTACTGGGGGCCGAAACCGAAGCTCGACGGGGTCACCTTCACCTTCGTCAAGGACCCGACGGTGGCCATGCAGAACCTGCGCGGCGGTGAGGTGCAGTGGACCGACAACCTGCCACCGCAGCAGGTGCCGGCCCTCAAGGAGGACGGCGCGGTGACCGTCGCCACCACCCCCTCGACCGACTACTGGTACCTCGCCCTCAACGAGGCACGCAAACCGTACGACGACGTGAACGTGCGCCGGGCCGTCGCGTTCGCCCTGGACCGGGAGGCGATCACCAAGGCCGCCAAGTTCGGGCAGGCCACCGTCAACCAGACCGCCATCCCCAAGGGCAGCTCCTGGTACTACGACTACGCTCCGTACCGGCACGATCCGGACCAGGCCCGGCAACTGCTCGGCCAGGCCGGCGTCACCGGCCGCACCATGGACCTGATGGTCACCAGCGAGTACCCGGAGACGGTCACCGCCGCCCAGGTGATCGCCGCCCAGTTGAAGGACGTCGGGATCACCGTGAAGATCCGTACCCTGGACTTCGCCCAGTGGCTCGACGAGCAGGGCAAGGGCAACTTCGACGCGTTCCTGCTCGGCTGGCTGGGCAACATCGACCCGGACGAGTTCTACTACGCCCAGCACCGCACCGGCGGCACGTTCAACTTCCACGGGTACAGCAACCCCGCCGTCGACACCCTGCTCGACCAGGCCCGCACCCAGACCGACGAGGGCGTACGCAGACAGACGTACGAGCGGGCGGCGAAGCAGATCGTCGACGACGCCAGCTACATCTACCTCTACAACCCGGACGTGGTGCAGGGCTGGTCGGCGAAGGTCACCGGCTACCAGGTCCGCACCGACCGGGCGATCCGGTTCCGCGACGTCGCCCTGAACCGCTGAGGGGGCGAGGTGGGACGCTTCGTCCTGCGGCGGCTGCTCCAGTCGGTCGTCGTCCTGCTCGGGGTGACCCTGGTGGTCTTCCTGCTGCTGCAACTGGTCCCCGGCGACCCGGTCCGGGTCGCCCTGGGCACCCGCTTCGACCAGCAGACCTACGACGCGTTGCGGGAACGCTCCGGGTTGGACCGTCCGCTGGTGGTGCAGTACCTCAGCTACGTCGGCCACGCGCTCACCGGTGACCTCGGGGTCAGCTTCCGCAGCGGCCAGCCGGTCACCACGATCGTGCTGGAGCGACTCCCCGCCACCCTGTCCCTGGCGGTGACCGCCGTGCTCCTGGCCCTGCTGGTCGCCTTCCCGCTCGGCGTGCTCTCCGCGGTGCGCAGCGGCTCGTTCGTCGACCATGCCGCCCGGGTGTTCAGCCAGTTCGGGGTGTCCGTCCCCGACTTCTGGACGGGCATCATGGGCATCCTGCTCTTCGCCGGGGTCCTCGGCTGGCTGCCCCCGTCGGGCTACGTCGCGCTCACCGACGACCCGGCCGGCTGGGCGTCGCACGTGGCCCTGCCGGCCACCGCCGTCGGCCTGGTCACCGCCTCCATCCTCACCCGGTTCATCCGTTCCTCGGTGCTGGAGGTGCTCGCCGAGGACTACGTGCGTACCGCCGAGGCCAAGGGGCTGCGCCGCCGGGTGGTGGTCGTCCGGCACGTGCTGCGCAACGCGCTGATCCCGGTGGTCACGGTGGTCGGGGTGCAGCTGGCCAGCCTGGTCGGCGGGGTGATCGTGATCGAGGTGCTGTTCGCCTGGCCCGGCATCGGTCGGCTCACCTACGACGCCGTGCAGGCCCGGGACTATCCGGTGCTGCAGGGTGCGGTGCTCTTCGTGGCCACCCTGTTCCTGCTGACGAACCTGCTGGTGGACGTCCTCTACGCCCGCCTCGACCCGAGGATCAGGCTGCGATGAGCGCCGACCACCCGGCGGCGACGGCCACCGAGCCGGGCACCCTGCGGCGCACGGTGACCGCGCTGCGGCACGACCCGCCGGCCGTCGCCGGCACGGTCGTCCTGCTGGTCCTGCTGGTCGTCGGACTGGCCGGGCAGTGGCTCGCGCCGGCCGGGACCAACGACGTGGACGTCGACCAGATGCTGCGACCACCCAGCGGCGCACACCCGTTCGGCACCGACGAACTGGGCCGCGACGTGCTCAGCCGGGTGCTGGTGGCGGCCCGGGTGTCGTTGCAGGTGGGCCTGGTCAGCGTCGGCATCGCCCTGGCCGTCGGGGTGAGCGTCGGCCTGCTCGCCGGCTGGTACGGCGGCTGGGCGGACAACATCGCGATGCGGGGCATGGACGTGCTCTTCGCGTTTCCGGTCCTGCTGCTCGCGGTGGCGATCGTCGCGGTGCTCGGCCCCGGGCTGGTCACCGCGATGGTCGCCGTCGGGGTGGTCTACACCCCGATCTTCGCCCGGGTGACCCGGGCCAGCGTGCTCGCCGTACGGGAGCAGGTGTTCGTCCGGGCCGCCGTCTCCATCGGCACCTCCGACCTGCGCATCCTGCGCCGGCACGTGCTGCCCAACATCGCCGCCCCGCTGATCGTGCAGACCTCGCTGTCGCTGGCCTTCGCGATCCTGTCCGAGGCGGCGCTGTCCTTCCTCGGGCTCGGCGTCCAGCCACCCGCGCCGGCCTGGGGCCGGATGCTCTACGACGGGCGCGGGTTCGTCACCGACGCCTGGTGGTTGGGATTCTTCCCCGGCGCGGCGATCTTCCTCACCGTTCTCGCCTTCAACCTGGTCGGTGACGCGCTGCGGGACGTGCTCGACCCGCGTCAGCTCACCGTCAGCGAGGCCCGCAGGAGCAGCCGATGAACGCGCCCGTCGTACCGTCGCCCCGGGCTGCCGGGGACGCGCCGGTGCTGGCCATCGACGACCTGACGGTCACCCTCGGCACCCGCAACGGTCCCGCCCGCGCGGTCGCCGGCGTCGACTGGTCGGTGGCCCCCGGCCGGACCCTCGCCCTGGTCGGCGAGTCCGGCAGCGGCAAGAGCATGACCGTGCTCGCCGCCACCGGCCTGGCCCCGCGCTCCGCCACCGTCACCGGCCGGGTCCGGCTGCTCGGCCGGGAGTTGACCACCATGTCCGAGCCGGAGCGCCGCCGGTGGCGTGGCCGGCACGTCGGTTTCGTCTTCCAGGACCCGATGACCACCCTCAACCCGGTGTTGACCGTCGGCCGCCAGGTCACCGAGGCGTGCGAGGAGCACCTCGGGATGAGTCGGCGGCAGGCCCGGGCCCGCGCCGTCGAGCTGCTCGACCTGGTCGGCATCCCGGCCCCCGGCCGCAGGGTGGACGCGCACCCGCACCAGTTCTCCGGGGGGATGCGGCAGCGGGTCGTCATCGCGATGGCCCTGGCCTGCGAACCGGAGCTGCTCATCGCCGACGAGCCGACCACCGCGTTGGACGTCACCACCCAGGCGCAGATCGTCGAGCTGGTCGCCGACCTGCGACGCCGGCTCGGCACCGCCGTCGTCTGGATCACCCACGACCTCGGGGTGGTGGCCGGGATCGCCGACACCGTCGCGGTGATGTACGGGGGCCGGATCGTCGAGCAGGGACCGGTCGACGCGGTGTTCGCCGCACCGGGGCACCCGTACACCCGGGCCCTGCTGGCCGCCCGGCCACGGCCCGGCGCGGCGGGGGAGGAGCTGGCCGCGATCCCCGGCGCGCCGCCCAGTCCGCTCGCCCTGCCGGACGGTTGCGCGTTCTGGCCCCGCTGCCCGGTCCGGGGTGACGCGCGTTGCGCACACGAACTGCCCCCGCTGACGCCGATCACCCCCGGGCACCGGGTCCGCACCTTCTATCCCCTCCCCGGCGGCCCGCCCACCGGCGGCGGCCCGCCCACGGGGGACGCCCGTCGCGTCTCCGGTGACCGCGAGCAGCTCCACCGGGAGGACCGATGAGCACCGCAACCGTCGCCGAGATCGACGATCTGACGGTCTGGTTTCCCAGCCCCGGTGGCCCACCGGTGCGCGCGGTGGACGGGGTGTCGCTGACCGTACGGGCCGGCGAGACCCTCGGCCTGGTGGGGGAGTCGGGCAGCGGCAAGTCGACCACGGGCCTGGCGCTGCTGCGGCTGGTCGACCCGACGACCGGGCGGATCAGGGTCGGTGGGCAGGACGTCACCGGGTGGTCGCGGCGCCGCCTGCGCGGGCTGCGCCGCCGGGTGGCGATGGTGTTCCAGGACCCGCAGGCGTCGCTGGACCCGCGCCTGACCGTCGGTGCGAGCATCGCCGAACCGCTGGTCGTGCACCGGTTGGCCGGCTCCGCCCACGCCCGCCGACGTCGGGTCACCGAACTGCTCGACCTGGTGGGGCTGCGACCGGAGACGGCCGGTCGGCACCCGCACGAACTCTCCGGTGGCCAGCGTCAGCGGGTCGGGATCGCCCGCGCGCTGGCCGGTGAACCCGACCTGATCGTCCTCGACGAACCGATCGCGTCGCTCGACCTGAGCGTGCAGGCACAGATCATGAACCTGCTACGCCGGCTGCAACGGGACCTCGGGTTGACCTACCTGTTCATCGCGCACGACCTGGCCGCGGTGGAACACCTCAGTGACCGGATCGCGGTGATGTACCTGGGGCGGATCGTGGAGACGGGCACCCCCGCGCAGCTCTGGCGGGAGCCGGCGCACCCGTACACGGCGGCGTTGCTGTCGGCGGTCCCGGTGGCCGATCCCCGGGTGGAGCGCGACCGGCGGCGGATCATCCTCAGTGGTGAACTGCCCAGCCCGACCGACCCGCCGAGCGGCTGCCGGTTCCGGACCCGCTGCCCGCAGGCGCGTGCCGCCTGCGCCGGGACCGACCCGCCCATGGTCGAGGTGGCCCCCGGCCACCGTGTCGCCTGCCTCTACGCCGGGGAGGCGGTCCGGGCCATGGGTGCCGATCCGCCCCCGGTCACCGGGGCGCCCCGCTGACGAGGCGGTGGGTGCTCGGACCGGACGGATCCGGCACGGCCGACGGTCAGGCGCGGACGCCCGCCGACGGTCAGGCGGCCCGCGCCGGTAACGGTACGGCGGTGCGGGGCACCCCTTCCCCCCGTCGCCGCCCGCCGGTCGTCGGCCGGCGGCCGGTCGGTACGCCGGTCCCGCGCGAGGGCAGCGGCACGACGACGCCACCCGGGCCCGGCAACCCGGGGTCGACGGGTCGGGCGGCGGACCCGCCGGGCACCCCCGCCCACCGGTCGTCCCGCGTCGAGCCGGCGCGCGGTCGCCCGATGGCGGTGCCCGGCATCAGACCGGCCGGCGGCAGACCCGTCGGGCCGGCTGCGATCAGCATGAACCCTGGTTCCGGGCAGCCCACGACCCCCGGTCGGGGCCCGCCGCCCCCGGGAAGGACGACCCCCGGTCGCGGCCCGCCGCCGTCGGAAAGGACGGCCACCGGCCCCGGACCGGCGGTGGCGGGGCCCGCGACTGCCGGTCGGGGCCCGCCGGTCCTGCTCCCGGTGGCGGATGCGGCGGTGCCGGCGGGGAGCGGAGCGTGGTGGGGGGCGGCCGCCTGCCATCGGGCTTCCCGACCGTGCGGCGAGCTGACCGTGGCCGGGACCGGCCCGGGGTGGCCGACCGGCCGGTCGGCCCCGACCGACCAGCCGGTACCGGTGCGGTGCCGGGTCCCGGCCGGCCGGGCGACGCCGGTCCGCCGGTCGACCCCGGCCCGTCGGATGCTCTGCGCGCGCCGGGCCGTCCCGGTCCGCCGGACGGCCCCGGCGGACCGGGTGGCCTCGGTCCGCCGGGCGAACTCGGCGCGCAGCATCCGGGGCAGCCGGTCGTACGCACAGCGGCGCAGGGCGGGGTCGACGATGACGTGCCCGCCGTGGGAACCGGACCGGACCAGCCCGGCGTCGGTGAGTCGACGCAACGCCTGCGCCGCCCGGCCCGCCGCCCAGCCGAGCAGCACGTCGACCGCCGATGCGGCGAACTCCCCGTCGAGGGTCGCCGCGGCCATCAGGACCGCCCGGTGCGGGCCGTCACACCGGTCCAACCGGGCGGCGGCGCGACGTCGCAGCGGTTCGGGCAGGGGCGGCTCGGTCGGGCGCACCGACGGGTCACCGGTCGGGAGCGCCGACGCGTGGACGTAGGCGGTTGCGTAACCGGGACGGCCGGCGACCAGCGGCACCATCCGGGCGGCCGACGTGACCGGCTGACCGGCGTGGGCGAGCAGCAGGCGCAGCAACCGGCCGCTGTGGAGGGTGCCCAGCGGTGCCAACTCCACCCGGTGGTGTCCGCCCGCTGGCGCGGGGACGTGGTCCGCCCGGTCGGGTCGGTGGGTGGCCAGCACCGCCAGCGGCAGTCCCCGGGCGGTCGCGGCGGCGAACAGCGAGTGCAGGAAGTGGCCCAGTTCGGGGGCCGCCCGGTCCAAGTCGTCCACGCCGACCACCACCGGCCGGCGGGCAGCCAGGGCGAGCAGCACCCGGCGCACCGCCGCCGCCCCGGCGACCGCCGACCGGTCCGGCGCGTCCAGCAGCGCGGTGAGCGCCGCCACCGTCGCCGGGACCTGACCCGCCGGGACCAGTCCGTCGACCAGGGCGGCCAGCCGTGCCGCGACGGTGCCCGCCGCGTCGTCGGCCGGCCGCCCCAGCAGGTCCCGCAGCAGCTCCGCGACCGGCCCGAACACCTGCTCCGGGTACGGCGGGCAGTGCCCCACCGCCCAGCGCACCGGCGTGCCGTCGACCGCCGGCAGCCGGTGGCGCAGCTCGGCCAGCAGCCGGCTGCGGCCGATGCCGTCCGGGCCGACCAGGGCCACCCACCGTGGACGGTGCTCCCGGGCGACCCGGGTGAGCTGTTCGACGGCGGTCGCGAGTTCACGGCGTCGGCCGACCAGCGGACCGTGGTGGCGGGGCGGGCGCGGGTTCGCCGTGCGGGTGACCTGCCAGACGTCGACCGGCCGTGCCTTGCCGGTGAGCGCTGCGGGGGCGAGGGCGTGCTGCTCGACCAGGCCGGCGGTGGCCCGGTGGGTCGCCGCGCAGACGACCACGCCGCCCGGCGGGGCGTACTCCTGGATGCGGGCGGCGGTGGTGAGGACCGCGCCGGAGGCCATGCCGTGGCCACCGTCGCGGGCGGCGGCCAGGTCGACCACCGCCTCGCCGGTGGCGACACCCACCCGGACCCGCAGCGTCACCCCACCGGGCAGCTCCCGGCGCTCCAGCGCGGCCTGGATCTCCAGGGCGGCCCGCACCGCCCGGTAACCGTCGAGACCATCGGAGGTACGCGCCCCGAACAACGCCATCACCGCGTCGCCGACGTACTTCTCCACCGTGCCCTGCCAGCGGCGCAGCACCCCGGCGACGGTGTCGAAGTAGGCGGACTGCACCGCCCGGACGTCCTCCGGGTCGAGCCGTTCGGTCAGCGCGGTCGAGCCGACGATGTCGGCGAAGAGCACGGTCAGCGTTCGGCGTTCCTGCGGGACCGGCCAGGGCGTCGTGGTGACGTCTTCCCGACCGGTACCGACCGTGGACAGTGGCATCCCACCCACCCTTCCTCCGCAGTGGTCTGATGACTTCCGGAGAGTGTCACCACCGGTAGGACGGGGGATCTGCCGAACGACGTATGTCGGCGGGCGACCACCTTTAGTCGCAAACTCGACGCGAGAGGTACCAGAGACGAATCAAGCCCGTAGAACGGTGCGGGGACCTGTGACTAGGCTGCGGACATGGCCAGCGAAGTGGACAGCGCGCCGCTCGTCGGCCGTGCCGACCAGCTGGCGACGCTGCGCGCCGCGCTCCACGACGACATCGGCCCCGGGCAGACCGCCGCCGTCTTCGTCACCGGGGAGAGCGGGGTGGGTAAGACCCGGCTCCTGACCGAGGCTGCGGCACGGCTGCGGGACGCGGGAGCGGTGGTGCTCACCGGCTCCTGCCTGGACATCGGCGACGCCTCCCCGCTGCATCCGGTGCTCCAGGCGTTGCGCCGCTTCGACGCCGACCTCACCGCCGCGCAGGCCCGCACCTCCTCGGCGGTACGCGGACTGCTGCGGACCTTCGCCGAGGACAGCAGCGGCGCGGACAGCGCCGGGGCGCTGCTGGAACGGGTCTCCCGGGGGTTGAGTCTGATCGCCGAGGGCCGGCCGCTGGTGCTCGTCCTCGACGACCTCCAGTGGGTGGACCGGACCACCCGGCAACTGCTGCTCTACCTGCTCGCCGGCCTGGGTGACCTGCAACTGTCGGTGCTGGCGGCGGTGCGGGCCGAGTCGTTGCAGGGGGCCCATCCACTGCGCCGGGTGCTCACCGAGCTACGCCGGCTGCGGTCGGTGCGGGTGCTCGACCTGGCCCCGCTCGACCGGGCCGACACCGACCGGTTGGCGGGCGAGATCGTCGGTACACCCCTCGCCCCGGAAGCCGCCGACCAGGTCTGGCAGCGCAGCGGCGGCAACCCGTTCGTGGTCGAGGAGTTGGCCCGTGACCTGCGTGACGGCCGCGACGGGCTGTCCGACACGCTGCGGGAGATCTTCCTGTCCCGGGTGGACGTGCTGCCCCGGCAGGCGCACGCGGCGGTGCACGCGGTGGCCGCCGGGGTCGAGCCGGTCGAGCACTGGCTGCTGGCCGAGGTGCTCGGGCTGCCCGAGCCGGAACTGATCGAGGCGTTGCGGGAGGCGGTGGCCCACCGGCTGCTCGTCGGCGCGGACGACGGCTACCGGCTGCGGCACCGGCTGGTCGCCGAGGTGCTCGCCCACGAACTGCTCCCGGCGGAGCGCGCCGGCCTGCACCGCCGCTACGCGGAGGCGCTGACCCAGGCCCCGGCGGAGCTGCACCAGGCCCGGCTGGCCCATCACTGGCGGCTGGCCGGCGAGCCCGCCCGGGCCCTGCCGGCGGCGATGGCCGCCGCCCGGGAGGCGCAACGGCTGCACGGTTTCGCCGAGGCGCACCGGCACTGGTCGGCGGCGTTGCAGCTGGCCGCGACCCCGACCAGCGGGCCGGGGGGCGTACCGCCCGAGGTCGACCGGGCGGTGCTGCTCGAACACGCCGCCGAGACCGCCCACCAGAGCGGCGAGCACGCCCGGGCGTTGTCCCTGCTGGCCGAGCTGGCCGGGGGTGAACCGCTCGATCCGTCCTGCGGGGTGCGCATCCGGCGGGCCCGCTACCTGGCCGCCGCCGGCCGGTCCGCGCCCGCCGAGGCGGAGTACCGGGGGGTGTTGGAGTCCGTCGCCTGCACCGCGGGGGAACGGGCCGCCGCCGCCGCCCAACTGGCCCATCTGCTGGTGCTCCAGGGCCGCTACGCCGACGCCGGTCAGCGCGCCCGGGAGGCCCTGGAGTTGGCCGCGACGGTCGACGGGAGCACCAACTCGGTGGTGCTGGCCAGCGCGGCGCTCGGCTTCAGCGAGGCGTTCCTGGAGGACCCGGACTCGGGCCTGGCCGTGGTCCGCCGGGCCCTGGAGACCGCCGAACGTTCCGGTGGCCCGGAGGACGTGGCCTGCGCGTACCTGCACCTGGCGGAGTTGCTGACCGGGCCGCTGAACATCCTGGAGGAGGGGGTGGTGGTGGCCCGCCGGGGTGCCGAGCGGGTCGCCGAGCTGGGCCTGGGCCGCACCTACGAGACCCGGTTGCTGGCCATCGCCACCAACGGGCTGTTCCGGGTCGGCCAGTGGGCGGAGGCGGAGAAGGTCGTCGCTGCGGCGTTGCGGCACCGCCCGTCCGGGGCCGACGCGGTGGAGCTGCTGCTGGCCCGCTGCCGGCTCTCCGTCGGGTACGGCGACGTCGAGGCGTCCGACCGGGACCTGGAGGCGGTGGCGACGATGCTCGCCGGTGGCGGTGCGCCCCGGCACGTCCTACCGATGCTGATCCTGCGGGCCGGGCTGGCGATGTGGCAGGGCCGGCACGACGTGGCCCGGCAGGCCGTGCAGCGGGGAATGACCGAGAGCCGCTCCGACGACGTGGTGCTGCTGGGCACGCTGGCCTGGCACGGGCTGCGCGCGGAGGCGGAGGCGCACGCGAGTCGTACCGTGGCGGTGGACCCGACGGCGGTGCGGCGGCTGCGCGACGCGGTCGACCGGGTGACGGCCAAGAGCGCGACGGCGGCCGGGCCGGTACGGGTCGTCGCCGACGGTTTCCTGGCGCTGTGCACGGCCGAACTGACCCGGCTCGACGGCCGGGGTGACCCGGACGCCTGGGCCCGTTCGGCAGCCGAGTGGGACAAGCGTAACCACCCCTACCCGGCTGCCTACTCGCGGTTGCGCCAGGCTGAGGCGTTGCTGGCCCGGCGTGGTCGCAGCAGCGCCGCCGGCACGTTGTTGCGACAGGCCCACGAGATGGCGTTGAGCCTGGGGGCGGTGCCGTTGACCAGCGAGATCAGGACGCTGGCCGGCCGGGCGCGGGTGGAGCTGACCGACCGTGCCCAACCCACCGGGGTCGACCGCCGGCAGGGCCGTCCCCGGTCGACCGGGGTGGGGCACCGCCGGCCCGCGGGGTCGGGGTCGGGGTCGGTAACCGTCGTAGCCGGGCCGGTCGTCGACGAGCTGACCACGCTGACCGCCCGGGAACGCGAGGTGCTCGCCGCGGTGGCCGAAGGTCTGACGAACAAGGAGATCGGTCAGCGGCTGTTCATCAGCGAGCGGACCATCGGGGTGCACGTG
Organism: Micromonospora sp. NPDC048894; assembly: GCF_040649765.1. Classification (NCBI taxonomy): domain Bacteria; kingdom Bacillati; phylum Actinomycetota; class Actinomycetes; order Micromonosporales; family Micromonosporaceae; genus Micromonospora; species Micromonospora sp. NPDC048894. Next base: position 170,024 of record NZ_JBEZFY010000010.1, on the reverse strand, counting down.
TCGCACATCTTCGACAAGCTCCAGGTGCGCACCCGGGTCCAGGCCAGCGCCATCCACCTGCGGAACCGGGGCGAGTGAGCGTACGTACGGCGCGGTCGAATACGTCGTTCTACTGATCCCGCGCCCGGTCGACGCTGCCAGGCTGTCCCTCGTCAACGACGGCACGGCGCTGCCCCGACCACTGTGGAGGAGACATGACGGAACCGGTCTGGGGCCCCGTCCACGTGGACATCGTCGATCTGCTCGCCGACCACCCGGAGGACGTCCCGGCGGTGGTCGACCACCTCACCAAACTCCAGGACCTGCTGGTCCGGCTACCGCCGTTGGAGGGCAGCTGCCCGCTGGCCGACTTCAACCGGCTCTACCTGACCATCACCAGCCGGGTGCTGGAGGGGCTCTACGACGACTACTTCGCGGACCCGGTGTTCCTGTCCCGGCTGGACGTGGAGTTCGCCGCCCGCTACTTCGACGCGATGCGGCTGTGGACCGAGTCGAGCCCGACCACCCCGCGCGCCTGGTCGTGCCTGTTCAAGCGGATGAAGGGCCCGGACGCCCGGCCGTTGCCGTCGGCGGCGGCGGGGGTGAACGCGCACATCAACTTCGACCTGCCGTTCGCCCTGGTGACCACGTTCGACCACCTGGAGTCCGAGCCGGTGGACGGCACCGAACAGCACCGCGACTATCTCAAGATCAACGATATCTTCGCCGACAAGATCCCGTCGCTGCGGCGGGGCTACCTGGAGCGGTGGCAACTGCTGCTCGACATGCTCAACGGCGACATCGACGACTGGTACCAGGGCGAACTGGTCGAGTACACCCGGGACGTGGCCTGGCGCAACGCGCAGAAGATCTGGCGCTGCCGGCACGACCCGCAGGCCCGAGACGGCGAGCGCGCGCGGCTGGACGACAACGCCGCGGCGCTCGGCCGGCTGCTGCTCTCACCGCTGGGGGCGTTCCTGCAGTAGCAGCCGGGACGGGGGGTCCCCGCGCGCCGGGAAACCGGCGCGCGGGGACGCGTCCGTTCGACCAGGATGGCCGGGTGAGCCCGATCGAACAACCGCTGCCCGGCAACGTCACCACCGGTGTGGTCCGCATCGGCGACACCGTCCGCCGGCCAGTCGGCCCGTGGACCGACGCCGTCGACGCCCTGCTGACCCACCTGCACGACGTCGGTTTCGACGGTGCGCCCCGCCCGCTGGGCCGCGACGACCAGGGCCGCCAGGTGCTGGAGTACGTGCCGGGGGAGCTGGGTCACCCCTCGGGTCTCTACCGCACGGCGGAACTGGCCTCGATCGGCCGGCTGCTGGCCGACCTGCACCGCGCGGTCGCCGACTTCACGCCCCCCGGGCCGGCCCGCTGGCAGGTGCCGATCCGACCCGACGGCGCGGACCTGCTCTGCCACCACGACGCGGCACCGTGGAACCTGGTCCGCGCCCCACGCGGCTGGGTGCTGATCGACTGGGACGGTGCTGGCCCCGGCACCCGCCGCTGGGAGTTGGCGTACGCCGCCCAGGCGATGGCCGGGATGCGCCCCGACCGGCCGGTCGCGGAGTCGGCCCACCGGCTGCGCACCCTCGTCGACGGGTACGACCTACCGGCGGCGGAGCGTCCCGCGCTCGCCGCGACCCTCGCCCCCCGGGCCCGGGCGATGTACGACCTGCTGTGCGCCGGGGCCCGCGACGGCGTGCAGCCGTGGGTCCGGATCCACGCCGAGGACGGCCCCTACTGGCGCTCCGTCGCCGACCACCTGGGCACCCACGTCGAGGACTGGACCCGCGCCCTGGAATGACCCGGCGGGCGGCATCCGGGGCGGCCGTCTCGCACGGTGCGCGGGCGGCCCTCGGGCGGCCCCACCGGTTCGGCCCGTTCGGGTGTCGGGCCACGCGCGCGGGGTACCCGTCGGTCATGCCCGTACAACGGTTCGCCTTCCGGTTCGACCCCGGGTTCCGGGTCCCGCTGGCGCTGCTCGGCATCCGTCCGCAGACCTGCGCCGTGCTGCTCGACGACGAGGAACTGGTGATCCGGTTCGGCCGCTGGCAGCTGCGGACCGGGCGGGGGAACGTGGTCGACGCGCAGCGCAGTGGGCCGTACCGCTGGTGGCGGGCGGTCGGGCCGCACCTGTCCCTGGCCGACCGGGGGGTGACCTTCGGTACCGGCACCACGGCCGGGGTGTGCCTGCGCTTCGGCACACCGGTGTCGGGGCTGGCCCCCGGCCGGTGGCTGCGCCATCCGGCGGCCACGGTCACGGTGACCGATCCGGCGGCCCTGTTGGCGGCCCTGCGCCGCGTGCCGGCCGGCCATCCCCGCCGCACCTGACTACCCGCCCGGTGGCCGCGCCCGGCTCCCGACCGGCCATCCACCCGGTCCGGCCGGCGGGTCCCGGCCCGACCGTCCCGCCCTGACCGCCCTGACCCGGCCCGGCCCTGCCCTCCCCAGCGTTTTGCCCGTTCTGCCCGGTCTGACGGCCCCGGCCCGCCCGGCCCGCCCGGTCTGCCGGGCCGGCCCCGCCCGGGGTAGCGTCGCCGGGCCGGTCCGCCCGGCTTCCCCTGTTCTGGCCGGTGGGGGCCGGTTCAGCGCCTACCGTCGGGTCAGGGCCTACGAGGGCGGTCGGGGGATGGCGGACGGGCGGGACGGGGCGCGGGAGCGGCGGACCCGGGAACGGCGGGGGAGCACGCCGCCGCCGGGGCATGGGCGGGCGCTGCGCGAGGCACGGGCCGCCGGGCAGGGCGAACGCACCCGGCCGGGACCGGTGGGGCTCCCGGAGTGCGTGGACAGCCATGCCCGGCCGGCGCAGCCCGGTGGCGCGTTGCGCCGGTGGCTGTTCGCGTACCGGGTGCAGCCGGTCGGCCCGGAGACCGAGGAGGGTAGCCAACGCCGGCACCCCTGGTGGCAGGTGATGTGCCTGACCGGGGTCGACTACTTCTCCACCCTGTCCTACCTGCCGGGCATCGCGGCGCTCGCCGCCGGGGCGCTCTCCCCGCTGGCCACCCTGCTGATCGTGGCGCTCACCCTGCTCGGGATGCTGCCGATGTACCGGCGGGTGGCCCGGGAGAGCCCACACGGGCAGGGGTCGGTGGCGATGCTGGAGCGGCTGCTGCCGTTCTGGCGGGGCAAACTGTTCGTGCTGGTGCTGCTCGGCTTCGTCGCCACCTCCTGGATCATCACGATCACGCTCTCCGCCGCCGACGCGACGGTGCACCTGTTGGAGAACCCGTACCTGCCGTCGTCGGCACCGCACGGTGACGGGGTGGCCGTGCTGGTGACGGTGGCGCTGCTGCTCGTCCTCGGTGGGGTCTTCCTGCTCGGGTTCAGCGAGGCGGTGCTGGTGGCCGTACCGTTGGTGGTGGTCTTTCTCGGTCTCAACGCGGTGGTGGTGGCCGTCGGTCTGGCCGAGATCGCCGCCGATCCGGGCACCGTGCGGGACTGGACGGCGGCCCTGACCGCCGGGGGTTCCGGGGTGGGGGATCTGCTCGGCCCGGCGGTGCTGGCCTTCCCGCTGCTGGTCCTGGGCCTGTCCGGCTTCGAGACCGGGGTGAGCATGATGCCCCTGGTACGCGGGGCCGGCGCGGACCGCGAGCAGCGGTTGGCCGCCCGGATCCGCAACACCCGCCGGCTGCTCACCGCCGCCGCGCTGATCATGTCGGGGTACCTGCTGACCACCACCTTCGTCACCACCGTGCTGATCCCGCCCCGGGAGTTCCAGCCGGGTGGCGCGGCGAACGGCCGGGCGCTGGCCTGGCTGGCCCACGCCCGCCTCGGCGAGGGGTTCGGCACCGTCTACGACATCAGCAGCGTGTTGATCCTCTGGTTCGCCGGGGCGTCGGCGATGGCCGGCCTGATCAACATCGTGCCGCGCTACCTGCCGTCGTACGGGATGGCACCGGAGTGGGGTCGGGCGGTCCGGCCGGTGGTGCTGGTCTACACCCTGATCAGCATCGTCATCACCGTCGCCTTCCGGGCCGACGTCAACGCCCAGGCCGGCGCGTACGCCACCGGCATCCTGGCGATGATGGTCTCCGGGGCGGTGGCGGTGACCATCGCGACCCTGCGGGCCCGGCACCGGTTCGCCGCGTCCGGCTTCGCCGTGCTGACCGCGGTGCTGCTCTACGCGCTGGTCGAGAACGTCATCGAGAAGCCGGACGGGATCGCCATCTCCGGGTTGTTCATCGCCGGCATCGTCGTGGTCTCGCTGGTCTCCCGGATCACCCGCACCACCGAGCTACGGGCCGAGCGGATCGACTTCGACGGGCCGGCCCGGCGGTTCGTCGCCGAGTCACTGGCCCACGACGGTCGACTGCACCTGATCGCCAACAAGCGGGACACCGGCGCGCTCAAGGAGTACCGGGTCAAGGAGCGGGTCCAGCGGGGCATGAACCCGGTGCCGGGCGCCTCCGACGTGCTCTTCCTGGAGATCGACGTGGTGGACCCGTCGGAGTTCAGCCGGGTGCTGCGGGTGCACGGGGTCGAGGTGGGCGGTTTCCGGGTGCTGCGGGCCAGCAGCCCGGCGGTGCCGAACGCGATCGCCGCGATCCTGCTGGCGTTGCGCGACGGTACCGGCGTCCGACCACACGCCCACTTCGAGTGGTCCGAGGGCAACCCGCTCGCCCACCTGCTGCGTTACCTGATCCTCGGTCGGGGCGACACCCCACCCGTGGTCCGCGAGATCATCCGCAAGAGTGAACCCGACCCTTCCCGCCGCCCCGGCATCCACGTGGGCGGCTGACCCACCCCCTCCCGCCGCCCCTCTTCCCCCTCCCCCTCCCCCTCCCCCCTCCCTCCCTCCCGTGATCAAGAGCTTTGCGTCAGGTGATCAAGAGGTATACGTCAGAAAACCCTGTCGGCGTGACGTAAACCTCTTGATCACCGGCCTGGGGTGGCCTGGGGCGCTTGGGGCGGCTTGGGGTGGGCGGAGGTGGGGGCGGGAGGTGGGGGTAGTGGGGTAGGCTCCTAGGATGGTTTAGGGGTTGGGTGGGGGGTTTCAGGGCGGGGGTGGGTGGGGGGTGATCTGGAGCGGACATGATGCGGCCCGCGCCCCGAGGGGTGGGCGCGGGCCGGGGTGCGACGGTTTACTTCGACGGCTCGGGGAGCTTGCAGTCGATCTTCGGGTTGGCGCCGATGTAGTTGAGCGGCCCGGCCACGATGGTCACCAGGATGGTGCCGGCCTCGGCACAGTTGGTGTCATCGTTTCCGTAATAGCCTCGCTGACCAGCGGCGATGGCGCCGATGACCAGCCAGATGACGACGATGACTCCGAGGATCGACGAACCGCGCATGGGGGTGCCTCCCGGCTTGTGTTGTGTTCGAGGTGACGCCCATGTACCCACCGGCCGGGACCGGATAAACGGTATTCCGGAACGGTCAGCGCGATGATGCTGGATTCTCCGGCGATCGACCCGACGCGACGGTGGTCGGTGACCCCCACCCAGCCGGCTGAAGGTCGACCCGGCACCGGGGACGCCCGTGCGGCTGGGCACTGTGGAAGTCCACGGGTTTCGGCGCGGTGCCGCGTCTGGTGCGGTCGCGCGACCGCAGGAGCCGGGGTTCAGGCCGAATCGCGGGGTTCCGGCCGAAAACGCGACAGGGCCGGTGGGTGCGCATGACGCCCGCCCACCGGCCCTGTCGGGTGAGCTGGATCAGTCCCGGGTGTCGCCACCGGTCGGCGTGGGCAGCACCCGCTCGGCCTCGGCACCCGCACCGGCCAGCACCTTCGCCTGCTGCGGCCAGGTGGCCAGGCTCGCGGTGGCGCGCAGTCCGGCGGCGCGGATCGTCTCCCGCAGGCCCGTCTCGTCGAGCGCGGCGAGCTGCTGGTAGGTGTGGATGCCGGCGGACTGGAGCGCGGCGGCCATCTTCGGGCCGACACCCTGGATGCGACGGAAGTCGTCCGCCGACCCGCCCTGGGTGGGGGAGGCGTCCGACAGCGGGGCGGCTGCCGGGACCGGAGTGTCCTCTGCGGCGGGGGCGGTGTCCTCGACGGAGGTGCGCTGCGCCGGGACCGCCGGCGCGACGGCCACGGGGGCGGTGTCCACGTCGTCCGCGCCCGACAGGTCCGGGTCCGGCACGCTCGCCGGCGTCGTCGACTCCCCGTCCGCCACGGTGGCGACCTGCGTGGCCGGCTCAGCGGCGACCGGCTCGATGGCCGGTTCGGCGGCGACCGATTCGATGGCCGGCTCGGCGGCGGCCGGTTCGGCGGCGGCCGGCTCGATGGCCGGTTCGGCGGGCTGCGTGGTCTCGGCGCTCGGAGCCGCGAGCGGGTCGGCCCCGGTCTCCGTGCTGCTCGCGGCCGGGCCGTCCGGGTCGACCGTGGTCGGCTGCGGCAGCGCGGTCGCCGTACCCGGGGTGTCGGGGGTGTCCTCGACGGTCGCCCGGGGCGCGGGGACCGGCGCGACGGTCTCGTCGGCGTCGGTGCTCGCGGGCTTCTCGTCCGAGACGGTACGACCGGTCAGGTCGGCGGTGGTCGACTCGTCGTCGATGTCGGCCAGCGGGGCGGACCGCTCGGCGGCGATCGTGGTGGGCGTGCCGTCGACGGCGGTGATGGCGTGCTCGTCGACGGTCGAGTCGGCGGTCGAGATCGTCGAGGCGGTCGAGTCGGCGGTCGAGTCGGCGGTCAGGGTGGTCGAGTCGGTGGCCGGGGCGGCGTGGTCGGTGTCCGGCGCGGTGTGCGGGGTGGGCTGGTCCACGACGGCGGCGGGGGCCGGGGAGGTGTCGACCGTGGCGATCGGGCGCGGTGTGTCGATCGTGGCGGCGGCGGCCTTCTCCTCGGCGGAGAGCCCGACGACCGGGTCACCCTCCACGATGGGCGAGGTGGCGGCCGGCTTCTGCCGTCCCCACAGCGCCCAGCCTCCGCCCAGGCCCACCAGCAGGGCCAGGATCACGATCAGCCATTGCCCGAAAGTCGACGGCACGGCTACCTCCCTATTGCGTATGTCGTTGAAGTCGCGAGGAAAACGCGAAGACCCGCCGCAGCTTTGCACACGCGAATGTCGGACGACAGGGAGGACCGCCCCTCGTTGCGCAGGTGAAATGACCGGTGTCGGGCGGTGGCGACGTCACGACACGGTGTCGCCGTCGCCGTACCCACCGGTGGTGGTGACCGGGCCCGGTGGTGGCCCGAGGCGGTGTCCGCGCTGCTCAGCGCAGGGCCTCCGGGCTGGGGGCGTCGGAGACGTCCCAGCTGTAGAAGCAGCCGGCCGGCGCGTCCCGGGGGGAGCGCCAGGTCGGCAGGTACGCCGAGGTGTGCGCCGACAACCGCTCGTTGGTCCGTTGGTAGAGCGGGTGGTTGTACGCGGTGACCAGGGTGTCCAGGTCGACCTCGGTGGTCTCCATCAGGTGTACGCACAGGTCGTGCAGGCGGTAGAGGGAGCGGTGGCGCAGCCCGGTGAGTCCGGGCAGTTCGGTGGCATCGGATTCGGCGAAGATCTGGGCGACCCGCCCCTCCGCGCCGGGAATGATCCTGCTGACGATCACCAGACGGCTCATCGGACCCCTCTCGCCGGTGGTGCGCCCCGATCGGTCCAGGGCTCTCGGTGGATCCACCCTGGCGCAGGAGGTGTCACCTGGTCGTCACACCGTTCGTCCGGATCGTGACGGCGGGCCGCCGGGGTGCGGCGGGTGGCCTGCCGGATGGGGGCGAGGGTCTCGTCGACCAGGGCGCACATCGTGGGGGAGGGTTCCAGGCGCAGTTCCCGCATGAGCAGGTCCCGGTAGACGTAGAAGGCGTGTACCGCCTCGAACGCGTTGCCCTCGGCGAGGTGGATGCGTACCACCAGGCGGTGTGGTGTCTCGCGCAGCGGCTCGGCGGCCATCGCCGCCAGGGCGGCCTGCAACGCCTCGCCGTGCCGGCCGGCGTCGAGGTGGTCGACGGCGAGCTGTTCCAGCATGTGCAGGCGGAGTTGGCGCAGTCGTTCCCGGTCCAGCAGCACCCAGTCGTCGTACCAGCCGGGGAGCAGGTCACGGCTGCCGGCGGCGAGCGCGACGGCGGTGGTGCGCGGGTCGTCCCCGTCGCGGACCCGGGCCGCGGTGGCGACGAGGTCGTCCACGTCGAGGCGGACCGTCGGGTCGAGGCGGACGGTGTCTCCGCTGATCAGTAGCGGGCAGCAGGGGTCCTGGCGCAGCCGCCACAGTGCGGTGCGCAGCGACGACAACGCCCGTTCCTCGGGCACCTCGGGCCAGAGCAGGCCGGCGAGGTTGCTGCGGGTGGCGCCGGGGCGCAGGCCGATCACGGCGATCACCCGTTGCAGCCCTCGGGGGACCACCACCGGGTGGTCGCCGTGCAGCAGCCGGAAGCCGCCGAGCAGGTGCAGGCGTACCGGTGGGTCGGCCGGGACGTCACTGGTCGGCGTGCTGGCATGACCGGTCACGGCGCACCCCCTGCACGCAAGCCTGGGTCCAGATCGTCCGGTGTCCCGACGCGGTCGGTCGTGACGCGGTGGCCGGGTCGCTTCGCTGTGCTGCCGGACCCGCCGTTCCCACCGGACCGGCCGGCACGAACACTACCAATGTGATTACTCTCAGTCAACAATAGTGTAGGTATCGTGACTGGGCGATATTGCCTCTGAACTGCGAACCTCCATCACAATGGACAGCTCTCGCATAGCCGATACACAGCCTGCGTCAACGCAACGTCACCACTTTGTGGGGGTGTCGCGGGTCGGCGGGTGACGCCCGGGTGACGGGCCCGGCCGGAAGGTGACGGCTACCGGGGTGAGCCGCCCGGTGGAGGAGGACCCGAGATGACCGTCACCCATGGCACGGCACTCACCAGTGAGATCACCGAGATCCTGGTGACCCGGTGCGGCCTCGACGCCGCCGCCGCCGCCCGCGCGCCCGCCGCCAGCCTGGAGGAACTGGGCATGGACTCGCTGGCCCTGCTGGAGCTGTCCGCCGTGGTCGCCGACCGCTGGCGGGTACGCATCCCCGAGCAGGCCGGGCAGCTCAGCATCGGCGGTGTGGCCGACCTGGTGGCCGCCGCCGGGCCGGCCGGGCACACCGAGAACAGCATCCTCATCGCCGCCCCGCTGCCGCTGGTCTGGGAGATCACCAACGACGTGGCGCGCTGGACGGACCTGTTCACCGAGTACGCCGTGGTGGAGATCCTGCACCGCGACGGGGACACGGTGCGGTTCCGGCTCACCATGCACCCCGACGAGAACGGCGTCGCGTGGAGCTGGGTCAGCGAGCGCACCACCGATCCGGCGACCTGGCAGGTGCGGGCCCGCCGGGTGGAGACCGGTCCGTTCGAGTACATGCGGATCCACTGGTACTACGACACGGAGCCTGCGGGCACCCGGATGACCTGGGTGCAGGACTTCGCGATGAAGCCGACCGCCCCGGTGGACGACGCGGCGATGACCGAGCGGATCAACACCAACAGCCGGGTGCAACTGGCCGTGATCAAGGAACGGATCGAGCGGGCGTACGCGGGAGGCGGCGATGAGTGAGGTCACCACCGGACTGGTCGCCGCCCGGGACGTGCCGGCCGACCGGCGGCGCGGCGGGGAACTGCGGGTGCTGCTCGGCCCGCGTACCGTCGGCAGCACCTCCGGGTTCATGGGGGTGGTGACGGTGGACCCCGGTGACCGGGTGGCCGAGCACTACCACCCGTACAGCGAGGAGTTCCTCTATCTCGTGCGCGGCACGATCACCGTCGACCTGGACGACGTGCCGGTGCCGTTGGCCGCCGGGGAGGCGCTGTTCGTGCCGCGCAACGTGCGGCACCGGCTGCGTAACACCGGCGACGTCGCCGCCGAGGTGGTCTTCCACCTCGGCCCGCTCGCCCCCCGCCCGGAACTCGGCCATGTCGACACCGAGCTGGTCGAGCAGCGGGGCCCGTCGTGACCGGCCGCCGCGTGGTGGTGACCGGTGTCGGGGTGGTCGCCCCGGGCGGCGTCACCCGGGACCGGTTCTGGAAGACCCTCACCGAGGGGCGCACGGCCACCCGGCGGATCAGTTTCTTCGACCCGTCGCCGTACCGGTCGCAGATCGCCGCCGAGTGCGACTTCGACCCGGACGCCGCCGGGCTCACCCCGGCGCAGCGGCAACGCTCCGACCGGTACGTGCAGTTCGCGCTGGCCTGCGCGGCGGAGGCGCTGGCCGACAGCGGGCTCGACCTGACCGACGCCGAGCGGGACGTCGCCGGGGTGGTGTTGGGCACCGCCGTCGGCGGCACCACCGCCCTGGAGCAGGAGTACGTCCGGGTCAGCGACTCGGGTCGGCACTGGCTGGTCGACCACGCCCTCGGTGGGCCGTACCTCTATCAGGCGCTGGTGCCGAGCAGCCTCGCCGCCGACGTGGCCTGCCGGCACGGGCTGCACGGCCCGGCGCAGGTGGTCTCCACCGGCTGCACCTCCGGCATCGACGCCATCGGGTACGCCCACCAGCTCGTCGTCGACGGGGAGGCGGACATCGTGCTGGCCGGTGCCGCCGACTCGCCGATCTCCCCGGTCACCGTCGCCTCGTTCGACGCGATCCGGGCGACCAGCCCGGACAACGACGACCCGGGGCACGCCAGCCGACCCTTTGACGCCCACCGGCAGGGTTTCGTGCTGGCCGAGGGGGCCGCGGTGCTGGTGCTGGAGGAGTGGGAGCATGCCCGGCGGCGCGGCGCGCACGTCTACTGCGAGGTCGCCGGTTACGGCAGCCGCAGTAACGGTTTCCACATGACCGGGTTGCGACCTGACGGGGTGGAGATGGGGTTGGCCATCGCGGCGGCACTGCGGCAGGCCCGCCTCGACCCGTCGGCGGTCTCCTACGTCAGCGCGCACGGGTCCGGGACCCGGCAGAACGACAGGCACGAGACGGCGGCGTTCAAGCGGGCCCTCGGCCCGACGGCGTACCGGGTGCCGGTCAGCTCGATCAAGTCGATGGTCGGGCACTCGCTGGGCGCGATCGGCGCCATCGAGATGGCCGCCTGCGCCCTGGCCATCGAGTACGGCGTGGTGCCGCCGACGGCCAACTGGACCACCCGGGACCCGGAGTGCGACCTGGACTACGTGCCGAACGTGGCCCGGGAGACCCCGGTCGACGTGGCGTTGTCGGTGGGCAGCGGGTTCGGTGGCTTCCAGTCCGCGATGCTCTTCCGTCGGCTGGCGGTGACGCGGTGACGCGCTCCGCTGCCGGGGTGACCGCTGCCGGTTCCGGCCCGCCCCGGGCGACCGCCCCCGGTGACCCGGACGGGGACCGGCGGGCGGTGGTGACCGGGATCGGGGTGGTCGCGCCCAGCGGCATCGGCGTGGACGCGCACTGGCGGACGGTGACCGGGGGCGTCCGGCGGACCGGGCCGATCACCCTGTTCGACCCGACCGGCTACCCCACCCGGGTCGGCGGCGAGGTCCCCGACTTCCACCCGGCCGCGTACGTGGACACCCGGCAGCTCGTGCAGACCGACCGGTGGACCCAGCTCGGCTTCGCCGCGACCGCGTTGGCGCTCGCCGACGCCGGACTGCCCGCCCGCGCCCCCGACCCGTACGACTGGGCGGTCACCCTGGCCAGTTCGTCGGGGGGGAACCTGTTCGGGCAGCGGGAGCTGCAACGGCTCTGGGGCGGGTCGAGCCGCACCGTCGGGGCGTACCAGTCGATCGCCTGGTTCTATGCGGCAAGCGTCGGGCAGTTGTCCATCCACCACCAGTTCAAGGGACCGTCGGGGGTGCTGGTCGCCGAGGCCGCCGGTGGGCTGGACAGCCTCGCGCACGCGGTACGCACCATCCGGCGGGGCACGTCGGTGGTGATCGCCGGGGCGACCGAGTGCCCGCTGAGCCCGTACGCGTTGGCCTGTCAGCTCCGCTCCGGGCTGCTCAGCGCCGTCGACGAGCCGGCGGCGGCGTACCGGCCGTTCGACCGGGTGGCCGGCGGGTACGTGCCGGCCGAGGGGGGTGCGGTCTTCGTGGTGGAGGAGCGGGAGCACGCCCTGGCCCGGGGTGCCCGGATCTACGGGGAGGTGACCGGCTGGGCGGCCACCCACGACGCGGTGCACACCGGCCCGGACACCGCCGGCGACCCGGCGACGTACGCGCGGGCGATGCGACTGGCGCTGGCCCGCGCCGGCAGCACCGCCGACGAGGTGGACCTGGTCGTGCCCGACGCCCTCGGGGTGCCCCGCTACGACCGCAGTGAGGCGACGGCGCTGCGGGCGGTCTTCGGTGACCGGCCGCCGCCGGTGAGCACCCACAAGTCGTTGACCGGTCGGGCCCACCAGGGCGGGTCGGCCCTGGACGTGGCGACCGCGCTGCTCGCCTTCCACCGCGACACGCTGCCCGCCTCGGCCGGTCCGGTCGATCCGGCCCCGGGTTGCGAGCTGGACTTCCTGCGGGCCCCGCGTCGGCCTGTCAGTCGGGTGGCGCTGGTCTGCGCGCGTGGCTTCGACGGGTTCAACAGCGCGCTGGTGTTGCGGGGTGCCGTCCCACGACCGAGGAGCGCCACCGACTGATCACTGTGCGTCACTCCTGGGGGTGTGCCCGGCGGCAGGGACCTGTCGCCGGGCACACCTCCGTCCGCATCCGCCGGTGCCGCCTGCGGTGCCCGGTCCACCGTCCATGATGACCGGTGCTGACCAGGGGTGGGGCGTCGTCGGGCTGCCTGGTTCCACATCGGATCGGCGGGCACGGCGATGCCGCCGGCGGTGTCCCGGGTCGGCGTACGCGCCCGATCCTGCCCGGCCGATCGAGCGGCGGCAATCCGGCCGGCCGCCTTTTATGATCTAGCCATTCGCATCTAGAAATGCTCTTCCGGGCTGTCGTAGGGTGCCGTGAGCACGCCAAGAGACATCATTTATGGGCGCTTTTGCCCGATTCTATGCTGGACGGTGACCGGCGGTGACCATGTATCGCCCGACGGAAGATCCTGCGGCGCAAGACCCCGGTTGGGTGGACGACGTGTTGTTCTGCGGCCGTCCGACCGACATTTGTCTCCGGCTGCCCGAGCCGGTGGACCGGGCCACCCTGCACCGCCTGGTCGTCGAGGCACAGGACCGGCTGCGCGCCGCCGGACTGCGCCCCGGCGGGGCCGTCGCGTTGCGTCTGCCGCCCTCTTTGTCCTATGTGGTCAATCTGTTGGCCACGTGGCGCAGCGGTGGCCAGGCGGTGCTGCTCGACCACCGGCTCACCGACCACGAGGTCGACCGCGCGCTGCACCGGCTCACCCCGCAGGTGGTGGTGGCCCCGGCCCGCACCACCGGCGGCGCGTTGAAGGTCTTCGTCGACGTCACCGAGAGCGTGACCGGCTACGCGGACCGCCCGGCGGTCAGCGGCCACGCCGTGATCCAGCTCAGCTCCGGCTCCACCGGACCGTCCAAGGTGATCGGACGCACCGCCGCCGACCTGGTCGCCGAGGTGCACCGCTACACCCGGATCGACGGGGTGGCGCTGCCCGGCGAGCGGATCATCCTGCTGCCGTCCATGGTGCACGTGCTCGGCCTGGTCGGGGGGCTGCTCTACGGTCTGCACGCCCGTGTCGAGCTGGTCCCGCCGCAGCGGCTCGGCGGCGACGCCGTGCTGGCCGCGATCGCCGCCCAGGACACCCCGGCCACCGTGCTCGGCGTGCCCTTCCACATCGGCCTGCTCGCCTCCACCCGCCCGGACGGGCCCCTGCCCCAGTTCAAGCGGATGACCACCGGTGGGGAGCTGGTCCCGCCGGCCGTCGTGCAGGCGTTCACCGACCGGCACGGCGTACCACTGGGCAACATGTACGGGATGACCGAGGTCGGTGTCATCGGCACCGACCTGCACGGCAGCCACCGGCCGGCGATCATGCCCGCGCCCGGCATCGAGGTCCGCGAGTCCGACGGTGAGCTGCTGATCAGCTGTCCCGCCTCGCCGTACGTCGGGCTCAGCGACCCCGACCGCTGGGCCGACGGCTGGCTGCGTACCCGCGACGCGGGCACCGTCGACCCGGACACCGGCCTGGTCACCGTCCGGGGCCGGCTCGACTCGCAGGTCTCCGTGGGGGGCCTGAAGGTCGACCTCACCGAGGTCGAGGCCACCCTCACCGGCCTGCCCGGGGTGGCCGCCGCCGTGGTCACCTACGACGACGGGATCACCGCCTTCGTGCAGCCCGACGGCCCGCTGTCCGAGGACGTACTGGACAAGCTGCTCGCCGAACGACTGGCCGGCTACAAGCGGCCCCGCACCCTGCACATGGTGGCGCAACTGCCGCGTACCACCACCGGCAAACTGGTCCGCTCGCTGGACGTGCTGCGAACGGCGGCCCCGTGAGCGGTCCGCTCCATCCCACCCCCCGGCCGGTCCTCGAGGACCGCCGGGGAGTCACCACCGCGTCGCCACCGGCCGACCGTCGGCGGTACGCCCGAACCGTCCCCGCGCGGTGCCCCGACCGGGTGCCGGCAACTCGCCCATCGAGAGAGGTAACCGTCATGCGAGACGAGGTCCGAACCTTCGTCATCGAGCAGCTCCAGGACATGAACTACGACGTCGACGGGATCGACGACGACACCACCCTCGGCCCGTCCGGGGTGGACCTGGAGTCCCTCGCCCTGTCCGACCTGTCCGTCCGGGTGGAGGACCGGTACGGGTTGCGGTTCGCCGACGACGAGTCGGAGAAGCTGGCCCTGATGACGGTGGGGGAGTTCACCACCATGGTCGCCGACCGGGTCGCCGGGGCGACCACCGACAACCGCTGATGTCCGGTCAGCCCGACCTGGGGCGAGCTGACCTGGTGAGCATGCTCGCCGAACTCACCGGCAAACCCGTCGAGCAGGTCCCGCACCGGGTCGGCTCGATGGAACTGGCGTGGCTGGTGCACCTCGTCGAACAGCGTTACGGCACCCAGCTGGACCTCACCGACGACCAGCTCGCCGGTATCCGTACCGTCGACGACGCGTTGACCGTGTTCCACACCTACCTACCCGCCCCCGCCGATGGTTGAGCGGGCACCCGTCACGATCTCCGGCACGTACGCGGTCAGCGCCTTCGGTAGGGGCGTGGACGCGCTGCTGGCCGGGGTCCTGTCCGGCGTACCGGCGTTCCGGCCGGTGGGCCGCTTCGCCACCACCGGCCGCCGGGTGACCGTCGCGGCCACCCGGCCCGACGTGGCGACCCTGCCGCAGGAGCTGGCCGACGCCGTCGACGCGGCCTGCGTCACCGCCGGGCTCGACCCGGCACAGCGGGCCGGTGCGGCGCTGTTGCTGGCCACCCACGGCGGCCCGGCCACCCTGGCCGGCCCGTACACCGACGACCGGCCGGTCGCGGACACCGACGACCCGTGGTGGGCCGACGGGGAACGCGACGACGCCGGTCCGGCCTGGCCGGAGCTGCCCACACTGGCCGTCCGGTTGGCCCGGCGGTGCGGCCTCGGCGGCCCCACCCGGGTCTACACCACCGCCTGCGTCTCGGCGAGCAGCGCGGTGGCCGACGCCGCCGCGATGATCCACCGGGGGGACACCGACCGGGTCGTGGTGGCCGCCGGCTACCTGGTGGAACCGGACCAGTTCGCGCTCTTCGACGCCGGCCGTGCGCTCGCCGCCGACGGGGCGGTACGTCCGTTCAGCGTCGGACGGCAGGGGTTGCTGCTCGGTGACGGGGTGGCCGCGGTCGTGCTGGAGTCCGCCGCCGCGCTGCGCGCCCGGGGTGGCAGCCCCGTGGCGACGCTGGTCGGATGGGGGCGGGCCGGCGACGCCCACCACCCCTGCCAACCCGATCCGCAGGGCGCGGGGCTGGCCCGGGCGGTCGGAGCGGCGCTGGGCCGGGCCGGCCTGCCCGCCGGGGCGGTCGGTTACGTCAACGCGAACGCCACCGGCACCGGTTTCAGTGACGCCTCCGAGGCGGCGGCGCTGCGACTGGCCCTGGGCGAGCAGGCCGGGCAGGTGCCGGTCAGCTCCACCAAGGCGCTGCACGGGCACGCGCTGGAAGCGTCCGGCCTGCTCGAACTGGTGGTCACCGTGGCGGCGCTGGGGCACGGGAAACTGCCGGTCAACGCCGGCTGGCTCGGCCCCGACCCGGCCTGCCTGCTGGACGTGGTCACCGCCGCGCCCCGCCCGGTCACCAGCCGGTACGCGCTCAGCCTCAACGCCGCCTTCGGCGGCGCGAACACCGCACTGCTGGTGGGTGCGCCGTGACCGGCACGCGCGGCCCGGGGCACGGGATCGTCCCGGGCCGTCCGGCCGGCCACGGCGCACCCCGGGTGCTGGCGCAGGCGCGCTGGCCGGAGCCGGGCGACGGGCCACCACCGCCGCTGCCCGGGTTCGTGCACTCGGCGTTCGCGCCGCTGGTCGCGGCGGCGGCCGGGCGGTGCCTGGAACGTCGCCCGAGCCCGGCCCCGGCCGGGGCCCGGTGCGCGGTGGTGCTGGTCAGCGCCGCCGGGGACCGGCCCAGTGCCACGCACGTCCGGTCGACCGTCGCCGCCGGGGGGCGGGTCGGTCCACTGTTCTTCTTCCAGTCGGTGCCCAACAGCGTGGCCGGGCAGGTCGCCGCCCGTTGGGGACTGACCGGTCCGGTGGTGTGCCTGAGCCCGACCGGCGACCCACGGGCCGACGCCACCGCCGAGGGGGAACTGCTGCTGTACGACGGCGACGCCGACGAGGCGTTGCTGGTCCTGATCGACGAGGCACCCGACGCGACGCCTACCGGTGCGGTCGCGGTGCTGCTGGGGGGAGGAGACAGTCAATGAGGACGAAGGGACTGCGGGGTGCGCTCGCCGCCGATCCGCAACTCGGCGCGGGAAACGTGCTGGCCCGGGTGCTCGCCCACGGTGCGGACCCGCAGGGGCCGGGGCTGACCTTCGACACCCCGGTCGACGGGCACCCCGCCGGGCAGCCGCTCACCCTGGGTCAGCTCGACGAGCGGGTCGCCGCCCGGGCGGCCTGGCTGCACGACCGGGGGGTGCGGCCCCGTGACCCGGTCGCCGTCTGGGCCACCGCCGCCGCCGACATGGTGCTGAGCTTCCTGGCGTTGGCCCGGCTCGGCGCGATCCCGGCGCTGATGAACGGCAAGCTGCGCCCCGAGATCGCCGCCGAGTACATCCGCCGGCTGCGCGGTGCCGGGGTGCTCACCGACGCCGCGCACACCGAGCTGCTGGCCGGGCACGACCTCGGCGCACCCCTGCTGGGCACCCCGCAGGAGGCCGGCAGCGGTGACCCGGCGCAGGCCCCCGCCGACTACCGGCACCACCCCGACGACCCGATCGTCATCACCCACACCTCCGGCACCACCGGGGTACCGAAGGCGGTGCTGCACTCGCACGCCAGCCTCTTCGCCGCCACCCGGCACCTGCTGTCCATGCCGCAGGCGCAGGGCACCCGGCGGATCCTCAACGCGCTGCCCGCCCCGCACACCGCGACGGTGCTCATGGTCAACCAGGCGTTGGGCAACCAGGCGGAGATGTTCCTGCTGTCCGAGCAGGGCGGCGAGCGGGTCCTCGACGCCATCGGGCAGTGGCGGCCCGACGGGGTCTTCGGTTTCTCGATGACCTGGGCGGAGCTGGCCCGCTTCGACCTGAGCGGGTACGACCTGGACTCGGTGCGGCTGTGGTTCAACACCGGCGACTGCTCGCACGAGCCGCACGTACGCCGGCTCGTCGCGGTCGGCTCGCGGGACGTGTTCACCCGGCAGGGCGTCACCCGGGTCCCCGGTTCCGTCTTCATCGACGGCCTCGGCTCCAGCGAGATGGGGCACTCGATGTTCCACATCACGCACACCACCGACACCGACCGGTACGGCCGCTGCGTGGGCCGCCCCTACCGGTTCGCCCGGGTGGCCGTCCTCGACGCCGAGGGCAACGAGCTGCCCCCCGGTCAGGTCGGCTTCCTCGGCATCGACTCGCCGTCGCTGTTCCGGGGCTACTGGAACGACTCGGTGACCAGCTACCGGTTCCGGCTGCGCGGCTGGTACCTCACCGGTGACCTGGTCCACGCCGACGCCGACGGTCGCTACTACCACCTGGACCGGGCGGTCGACTCGGTGACGCTGCCCGACGGGCGGCGCTACTTCACCGCGTTGTCCGAGGAACGGGTGCTCGCCGCCTGCCCCGACGTCACCGACTGCACGGTGCTGATCGTCGCCGACGGTGACACGGTCACCACCGACGTGCTGCTGGAACTGGCCGCCGGGGCGGACCCGACCGTCGACCGGACCGAGGCGATCCGGGCCGCGCTCGGGGCGGACGTGGGAGCCACCCTGCGTCGGGTGGTGCCGGTGAGCGCCGACGACATCCCGGTCACCGTCACCGGCAAGGTCCGCAAGGTGGCGCTGCGCGAACGCTACCTCGCCGGGTCGTCATCATGACCGTCGTGATCACCGGGATGGGCCTGTTCAGCCCGGTCGGGCGGGGGGTGGACGCCACCTTCGCCGCGTTGACCACCGGGACGTCCGGGTTGAGCCGGCCGCCCGAGGGACACCCGGCCCGGGAGTCGCTCGAGGTCGCCGGGGTGCTCCCGCCGATCGACCCGCGTACGGTCGCCACCGGCCCGGAAACCAAGGTACTCGACCGGGTCGTGCTGTTCGCCCTGCTCACCGCCGCCGAAGCGCTCGCCGACGCGGGCATCGAGGTGGGCCGGGACGTCGACCCGGCGCGGATCGGCGTCATCGTCGGCGGGGTCGGTGGGATGTCCACCCTGGAGCAGCAGGTGATCGCCCGCACCGAGCGGGGCCGGGCGGCGGTCAGCCCGTACCTGCTGACCGGCATCCTGCCCAACATGGCGTCGGCGCGGATCGCCATCGCCCACGGCATCCGGGGTTACAGCTCGTCGGTCGGCACGGCCTGTGCCTCCGGGGCCCAGGCGGTCGCCGACGCGGCCCGGCTGATCCGGGCCGGTGAGGCCGACGTGGTGCTCTGCGGGGCCAGCGAGGCGCCGCTCTTCCCGACCTTCGCCGACACCTTCGGCAACGCCCGCGCGCTGGCCCGCGGCTGGGCCGACCCGAGCGAGGCGAGCCGACCGTTCGACAGGCGACGCAACGGGTTCGTGCTCGCCGAGGGGGCCGCCCTGCTGGTGCTGGAACGGGCCGGGCACGCCGCCGCCCGGGGCGCCCGCAGCTATGCGGAGGTGGCCGGCTACGGCAGCACCACCGACGCGCACCACCCGACCATGCCCCGGCCCGACGGTGAGGGGGCGGCCGACTGCATGCGGCAGGCCCTGGCCCGGGCCGACGTTCCGCCGGCCGAGGTCGGCTACGTCAACGCCCACGGCACCGGCACCAAACTCGGCGACATCGCCGAGAGCACCGCGCTGGGCAAGGTCTTCGGGGTCGGCGGGGTGCCGGTCAGCTCCACCAAGGCGCTCACCGGGCACCTGCTCGGCGCGTCCGGGGTGGTGGAGGCGGCGGCCTGCGCGTTGGCGTTGCGCGCCGGCCTGCTGCCGCCGACGTACCACCTGGACGACCCGGACCCGGACTGCCCGGCTGACCACGTCCGCGACGTGCCACGGGCGAGCCGGGCCGAATTCGCGCTCACCAACTCCTTCGGATTCGGCGGGCAGAACGTGAGCCTGCTGCTGCGGCGTACCACCGGGGCTGGCGTCCGGCCCGCCGGGCCGGGGAGGTGATCGACGCTGCGACCCGGGCCGCACGCGCCCGGACGGCAGTCACGGGGGGACATGGGGAAGGGCTGGAGAGATGGATATTCGTGGCATAGACCACATTGAACTGTACGTGGGGGACGCCCGACAGGCGGCCTTCTACTTCGGGACCGCCGTCGGTTTCACCCTGCGGGGCCAGGGCGGTCCGGAGACCGGGCTGGTCGGGCAGCGTTCCCTGTTGCTGGGTCAGGCCGACATCCGGATGGTGCTGACCTCCGGGCTCACCGCCGACCATCCCGCCTCGACGTACGTGTCCCGGCACGGTGACGGGATCGCGGTGGTGGCGGTGGAGGTCGGCGACGCCGCCGGGGCGTACGCGGAGCTGGTGGCCCGGGGTGCGACGCCGGTGACGCCGCCGCGCACCTGGACCGGCGCGGACGCCGAGGTGGTGACCGCCGAGGTGGGCGGCTTCGGTGACGTGCTGCACCGGCTGGTGGAGCGGCGCGGAGACTCCGACGACTTCCTGCCCGGCGCGATCGAGGCGACCCCGGCCGGCGGGACCGACCCGCGGCTGCTCGCCGAGATCGACCACCTGGCGGTCTGCGTGCCGCCCGGTCAGCTCGACGACACCGTCGCGCTCTACGAGCGGGTGTTCGGCTTCGCGCAGATCTTCGAGGAGCACATCGAGGTCGCCGGGCAGGCGATGAACTCCAAGGTGGTGCAGGACGCCTCCGGGCGGGTCACCCTGGTGCTGCTGGAGCCGGACGCCGGTCGGCGGCCCGGTCAGATCGACAAGTTCCTCACCGAGCACCACGGGGCCGGGGTGCAGCACCTGGGGCTGCGCACCGACGACATCGTCGGCGCGGTCGGCGCGCTGGGCGCCCGCGGGGTGCGCTTCGCCGGCACGCCGGCCGCCTACTACGACACCCTGGAGCAGCGGGTCGGCAAGGTGGACGCGCCGCTGGACCGGCTGCGGGACCTCAGCATCCTGGTCGACGCCGACCACGGCGGGCAGCTGTTGCAGATCTTCACCGAGTCGATGCACGTCCGCCGCACCCTGTTCCTCGAGCTGATCGAGCGGCGGGGGGCGCGCACCTTCGGCAGCGGCAACATCCGGGCGCTCTACGAGGCCAAGGAACGGGAGCTGGCCGCGGCGGGGGCGACCCCCGCCGTCGCGGTCGGCACGGCACGAGGAGTAGGGGCATGACCACGACACATCCGACGTTGACCGCCGAGGAGGAGTCACTGCTCCCCTCAGCGGAGGACGTGCGGCACTACGCCGAGCACGGCTGGTACCTGACGAAGAAGCTGCTCACCGACGCCGAGGTGGACGCCCTGACCGCGGCCACCGACCGCTACTACGACGGTGAGCGGGACCGCACCCTGCCGGTGCGCCCGCCGAAGCTGGCCTACTGGGACCCGTCGAAGGGGCCGGTGCAGCGGCACAACGACTACGTCCACTACGAGCACGACGGGATCGCCGCGATCCTGCGCAAGCCGCTGATCGGCGCGGTCGCCGCCCGGCTGGCGCAGGCCGACGAGATCCGCATCTTCCAGTCCACGCTGATCTACAAGCCGCCGATCTCGGGTGAACCGTCGAACATCGTGCCCTGGCACTTCGACAAGCACTACTGGTCGTCCTCGTCGTCGGAGCGGATGCTCACCGCGTTCATCCCGTTCCACGACTGCGGGGAGGAGATGGGCACCATCACCATGGTCGACGGTTCGCACCGGTGGTCGGAGATCGGCGCGGACGACACCGTGGTCCGGCACTTCGCCGACCGGGACCGCGACCAGCTCGAGGAGATGCTGGCCGAGAACGCGGCGCACAACGGCGCACAGATCCGCAAGATCCCGATGGTGATCCCCAAAGGGCACATGAGTTTCCACCACTGCCGCACCTACCACGGCAGTGGCGCGAACGTCAGCGGACGCCCGCGCCGGGCGATCTCGCTGCACCTGCAGGACGGCGACAACGCCCACCGGGAGTTCCCGCTCTCCGACGGCACCCTCGCCGCGTACAACCACGACGTGCTGGTCCGCCGTACCCCCGAGGGTCGGCCGGACTACGCGGACCCCGACTACTGCCCGGTCATCTGGCGCGAGCGCGCCCAGCAGGAAGGCTAGAAACATGTCACGGTACGACTGGGGCAAGACACACCCGGGCATCGAGCGGCTGGAGAAGGCGGTGACCGACCGCCGCGACGTGGTGGTCAAGCACCCGCTCTACGCCAACCTGGACACCCACGAGGCGCTGGTCACCTTCATGGAGCACCACGTCTTCGCGGTCTGGGACTTCATGTCCCTGCTGAAGTCGTTGCAGCGGCAACTCACCTGCGTCGACGTGCCGTGGATCCCCACCGGACCGACCGGCAGCCGCCGGTTGATCAACGACATCGTCATGGTGGAGGAGAGCGACGAGCTGGGCGAGGGCTTCATCAGCCACTTCGAGCTGTACGTGCGGGGGATGGGCGAGGCGGGCGCGGACACCACCGCCGTCGACCGGCTGGTCGAGCTGCTGCGCGCCGGCTCGTCGGTCACCGACGCGCTGGTCGAGGCGGGCGTGCCCGCACCGTCGCGGGCCTTCGCCGCCACCACCTGGCAGATCATCTCCTCGACCCCGGTGCACTGTCAGGCCGCCGCGTTCGCGTTCGGCCGGGAGGACCTGATCCCCGACATGTTCACCCAGGTCGTCGCCGTCAACGAGCGCAGCAACCGGCTGCACACCTTCGTCGACTACCTGGAGCGGCACATCGAGGTCGACGGTGAGCAGCACACCCCGATGGCGATGCAGATGCTCGCCGACCTGTGCGGCGACGACGACACCAAGTGGCAGGAGTGCGCCGACACGGTCAACCTGGCGCTGACCGCCCGCGCGCAGCTCTGGGACGACATCCTCGCCGCCGTCAAGGAGGGCCGCGACCGGTGACCGACGCCGACCCGGCCCGGCTCTACCGCACGGTACGGCTGATCCGTCGGTTCGAGGAGCGGGCCATCGCCCTGGTCCGCTCCGGGCACATCGTCGGCGGCATCCACCCCTACCTCGGTCAGGAGGGGATCGCCGCCGGCGTGTGCGCCGCACTCGACGCGGGGGACCTGGTCACCGGCACCCACCGGGGGCACGGCCACGTGCTCGCCAAGGGTGCCGACCCGGCCCGGATGATGGCCGAACTGTGCGGCCGGGAAACCGGACTGAACCGGGGCCGGGGCGGCTCGATGCACGCCGCGGACCTCTCCATCGGGGTGCTCGGCGCCAACGCCATCGTCGGGGCGTCCCCGGCGATCCTCACCGGCGCGGTGTGGGCGCACCGGCAGCGCGGCAACCCCGTGGTCGGGGCGAGCTTCTTCGGTGACGGCGCGGTCAACGAGGGGATGCTGCTGGAGGCGTTCAACCTGGCCGCGCTCTGGCGGGTGCCGGTGCTGCTGGTCTGCGAGAACAACGGCTACGCCACCACCATGCCGGTGGCCGGCGCGGTCGCCGGCACCATCACCGGGCGGGCCGAGGCGTTCGGCATCCCGGCCGTCGTCGTCGACGGACAGGACCCGGAGGCGGTCCGGCAGGTCACGGCCGCCGCCGTCGCGCGGATGCGCGACGGCGGCGGGCCGGAGCTGGTCGAGGCCCGCACCTACCGGTTCGACGCCCACCACACCTTCGAACACGCGGTACGCCTGGCGTACCGCACGCCGCAGGAGGTGGCCGACGGCCGGTCCCGGGACCCGGTGGACATCCAGGGTGCCCGGCTGTCCCCGGCCGACCGGGAGGCGGTCGACGCCGAGGTGGAGGCCACCCTCGACGCGGCCGTCGCGTTCGCCCTGGCCGGCCCCGAACCGGACCCGGCCGGTGCGTTGGACCACCTGTACGCCAGTGGGCTGACCGCCCGGGGAGGCTCCTGAGATGCCACGGCTGTCCTACCGCAAGGCGCTCACCCGGGCGCTGACCGACGAGATGACCCGGGACGAGTCGGTGTTCCTGCTCGGCGAGGACATCCGGGTGGGCGCGTCCAACGTCACCCCGGGCCTGCTGAAGCGGTTCGGACCGGACCGGGTGCTGGACACCCCGCTGTCGGAGCAGGCGTTCACCAGTTTCGCCACCGGGGCCGCGCTGGCCGGGCTGCGGCCGGTGGTGGAGTTCCAGATCCCGTCCCTGCTGTTCCTGGTCTTCGAGCAGATCGTCAACCACGCGCACAAGTTCCCGATGATGACCGGCGGGCAGTGCTCGGTGCCGGTCACCTACCTGGTGCCCGGCTCCGGTTCCCGTACCGGCTGGGCGGGGCAGCACTCCGACCACCCGTACTCGCTGTTCGCGCACGTCGGGATCGTCACCGTGGTGCCGGCCACCCCGGCCGACGCGTACGGGCTGCTGGCCTCGGCGATCCGGCACGACGACCCGGTGGTGGTCTTCGCCCCGGCCGCCGCGCTGGAGGTCCGCGACGACGTCGACTTCGCCACCCTCGCCCCGGTGCCGCTGGGGCGAGGGGTGGTCCGCCGGGCCGGCGACGACGTCACCGTCGTCGCCGTCGGGCACCTGGTGCACGACGCGCTGGCCGTCGCCGAGGAGTTGGCCGACCAGGTGTCGGTGGAGGTGTTCGACCCGCGCACGATCTACCCGTTCGACCTCGACGGCCTGCTGGACTCGGTGTCCCGTACCGGCCGGCTGGTGGTGGTCGACGACTCCAACCGGTCCTGCGGCATCGCCGCCGAGATCATCACCTCGGTGCTGGAGCGGGTGCCGCTGGTCGCGCCGCCGCGCCGGGTCACCCGGCCGGACGGTGCGGTGCTGCCCTTCGCGCCGGTGCTCGACCGGGCCGTGCAGCCGGGCCGCGAGCAACTCACCGCCGCCATCCAACTGACCATGAAGGACAGATCATGACCGATCCGAACTACCTCTGGCCCGAGCCCGGTCAGGCGTGGCGCGAGCTGCCGGAGCCGGCCCGTACGGCGATGGTGTCCAGCGGGGCCGCCGCCTGGCGGGAGATCTTCTACGGCTGTGCGACGTACAACAAGCAGTGGCGGCTGGCCCGGCCCCCGGTCATGCCGGCGGACGCGTTCCGTGAGCTGAACGAGGTCTGCGACCGGATCGCCCAGCTCATCCTGGACGCCTGCCGGCGGCGGGCCCGCACCGCCGGGGAGCTGCGCGAGCTGCTCGGGGTGCCCGCGGGGGCGACGCGGCTGCTCGACGAGTCCGAGGAGCTGTCCGAGGAGCTGCTCGCCGCCTACCGGCCCGACGTGCTGATCTCCGGTGGGGTGCCGAGGATCGTCGAGTACAACATCGACAGCAGCCTGGGCGGCGGTTTCGACGCCGACACGGTGGTCCGCCGGTACGCGGCGCTCTACCAGGAGCAGGGCATCCTCGACGGGTTGCCGGTGCGGCCGGCGGATTCCCTGCTGGACCAGCGGTTCGTGGCGATCCGCGACGGGCTGTCCCTGCCCGACGGGGCCCGGGTGGCGCTGCTGCTCGACTTCGACGCCGACTACCCCGGCCTGGAGACCCCGGACGACTTCATCAAGATCCTCTCGCCGCTGATCGACCAGGCCCGCCGGTTCGGCATCGACCTGGTGATCGCCCCGGTCGGCACGGCCACCCTCGACGACGCGAAGCGGCTGGTCGTCGGCGGCGCACCGGTCGACGCGCTGTTCCGGCTCTTCGTGCCCAACCGGGTCACCCCGAGCGCCGGCCTGGACGCGGTGGCCGGGGCGCTCGACGCCGGCACCCTGCCGATGTTCGTCAGCACCGCCGCCTGGCTGCTCGGCAACAAAATCAACTTCGCCTGGCTCTACGAGGACCTGGACCTGCTCTCCGCCGACGACCAGGCCCTGGTCCGCCGGTACGTGCCGCACACCGTGGCGTTCACCGACGCCGAACTGGACCGGGCACTTGCCGACCGGGAGAACCTGGTCGTCAAGCCGGCCGACGGCTCGGCCGGCCACGGGGTGCTCATCGGCCGGGAGATGGGCGACGCGGAGTGGGCCGAGGGCCTGCGCGCCGCCCTCGACCGGGGCGGCGACATCCTCCAGCGGTACTGGCCCGCCGACCGGGTGGAGATGGACTTCGTCCAGATCGAGACCGGCGAGACGGTCACCGCCGAGGTGCCCTACAGCATCGCCCCGTACCTGTTCGGCCGTACCGGCTCGGGTGCCCTGGCCCGGGTCGGCTTCCCCGGCTGCGACGAGGTCCTCAACCTGGCCCGTGGCGTCCTCCTCACCGGCATCCTCCTCACCAACTGACCCACCCCGCCCCCCGCCCCGCCCTCCGCCCCGCCCCCGCCCCGCCCCCTCCGCCCTGCCCCCCTCCGCCCCCCGCCCCGGTGATCAAGAGGTTTGCGTCACCAGATCGCGGAATGTTGACGCAAACCTCTTGATCACCCGGCGCTGGCCGGGCTGGGGTGCGGTGATCAAGAGGTTTGGGGCGGGATAGCGGCTTCGGATGACGTAAACCTCTTGATCGACCCCGGCGGGCCGGTTGGGCCCGGCGGGCTGGTTGAGCTTCGGCGTGCCGGTTGGGCCCGGCGGGCCGGTTGGGCCCGGCGGGCCGGTTGGGCCCGGCGGGCTGGTTGAGCTTCGGCGGGCGGTGGGGTGTCAGGGGTGGGTGCCGAGGTGGGTGGCGAGGCGGCGGATGGTTTCGGCGGCGGCGATGGCGTCGCTGCGGGCGCTGCCGTGCCGTCCGTCGCTGCTGTACATCGAGGGGTCGGTGCCGGCCGGGTGGTCGGTCAGGTTCACGTGCAGCGCGCCCAGCCGGTCGGCGAGCCGGCCGGTACGCGAGGAGAGCAGCCGCATCCGGGCACCGAGGCCGGGCCGCAGCGCCGCCGGGACCGCCGGGCTGTGCGACACGTCGAACATGCCCACCGTGATCACGTCGGCCCCGGCGTCGCGCAGCGCGCCGACGATCGCGGTCAGCTCGGTGTCGACCGCGTCCGGGTCGAACGCCGTGCGGAAGGCGTCGTTGCCGCCGCAGACCACCAGCGCCAGGTCGGGGGAGAAGGCCAGCGCCCGGTCCAGCTGGCCCGCCCGGACCTGTTGCGCCCGCAGCCCGCGCCGACCCAGGTTGAGGTACGCCAACGCGGGGCGTACCGCCGCCAGTTCGGCCGCGATCCGGTCGGCCCACTGCACGTCCGGGTACCCCTCGACCGGCTCACACATGCCCTCCGCGACGCTGTCGCCGAGCACCACGAACCGGTGCCACGGATGGTCGCGCAGCAGCGCGGCACTCTCCCCCTCACGCAGGCAGTACGGATCGGTGGCCTCGGTCAACATCGATGACATGGCCGGCAATCTAGCCGACCGTACCGGCGTGGTCGATCACTGCGACCGGGCGGATCGCCTGATGGTCGTCCCGGTGCGCCGACTCGCGTCGACGCCGGTCACCCGGCCCCCGGGTCGGCCCTCGACGGCGGTCACCCGGCCCCCGGATCGGCCCTCGACGCCGTACACCTCTGGGCCCGGGTCAGGCCTTGACGGTGGGTGGTGCGGGGGTGGACCGTCCCATCCGCAGTGGCCCGGCGACCAGCGGCGCGACGGTCAGCACCGCGCACACCACCGCCATCACCAGCAGCGCCGGCCGCAGCCCGAGGGCCGCCACCGACCAGCCGCCGAGCAGCGCCCCCACCGGCAGTCCGACGAACGCCAGCGAGCCGGAGATCCCCAGCACCCGGGTCTGCAACGCGTCCGGCACCCGTTCGTAGAGGGCCGCACCGAGCAGCGGGTTGACCGCCGCGATGCCGATCCCGGACAGGAACGTCACCACCAGCACCACCACCAGGTGGTCGGTCAGCGCCAGCACCAGCAGCCGGGGCGCACCGCTCAACGCCGCCCCGGCCGCGAAGATCAGGGTCCGGGGCAGCCGGGGGCCGAGCATCGTGAAGACCACGTTGCCGAGCAGCGCGCCACCGCCGAACACCCCGAGCACCAGGCCGAACCCGGCCGGGTCGCCGAACTCGTCGCGGACCCACAGCGGCACCCAGACGGCGGTGTTGGCGGCGGCGAACATGTTCAGCGTGGAGACCACCACCAGCATGGTCAGCAGCACCCGGTCGGTGCGCAGGTAGCCGAATCCGGTGCGCAGGGCCTGGAAGTAGCCCTCCCGGGGTGCGGCGGGCGCGTCGCTGGCGGGTGGGCGTACCAGCACCCCGACCAGCAGCGCACAGACCGCGAAGGTGCCCGCGTCGATCCAGATCGCCCGGGTCACCCCCACCCAGTCGATGAGCAGACCGCCGATGACCGTGCCGAACAGCGCCACCCCGCGGGCCAGCCCGTCGTAGGCGGAGGTGAGCCGGATCAGCTCCACCCCGGCACGCTGCGCGGCCGGCCGGAACATCACGTGCTTGACCCGGTCGCCGATGCCGCGCAGTCCGCCGGCCACCGCGACGAGGGCGACGAGCGCCCCGAAGCCGAGCCACGGGGCCAGCGCCACCACCGCGATCACGGCCGCGCTCGCCGCGTCCACCGTGATGGAGGTACGTCGTACCCCGAACCGGTCCGCCCACGGCGTGGCCAACGAACTCGACAGCATGTACGGCAGGAACTCCGCCGCCGCGACGATGCCCATCTTGGCCGGGCTGCCGGTGGTGGTGAGCACCAGCCAGGGGATCGCGATCACCGAGATCCGGCTGCCCAGGTTGGAGATCAGGTCGGCGGCGACCAGGGTGACCAGTTCCCGCCGGGCGGCCCGCCGCTCGGGGCCCGGCGGCGCGGCGAGTGACCCGGTGTCGCCCGCCCCGGCCTTACCCGCCTGGGCGCCACCCGCTCCGGTGTGTTCCTCACCGGCGGCCGGTCCGGGACCGGTCGGGTCGGCTCCCGCCCGCAGGCCCGACGCCCCGCCGGGAGCCCCGACGGCGTCGCCGTCGGCCGGGTAGCCGTCGGCGTCGGTGGCCGTACGGGGGTCGCCGTCGGCCGGGTCGCCGTCGGCGTGGGTGGCCGTACGGGGGCCGGTGTCGGCGTCGGCGGTCACGACGGGCTGCCGACCGGATCGGCGGGAGCGCCGGTGGTGTACCGCTCGCGCAGCGCCCGCTTGTCCACCTTCGCCGACCGGTTCAGGGGCAGCGCGTCGACGAACTCCACCGCACCCGGCGCCCAGGTGTCGCTCAGTTCGGCGGTGACCAGGTCGATCAGCTCCGCCCCGGTCACCGTCGCCCCCGGCGTCCGCACCACGTACGCGTACGGCAGCTCCCCGGCGACCGGGTCGGGCACCCCGATCACCGCCGCCGCGCGTACCTGCGGATGCCCGGCGAGGACGTCCTCGATCGGCCGGGAGTAGATCGGCCAGCTGCGCTGGCGGGTGAGGATTCGGTCCTGCAACCGGTCGACCAGGTAGAGGAACCCGTCGTCGTCGAGGTGGCCGATGTCGCGGGTGCGTACCCAGCCGTCGACGAGCGTCTCGGCGGTCAGTTCGGGTTGACCGTGGTAGCCGTGGAAGCTCAGTTTCGTCCGCACCCACACCTCGCCGTCCGTGCCGGCCGGCAGCGCCTGCCCGTCGGCGTCGCGGATCTCCACGGTGACGTCCCCGTAGGGCCGGCCGCAGGAACCGAGCCGCTCCGGGTGCGCCGGGTCCTCGGTCAGGCCGGGCTGGGCGCAGATCACCACCGCCTCGCTGAGGCCGTACACGATGCGTAGGCACGGGCCGAACCGGGCGATGGCCTGGCGCAGCCGGGCGGGCGCGGCCGGCCCGGCACCCACGTTGAACATGAACATGGCGGAGAAGTCCGCGCCGGGCAGGGCCGGATGGTCGAGCACCTCGTAGAGCATCGGCGGGGTGACGAAGGTGGAGGTGAGCCGCTCGGCGTCCACGGTGGCGATGAAGGCGGCCGGGTCCCACTGCTGGCGCAGGAAGAGCACGCCGCCGGTGAACAGGTTGAACAGGGTGGTGATCTGCCCGCTGGCCAGCCACATCGGGGAGTGCGACAGGTGCCGCAGCAGGGGGAAGCCGGCGGCCCGGAAGTCGGCCGCCAGCGCCAGCACCTGCCGGTAGAAGCTCTCCCGGTGGTGCACCAGCTTGGGGGTGCCGGTGGTGCCACTGGTCTGCAGGAACGACTCCGGCACGGGCACCCCGGCCGGTAGGCCGACCGACGGGTCGTCGGCGCTCAGGCTCACGCCGACCTGCGGGGTGGTGGCGGGGTCCGGGTCCGCCGGCGGGGTGGTGGCGGTCAGCTCGATGCCCAGTCGCAGCACCGGCACCCCGGGCAGCGACGCGGCGATCTGGTCACCCAGCCCGTCCGGGGCGTACGCGTGGTGCACGAACACGTCGGGGCGGGCCAGCCGGACGAACTCGTCGATCTCCCGCCGGGAGGTGACCGGGGCGATCCACATCGTCCGGCAGCCGAGCAGGTGCAGGGCGAGTTGGAGCAGCGGGCCCTCCACGGCGTTGCCGAGCATCACCAGCACCGCCGCGCCGGGGCGTACCCCGTGGCGGGTGAGGGCGTGCGCCAGCCCGCGTACCTCGGCGGCGACCTGCGGGTAGGTCAGCCGCCGGCCGTCGCCGACCAGCGCCTCCCGGTCGCCGAACCCGGCGAACAACTCCAGCGCGTCGTGTACGTAGGTGGTGGATCGGTCGGCCCCGTCGGTCATCGCACAGCCCCCAGGTCGATGCGGCGGGTCGTCGGCGGCCCGGTGGGACCCGCCGTGGCGACCGGCCGGGATGGCGTCCGAGCAGTTCAGAGCCCGGCCCGCGACGGGGTGCGGGAAGTGGGCGACCGCACCGCCGCCGCTAGCGAGCCTAGGCCGACGGTGTCGCCGGGGGACAGAGCCGAACGGCGAGTGACCGGCCATCATGGACTTTTGATCATGTCTATCGGGTTGATTGACGCCTGTCAGACGTCGCCGCTAGGTTTCTGGACCATCGTCCGGGCGGTGCCGTCAATGGGCGCCGGCCCTGGGCGGCCCAACATGGAGGTTCAATGTCGACCCCGAAGAGATGGCAGGTCATAGCGTCCGCGGCCGTGTTGCTGGTCGTGAGCGCCCCGGCGGTGGTGGCCAGCGCCGGACCGTCCGACGCCGGCGGCGAGGCAGCCGCCCGGCCGCAGTGGGCGGGTACGTGGGCCGCGGCGGTCACCCGTGGCAACACCGCCGGGCTGACCAACACCGGCCTGAACAACCAGAGCATCCGGATGACCGTGCGCACCACCGTGGGCGGGGAGCGGCTGCGGGTCCGGCTGAGCAACCTCTACGGCGAGCAGGCGGTGCAGGTCGGGCACGCCACCGTCGCCCGTCCCGACAAGACCACCGTCACCGACCGGTCGGACATCGTCCCCGGCACCCTGCGGGAGCTGAAGTTCGGCGGTGCCACCTCGGCGACCATGAACAAGGGTGCCGAGCTGCTCAGCGACCCGCTGACCTACCAGGTGGCCGAGCAGGAGGACCTAGTCGTCACCCTGCACTTCCCGGTGCTCACCGGGCCGGTCACCTTCCACGGCCAGTCCAAGGTCACCACCTTCATCGGGGCGAACGACCTGACCACCGCCGCCGACGGCGCCGGCTTCACCATCCGTCCGGACTGCTGCTGGATGTTCCTGTCCGGCATCGACGTGCTGCGTCCGGCTAACCCCGGTGCGGTGGTGGTGCTCAGCGACTCGATCGGGGACGCCAACGGCAGCACCGTCAACGCCAACAAGCGCTGGCCGGAGCTGCTCGCCGGGCGGCTGGTCGCCGCCCGTCCCGAGGTGCGTACCCCGGGGGTGCTCAACCTGAGCCTGGCCGGCAACCGGCTCAACCACGAGGGCACCGAGCCCGGCGCGGGCGGTTTCCCCGGCTACTACGAGCTGGGTCCGAACGCGTTGGCCCGGCTCAACGAGGACGTCTTCCCGCAGACCGGCGTGAAGACCCTGGTGACCCACCTCGGCATCAACGACATCTGGATGTCCGACGACTCCGCCGACCGGATCATCGCCTCGCTGCGGCAGATCAACAAGCAGGCCAAGGCGCGCGGCCTGCGCAGCCTCGCCGTCACCCTCACCCCGTACGAGGGGCACGGCAACCCGGGGGTGTGGACGCCGGAGAAGGACGCCACCCGGCAGGCGGTGAACACCTGGCTGCGGGGCCCGGGTGCGGCCGAGTTCGACGGGCTGCTCGACTTCGACGCGGTGCTGCGTGACCCGGCCCAGCCGAGCCGGCTGCTGCCCGCGTACGACGCCGGTGACCACATCCACCCGAACGACGCCGGCAACCAGGCGTTGGCGGACGCCGTACCACTTCGACTGCTCGGTCTGTGACACCGGTGGGGCGGCGGGGGTGACCCCGTCGCCCCCCGGTCATTCCTGGGGAGGAAGCACCATCGTGGACGTCGACAAGATCCTGACCGGTCTCTACAGCGAGGCCGGCCGGCAGGACCCCTATCCGTGGTATGCGGCCCTGCACGAGCACGGGCCGATCAGCGTCATCCCGAACCGCCCGGAGCACAGTACGGTCAGCGCGGTGGCCGTCGGCTACGACCTGGTCGACCAGGTGCTGCGCGACCCGGAGTGGTACAAGCAGGCCCCACCGGGCTGGCAGGACGAGGAGATCCTGCGGACCTTCCAGTCGTCGATGATGTTCGTCAACGCCCCCGACCACGGGCGGATGCGGGGTGTGTTCTCCCGTACGTTCACCCCGCGCCGGCTCGGCGCGCTGGAACCGGTGATCGTCCGGGTGGTCGACACCCTGCTGGACCGGATGGCCGACGCCGGCGCGGACGGCTCCGAGGTCGACTTCGTCGCGGACTTCGCCTACCCGGTGCCGGCGCTGGTGATGGCCGAGTTCATCGGCCTGCCCGAGAGCGAGCTGGCCTGGTACCGGCAGCGGGTCGACTGGATCGACGAGTTTCTCGACGTGGCGGGCAAGACCCCGGAGCGGCTGGCGTTGGCCAACCAGGCTGCCGAGGAGCTGCGGGCGCTCTACCGGGACCTGATCGTGCACCGTCGTCGCCAGCCGGGCGAGGACCTGATCTCCGGGCTGGTCGAGGCGCTGGACTCCGGTGAGGTCGACCTGACCGAGGAGGAGTTGATCAGCAACCTGATCGTGCTGTTCAACGCCAGCTTCGTCACCACCGTCTACATGTTCAGCAACGGCCTGCCGGTGCTGCTGGCCCACCCGGAGACCGTGGCCGCGCTGCCGGGTGACGAGACCCTGGCGCAGGGCTGCGTGGACGAGGTGCTGCGGCTGCAGAGCCCGGTGCACTTCCTGGCCCGCGCCGCGCCCCGGGACACCGTGCTGGGCGGCGTGCCGGTCGCCCGGGACGAGAACGTGCTGCTGATCATCGCCGGGGCCAACCGGGACCCGCGCCGGTTTCCCGAGCCGGACCGGTTCGACCCGCGCCGCGAGGGCCCCCCGTCGCTGGCTTTCGGCGTCGGCCCGCACTTCTGCCTCGGCGCGGCCGTGTCCCGCCTGGAGGGCCGCATCGGCCTGCCCCGGCTGTTCGCCCGGTTCCCCGGGCTCGCGGTCAGCCAGCGGCCCGACTACAGCGGGAGCCTGTTCCTGCGCGGCATCGACAAGCTCTTCGTCACCACCGGCGGATAGGAGCCGATCCCATGTCCCTCGATCCCCAGGTGGTGGCCTACCGGGCCGCGCGGGCCGCCGCCGGCACCCCACCGCTGTACACCCAGACCCTCGCCGAGGCCCGCGCCGCCGACCTCGCCGCGATCCGGGCCGGCGGCGGCGACGTCGAGCCGGTCCACGAGGTACGCGACACGACCGTGCCCGGCCCCGCCGGGGACCTGCGGGTCCGGGTGCACCGGCCGGCCGGCGACGGCCCGCTGCCCACCCTGGTCTACTTCTTCGGTGGTGGTTGGACGCTGGGCAGTGTGGAGACCGCCGACGGGATCTGCCGCCGGCTGGCCAACGCCACTCCCTGCCAGGTGGTGACGGTCGGGTACCGGCTGGCCCCGGAGCACCCGTTCCCGGCGGCGGTGCTGGACTGCCACGCCGCCACCCGTTGGCTGGCCGAGCACGCCGCCGACCTCGGGGTGGACCCGGAGCGACTGGTCGTGGGCGGGGACAGCGCCGGTGGCAACCTGGCGGCGGCGGTGACCCTGCTGGCCCGCGCCGAGGGCGGCCCCCGGCTGGCCGGGCAGCTGCTGGTCTATCCGAACACCGACCAGCGGGCCGACCGCCCGCGTCCCGGCCGGGGCACCGACCCGGCAACCGCCGTCGACCCGGCAACCGACGCCGAACCCCGGGCCGCCGCCGACGAGCAGGACCCGCTGCTGTTCAACAAGCACTCCGTCGACTGGTACCGGGGTCACTACCTGGCCGACCCGGCGGACGCGGCCGACCCGCTGGCCTCGCCGTTGCTCGCCGACGACCTGTCCGGCCTGCCGCCGGCCCTGGTGGTCACCGCCGAACACGACCCGCTGTGCGACGAGGGGGAGCGGTACGCGCAGCGGCTGCGCGAGGCCGGCGTGCCGGTGCGGGCCACCCGCTACTCCGGCATGATCCACGGCTTCTTCGCCATGCCCGGTGTCTTCGACGCCGGTCGGCGTGCCCAGGACGAGGCCGCCGCCTTCCTCCGGGAGGTCTTCGGGCTGCCCACCCCGGCGGCGGACACCCCGGCCACCGCCACGGTCGGGGACGCTCGGTGACGGAGCACCCCCGCACCGCCGGGTCGGCCACCGCCGGGTCGGATTCCGTCGGCTCGGCACTCGTCGGCTCGGCCGGTGCCGGGTCGGAGTCCGTCGGGTCGGTCGGTGCCGGGTCAGCCACCGCCGGGTGGGCCGGCCAGGCGGACCGGCCGCCGGTCAGTCTGGCGGACTTCGCCGACCTGGCCCGGGCGACCCTTCCAACCGGGGTCTGGGACTTCGTCGACGGGGGCAGCGGCGTCGAGACCACCCTCACCGCCAACCGGGCCGCCCTGGACCGGGTCGCCGTGCTACCCCGGGTGCTGACCGGGGTGGAGCGGCCCCGCACCGACACGGTGCTGCTCGGGCGGGAACAGGCGATGCCGGTGGCGGTCGCGCCGATGGCGTACCAACGGTTGCTGCATCCCGACGGCGAACCGGCGCTCGCGGCGGCGGCCGGCGCAGCGGGGGTGCCCTACGTGCTGAGCACGTTGAGCAGCACCCCGATCGAACAGGTCGTCGCCGCCACCGACGGGCCCGTCTGGTTCCAGCTCTACTGGCTACGCGACCGGGGCCTGGTCGCCGATCTGCTCGACCGGGCACAGGCTGCCGGCTGTGCCGCGCTGATGGTCACCGTCGACGTGCCGGCGCTCGGCCGGCGGCTGCGCGACGTGCGTAACGGCTTCGCGTTGCCGCCGGAGGTGACCGCCGCCAACCTGCCTGCCGGCCGCGACGACCTGGCCCACACCGGCACGCCCGGGGTGTCCGCCATCGCCGCGCACACCGAAGCCGCCTTCGCCCCCGCGCTGACCTGGGCGGACCTGGCCTGGCTGCGGGAGCGCACCCGGCTGCCGCTGCTGGTCAAGGGGATCCTCGACCCGCGTGACGCGGTCCGCGCCGCCGACGTCGGCGTGGACGCCGTGGTGGTCTCCAACCACGGTGGCCGGCAGCTCGACGGTGCACCGGCCACCGCCACCATGCTGCCCGAGGTGGTCGCGGCCGTCGGCGAGCGGATCGAGGTGCTGTTGGACAGCGGGGTACGGTCCGGCACGGACGTGCTGCGCGCGCTCGCCCTCGGCGCGACCGGGGTGCTGCTCGGCCGCCCGATGCTGTGGGCGCTCGCGGCCGGTGGCCGGGCCGGCGCGCGGGCCGCCCTCGACCTGCTCGCCGTCGAGTTGCGCGACGCGCTGACCCTGACCGGCTGCGCCGACCCGGGGCAGGCCCGGCGGCTGCGTACCCTGACCGGAGGCTGACCCGTTGGAGCATCTGGTGGACCTGGACCTGGCGACCCTGCACCCGGCGGTCGACGACCCGGCGCTGAACTCGATGAACTTCCTCAACGAGGTCTCCCAGCACTGGCCCGACGCGGTGTCGCTGGCCGCCGGGCGACCCTACGAGGAGTTCTTCGACGACGACGCGCCGGGCCGCTGGCTGGACCGGTTCCGCCGGCACCTCGCCGACGACCTCGGGCAGAGCCCCGACCAGGTCCGCCGCACCCTGTTCCAGTACGGCCGGACCAAGGGGATCATCCACCATCTGATCGCCCGCAACCTCGCCGTCGACGAGGACGTCCACGTCGACGACGAGGCGGTGGTGGTGACCGTCGGCTGCCAGGAGGCGATGCTGCTGGTGCTGCGGGCGTTACGGGCCGGCCCGACCGACGTGCTGCTCGCCGTCGCCCCGACGTACGTGGGGCTGACCGGCGCGGCCCGGCTGGTGGACCTGCCGGTGCGCCCGGTCGCCGCCGGCCCGACCGGAATCGACCTGGCCGACCTGCGGGCCCAGGTGCGTCGGGCGCGCGACGAGGGGTTGCGGCCCCGGGCCTGCTACGTGATGCCCGACTTCGCCAACCCGTCCGGCACCAGCATCCCGGTGGCCGACCGGCGGCGGTTGCTCGGCCTGGCCGTCGAGGAGGACCTGCTGCTGATCGAGGACAACCCGTACGGCCTCTTCCCGGCCGGGGACGCCGACCGGGTGCCGACGCTCAAGGCGCTCGACACCCGACGCCGGGTGGTCTACCTCGGCTCGTTCGCCAAGACGGTGCTCCCCGGGGCCCGGATCGGCTATCTGGTGGCCGACCAGCGGGTCGGCGGGCTCGACGGTGCGGTGGGGTTGTTCGCCGACCAGCTCGCCAAGATCAAGAGCATGGTCTCGGTGAACACGTCGCCGCTGGCCCAGGCCGTGATCGGCGGGGCGTTGCTGGAGCACGCCTGCTCACTGGTGACCGCGAACCGGCGGGAACGGGCGGCGTACACCCGCAACCGGGACCACCTGCTGGCCGGTCTGCGGCGACGTTTCCCGGCCGGCTCGCCGGTGCGCTGGAACGCGCCGGCCGGTGGCTTCTTCGTGGTGGTCACCGTGCCGTTCCCGGTCGACGACGCGCTGCTGCGGCGCTCCGCGCAGCGGTACGGTGTGCTCTGGACGCCGATGGCGCACTTCTACGACGACGGCCGCCCGGTCGACGCGCTGCGACTGTCGGTCAGCGCCGTCACCCCGGAGCAGATCGACCTCGGGCTGGACCGGTTGGCCGCCCTGATCACCGACGAACTGACCGGCCTCCGCTGACCGCGCGGTTGCCGTGCTCCGGCCGACCCGGTCACCGCGCCGACCGGCACCGCGTGTCATCGAACCGCCACCTCCCGTGCTGTGCGACGGATGGGCCGGTGGCCATAATGGACGCATGATCGCTTGGGAGTACGCCCTGTTGGTCCGCCGCTACCAGGGGCAGGGACGCCAGTTCCACGTCTCGTTCGTCTGGTACGGCCCGGACGGCTCACGCACCGACGTCACGGCCTACGGCGACACCGCCATCGCCCACCTCAACCGGGTCGGTCGGGAGGGCTGGGAGTTGGTCTCCGCCGCCGAGGACGTCAACAACATCCAGGGCAGCACCGAAGTCCACCGCTACCACCTCAAGCGCCCCCTCCCCTGACCCCCACCCCTGCCCGCCCGTCCCCGCCCCGATCTCTCCCCGTCCCTGCCCCCGCCTCCGCCCCCGGTCTCCCGGTTGATCAAGAGGTTTTGGTCACCAGAACCACCTTTCCTGACCTAAACCTCTTGATCACCCCAGCAGCCCAACCCGGCCTCACCCCCACCCTCCGGCTGTCCCTGGTCGGGGTCGGCACGGTGGTGGGGCCGGCACGGTGGTGAGGGTCGGTGATCAAGAGGTTTGGGTCACTGATGAGGGCTTTCGTGACCTAAACCTCTTGATCACCGCGAGGGAGCGTGGCGGGGCGGGGTGCCGGAATGGCGGGGCCGGGCCGGGCTTACAGTCAGCCCAGGTTGATGGTGGGGTAGAGGGGGTGGGCGGCGAGGAGGTCGGTGGCCTGCTTGCTGATCTTGTCGGCGACCGCCGGGTCGAGGACGTACTTGGCCTTGGACGGGGTGCCGTCGGCGTTGGCGCCCGGCGTGGTCTGGCTGAGCACGGTGTGGATCAGCTCGGCGGTGACGTCCATCTCGGCGGTGCCCAGACCCCGGGTGGTCAGCGCGGGGGTGCCGATCCGGATGCCGGAGGTGTACCAGGCGCCGTTGCGGTCCTGCGGGACGGCGTTGCGGTTGGTCACGATGCCCGAGTCGAGCAGCGCCTGCTCGGCCTGCCGGCCGGTGAGACCGTAGCCGGATACGTCGAGCAGCACCAGGTGGTTGTCGGTGCCGCCGGTGACCAGGGTGGTGCCCCGGCGCAGCAGCCCTTCGGCGAGGGCCTGGGCGTTGTCGACGATCCGCTGGGCGTAGTCGGCGAAGTCGGGCCGGCGGGCCTCGGCCAGCGCGACCGCCTTGGCCGCCATCACGTGCGGCAGCGGACCGCCGAGCACCATCGGGCAGCCCCGGTCGACCTGGTCGGCCAGCTCCGGGCCGCAGAGCACCATGCCGCCGCGCGGCCCGCGCAGCGACTTGTGGGTGGTGGTGGTGACGATGTGCGCGTGCGGCACCGGGTCGAAGTCGCCGGTGAAGACCTTGCCGGCGACCAGGCCGGCGAAGTGCGCCATGTCGACCATGAAGGTGGCCCCGACCGAGTCGGCGATCTCCCGCATGATCCGGAAGTTCACCTTCCGGGGGTACGCCGAGTAGCCGGCGACCAGGATCAGCGGCTTGAACTCCCGGGCGGCCTCGGCGACCCGGTCATAGTCGATCAGGCCGGTGGCCGGGTCGGTGCCGTAGCTGCGCTGGTCGAACATTTTGCCGGAGATGTTGGGTCGGAAACCGTGGGTGAGGTGCCCGCCGGCGTCCAGCGACATGCCCAGCATCCGCTGGTTGCCCAGCTCGCGGCGCAGCGCGAACCAGTCCGCCTCGGTCAGGTCGTTGACCTGGCGTACCTGGGCCTTCTTGAGGGCGGGGGACTCGACCCGGTCGGCCAGGATCGCCCAGAAGGCGACCAGGTTGGCGTCGATGCCGGAGTGCGGCTGCACGTAGGCGTGGGAGGCCCCGAACAGCGCCTTGGCGTGTTCGGCGGCGAGCGCTTCGACGGTGTCGACGTTCTGGCAGCCGGCGTAGAAGCGACGGCCGACGGTGCCCTCGGCGTACTTGTCGCTGAACCAGTTGCCCATGGTGAGCAGGGTCGCCGGGGAGGCGTAGTTCTCGCTGGCGATCAGCTTCAGCGACTCACGCTGGTCGGTCAGCTCCGCGCCGATCGCGTCGGCCACCCGGGGTTCGACCGCCCGGATCACCTCGAGCGCGCTGAGGAAAGCGGTGGATTCGGCGTTGCGCGACATGCGACCTCCAGGTGACGTGCGGAAGGCCCAGGCGCTCGGCGTGCGTCCTCATGACGGGGCCGCTTCCCGATGGTGCTCCATCCCCACGCGCCAGTCACGGCCCACCGACGATCCTACCGGGTGCCGTTCGGGCTGCCCGTGCGTACCTGCCGGTGCCGGGCAGCCGGCCGGGTTCTCCGATCGTGCGGAGCTCCGGTGCCCCGGTACCGGCTCGGTCGGCCGGCCACCGCCTTTGCGGTGGCCGTTGCGGTGGCTCCACGCCGGGCGGTCGGCTGCGTACGATCGGCGGATGCTGGGGGAGGACACCGAGGGCAGTCTGGTCGCGATCAGCGATCTGCACATCGGGTACGCGGAGAATCGTGCCCTGGTCGAGGCGCTGCGGCCCACCTCGCCACGGGACTGGCTGATCGTCGCCGGTGACGTGGCGGACACCGTGGCCGACATCGAGTGGGCGCTCGGCACGCTCGCCGAACGCTTCGACACCGTCATCTGGGCACCCGGCAACCACGAGCTGTGGACCCCGCCGGCCGACCCGGTGACCCTGCGCGGGGTGGACCGCTACGACCTGCTGGTGCGACGGTGCCGGGAGTTGGGTGTGGTCACCCCGGAGGACGACTACCGGGTGTGGCGGGGGCCGGGCGGTCCGGCGCTGGTCGCCCCGCTGTTCCTGCTCTACGACTACAGCTGGCGACCGCCGGGGTTCGACACCCGGGAGGCCGCGCTGGCCGAGGCGTACCGGACCGGGATCGTCTGCACCGACGAGTTCCTGCTGCATCCCGACCCGTATCCGAGCCGGCAGGAGTGGTGTGCGGCCCGGCTGGAGGAGACCGCCCGCCGGTTGGCCGCCCGCGATCCGGCGCTGCCCACCGTGCTGGTCAACCACTGGCCGTTGGACCGCCACCCGACCGATGTGCTGCGCTATCCGATCTTTGCCCAGTGGTGCGGGACGGAGGCCACCGCCGACTGGCACCGCCGGTTCGCCGCCACCACGGTGGTCTACGGGCACCTGCACATTCCGCGTACCACCTGGAAGGACGGGGTGCGGTTCGAGGAGGTCTCGGTGGGTTATCCCCGGGAGTGGCGGCAGCGCAGTGTGGCCCCCGGCCGGGTACGGCAGATCCTGCCCGCGCCGACGGGCGCACCGGTGACCCTCTGGTGAACCACCGGCTCAGCCGGCGTCGAGGCGGGTGACCAGCGAGTCGGTCATCGTGCCGAGGCGGCGGGCGGCGGCCGGGTCGAGCGTCGTGGTCGACAGCGGAACGGGTCTGCCCCGGTCGTTGGCGGTCAGGGCATCCGACGGTGGGTTGTCGATCCACGCCACGACGGGGCGGATCGACTTCCCGACCGGCCTGGCGACGACCGACGCCGCCCGGATCACCCCACGGATCGCCGCCGGCATGGTGGACAGGTCGCCGCTGCGGGTGAAGCCGGGGTGGTAGAGCACATACCGTGCCCGCGAGCCGGACCGCGCCGCGAAGTCCACCCCGAGCAGGTCGTTCGCCCGGCCGGCCTGCAACTGTGCGTCGACCATGCCGTACTTCCGGGTGAGCTGGAGGTCGTCCCAGTGGATCGATCCCCGGGTGATGCCGACCCCCACGACGTTGACGATCACCGGCTGTTCGGCGGCGTCCAGTTGGTCGCGTAGACCGTGACTGAGCAGGTAACGGCTCAGGTAGTAGAGCGCGAAGGTCTGCTCCAGGCCCTCGTCGGTGACCACCCGCCGGGGTACCGGCCGGTTGGCGAACAGTGCCAGGGCGTCCACCTTCGGCCACCGTCGCCTGATGGTGTCGACGACCCTGCGGGTCTCCGCCACCGAGCGCAGATCCGCCCGGAGGAAGTGCACCCGGCCGGAGAGCGCCCGCACGGCCTGCCCCTTCGCCGGGTTGCTGCCGATGGCGACGACCTCGTCGCCACGGCGGATCCGGGCTTCGAGCGTCGCCCGGCCCATGCCGTCGGTGCCGCCGCTGATGACCGTGACGCGCATGCCGCCCCTCCCTGCCGCTGCCGGCCGGTGACCCCGTCAGGCACCGGACGTCGACCGTGGATCGCGGACGGCACAATCCTCTTCGGGCTCGGCGACCGAGGGAAGAAGGCACTTTCATGTCCGTACCGCACACGGAGGTTCGTTCCCTGGTGGCGGCGGTCCTGCCGACGCCCGTGCCGGCCGACGAGTACGAGCACTGCCCGGTCACCGAGGTGCTGCGGCTACTCAGCGACAAGTGGTCGATGCTGGTGCTGACCCTGCTGGGCCGCCGGCCGTACCGGTTCAACGAGCTGCACCGCACCATCGACGGCATCAGCCAGCGGATGCTGACCCGCACGTTGCGGGGCCTGGAGGGGGCCGGCCTGGTGCTGCGGGACGTCCATCCCACCGTCCCGCCCAGCGTCGAGTACCGCCTCACGCCGCTCGGGCAGAGCCTGCTCGGTCCGCTGTCCGGCCTCGCCGACTGGGCGGTCCGCCACGGGCCCGAGCTGGCCGCCGCCCGGCACCGGGCCACCGTCCCCGCGTCGTCCCTGCCGCACCGCACGGGTCTCTGACCGGACCCACGCGGGCCCTCGCTGACCGCCCCGGCGGGACCGAGCGGGGCCCGACCAGCCGGTCGGGCCCCTTGACGTACTCCGGTGCGGGTGTTGCCGGTCGGGTCAGGCGGTGGTGGCGTGCCGGGCGCTCTTGATCGCCTTCGGGTCACTGGGCGAGCGGGGCGCGTCCGGGCGCAGCGCGATCATCCGCTCGCCGATCTCCTGGAGCTGGTTGCGGCCGAGCGCCTCCCGCACCTTGGGGAACCACTCCTGCTCCTCCTCCTCGACGTGGTGCTCGACGTTCTCGATCAGCACCGTGGTCTTGGCGACGAAGTGGTCGTCGGAGGCGTCCATCGCGGCCAGTTCGGCGCAGAGCACGTCGGCGACGTGGTGCTCCTCGTACGACTCCAGGATGTCGTCCTCCAGGTCCGGCAGGAGCTTGCGGACCTGCGGGTACATCACCTCGTTCTCGAGGTAGGTGTGGGTGGTGAGGGCTGCCACGATCTCGTCGACCACCTTGCGGCGGCGACTGGCCGGTCCCTCCTGCGCCTTTTCGAACTCGCGGAAGAGGCGGCGCATCTCCTTGTGGTCCTCTTTGAGCAGGACGATGGCGTCGGTGGACACCGGCAGACCTCCTTGATCGGCTGACGGCCATCCCGGTACCCCTGGGTGAGCTGCGGAAACGGATCGCGGTCGACGAATGTCCGGCAACCTCAGACGGTGGCGACGGTGTGCGGTATCTCGTCGAGCAGGTCGCGGGCGAGGAACCCGATCCGGCCGAACAGCACCACCTGACCGGCCGCGAGCCGGATCCCGGGCGCACGGTCGGTGCGGTCGACCGGAGTCCTCCGCCCGGCGGCCCGCCCGGTCCCCGCCGGGTCTGGGTGGAGGTGGACCGTGATCGGTGAGTCGATATCCTGCCCGGGTGGACGGCGAACGGCTGGCGGCATCACTCACCGGGCGGCTGGCCGGGCTGGAGTTCGTCGACCTGGGCACCGACGAGGTGACCGCGCTGATCATCGACGCCGTGCTGGTCTGGGCCGCCGAGCAGGGCTGGCGCTCATACCGTCGGGCGGCGAGCGTGCTGCCGCTGCCGCCGCCGATGACGGACCGCCACTCGGTAGTGGACGTGGCGTGTGCCCGCCGCGACGGCCCGCCGGTGGTCGTCGAGGTTGACCACACCGACCGGCGGCGTACCTGGGAGAAGCTCGCGGCGGAGGCCGACGCCGGCCGGGTCGCCCTCTGGGTGCGCTGGGGTCCGGGGCGGTTCGCCGTGCCACCGGCCCCGATCCACCTGGTCACCTGCGAGGTGGCCCGGCGGGCCGGGCCGGTGGGCGCGGGTCGCCGGCACCGCCGGACCCCGGGGCCGGCCCGCCCGGCACCCGCGCACTCCACCCACGGCGTCGACCCGGTGGTCGAGCCGTTGCCGCTGCCGCCCGTGGAACCCGGTTCCTGACCCGGCGGGCCTACTCGAAGCGGGTCGGGTCGCCCGCGCCGTAGCGGACGATCTCCGGCTCGTCGGCGGAGAAGTCGACCACGGTGGTGGGTAGGGTGCCGCACTCGCCGGAGTCGATCACCGCGTCGATCGCGTGGTCGAGCCGTTCCTTGATTTCCCAGCCCTGGGTCATCGGTTCCGTCTCGCCGGGCAGCAGCAGGGTGCTCGACACCAACGGTTCACCCAGCGCCGCCAGCAGCGCCTGCGCGACCGGATGGTCGGGGATGCGTACCCCGACGGTCTTCTTCCTGGGGTGCAGCAGCCGGCGCGGCACCTCCTTGGTCGCGGGCAGGATGAAGGTGTAGCTGCCCGGGGTGGCCGCCTTCAGCGACCGGAACACCGCGTTGTTGATGTGCACGAACTGGCCGAGCTGCGCGAAGTCCCGGCACACCAGGGTGAAGTGGTGCTTGCTGTCCAGGTGCCGGATCTCCCGGATCCGGTCGAGGCCGTCCCGGTTGCCCAGCTGGCAGCCGAGCGCGAAGCACGAGTCGGTCGGATAGGCGATCAGGCCGTCGCCGCGCAGCAGGTCGACCACCCGGGCGATCGTCCGTGGCTGCGGGTTCTCCGGGTGTACGTCGAGATAGATCGCCATGGCGGCGAGCCTAGTGGGGGAGTGGCGGCGGTCGCCGGTGAGCCCGGAGCACGTCGCGCGCCCAGGTCAGCATGTGGCAGCCGCCGTCGCGGCACTGGAAGCAACGGCGCAGGGGTGGCGGCCCGTCCGGTGCCTCGTGGTGCTGCGCCACCACCCGCTGCGCGGTCCAGATGACCAGGGCGGGCGTGACCGGTCCGTCGTCCATCGGCATGGGACCCCTCCGGGTACGGGCAGATCCGGGCACCGATCCCCGATCAGGTACCCGGACCGCTACCGGCAGCCCAGATGACTGATCGTCACGAGCTGCCACTTACGGTAGTGGTGTACAAGCATGAACGTCTAGGGACGTAGCTAAAGAACCTGCCTCGTCTTGGCTCGATTAGTTTCTTGCCATGATCGATCCAGACGGCCCGGTGCCGGTCTACCGCCAGGTGGCAAACATCTTGGCTGGTCGGATCAGCAACGGTGACCTCGCGGCGCATCGACCGATTCCGAGCGAAGCGGCGATCGTGCAGGAGTTCGGGGTGGCCCGGGGGACCGCCCGGCGTGCCGTCGCGGAGCTT
This sequence comes from Micromonospora sp. NPDC048894, assembly GCF_040649765.1. Taxonomy (NCBI): domain Bacteria; kingdom Bacillati; phylum Actinomycetota; class Actinomycetes; order Micromonosporales; family Micromonosporaceae; genus Micromonospora; species Micromonospora sp. NPDC048894. The sequence continues at coordinate 126,173 of NZ_JBEZFY010000010.1, read as the reverse complement.
CGCGAGCGTGGGCTGGTCTACACCGTGCCGCAGCGCGGCACCTACGTCGGGCAACCCGAGGCGTAGCCCTCCGCGTATCGCTGCGATCCGGTGAGCCGGCTCCGGGTGTCGGGGGTGGCCGTTACCGTGTGAGCGTGGCGACGGCGGCCGAGGAGATCCAGGTGGGGGAGCGGCTGGTCCGCGTCTCCAGCCCCGACAAGCCCTACTTTCCCGAGCGCGGGCTGACCAAGCGGGACGTGGTCGGCTACTTCCTCGCCGTCGGCGACGGCATCCTGCGTGCCCTGCGGGACCGGCCGACGATGCTGGAGCGCTGGCCGCGCGGCGTGTTCGAGGGGGCGAAGATCGGCACCCGGCAGGACAACCGGGGTGACGCCTTCTATCAGAAACGGCTCCCGGCCGGCGCTCCCGACTGGGTGCGCACCGCACACCTCACCTTCCCCAGCGGCCGTACCGCCGACGAGGTCGCGCCGGGCGAGCTGGCGGTGGTGATCTGGGCGGCCAACCTCGGCACCCTGCGGTTCCATCCCTGGCCGGTGACGGCGGCCGACGTGGAGCGCCCCGATCAGCTCCGGATCGACCTGGACCCGATGCCGGGGGTCGGCTTCGACCAGGTGGTGCCGGTGGCGCACGAGGTCCGGGCCTTCCTCGCCGAGCTGGGCATGGTCGGCTACCCCAAGACCACGGGCGGGCGCGGCCTGCACGTCTATCTGTCCATCGAGCCCCGGTGGAGCTTCGGCGAGTGCCGACGCGCGGTGCTCGCCCTGGGCCACGAGTTGGGGCGTCGGCTGCCCGACCTGGTCACCACCACCTGGTGGCGCGAGCAGCGGGACCGGCCGGTCTTCATCGACTACAACCAGATGGCCCGCGACCACACCGTCACGTCGGCGTACTCGATCCGGCCCACCCCGGCGGCGCTGGTGTCGGCCCCTCTGGACTGGGCGGAGCTGGACGACGCCCGCCCGGAGGACTTCGACGTGCTGACCATGCCGGCCCGGTTCGCCGAGCGCGGCGACCCGCACGCCGGCCTGGACGGCGACCGCTACTCCCTGGAGCCGCTGCTGGCCCTGGCCGACCGCGCCGGCCTGGCCGCCCCACCCGAACGCTGACCAACCGCGCCGGGCCGTCACTCAGGCCCAGGGGCTGCCGGCCCCGTCGAACTCGTCGAAGACCAGCCAGGTGCGGGTGGACAGCACCCCGGCGATGCCCTGCACCCGGCTGAGCACCACGTCCCGCAGGGTGGCGTTGTCCGGCGCGCGGACCAGCGCCAACACGTCGTGTTCCCCGCTGAGCAGCGCCACGTGCTCGATGTAGCGCACCCGGGCCAGCTCTGCCGACACCTCCCGCCAGGTGTTCTGCTGGATGGTCAACGAGATGTACGCCGAGGTGCCCAGCCCGGCCGGCTCGGGTGCCACCCGGGCCCGGAACCCGGTGATCACCCCGTCGCGCAGCAGCCGCTCCACCCGGGCGTACGCGTTGGTGCGCGACACGTGCACCCGTTCGGCGAGGGTGCGCATGGACAGCCGGCCGTCCCGGGTGAGTTCGTCGAGGACCCGTCGGTCCACCTCGTCCAGCGGCGTGACCGAACGTCCCGTTGCGCCCGGTGGGCCCGGCGGCGGGGTGGTCTGCTGGCTCATCAGATACTCCTCGGTAGGCCAATCGTCCCGCGTTCACCGGGAATGTTGAGTCAATCATCCAACGGCTGGAGCATAGGGCCACCACACGTCCAGGAGGTCCCCGCCGTGACGACCACACCCCAGGCGGTCCGCAGGGCATCCCCGCGTACCCGTCGACCGGCCACCCCGGTCGCCCCCGACCCCACCGCCGGCCTGCTCCCGCAGACCGCGCCGGTCCGGTTGCTCGACCCCGACGGCACCCCGTTGCCGCCCCGCGCCGACCTGCCCGAACCGCCGGTCGAGACGCTGCGCGAGATGTACCGGCGGATGGTCGTCGGCCGGCGCTTCGACGCACAGTCCACCGCCCTGACCAAGCAGGGCCGGCTCGCCGTCTACCCGTCCTCGCGCGGCCAGGAGGCGTGCCAGGTCGGCGCGGTGCTGGCGCTGCGCGACGACGACTGGGTGTTCCCCACCTACCGGGAGTCGATGGCGCTGACCGCCCGGGGCATCGACCCGGTCGAGGTGCTCACCCTGCTGCGCGGCGACTGGCACTGCGGGTACGACCCGACGGTGGTGCACACCGCGCCGCAGTGCACCCCGCTGGCGACCCAGTGCGTGCACGCCGCCGGCCTGGCCTACGGCGAGTCCTACCAGGGGCGGGACACGGTCGCGCTGGCCTTCATCGGCGACGGCGCGACCAGTGAGGGCGACTTCCACGAGGGGCTCAACTTCGCCGCCGTGTTCAAGGCCCCGGTCGTCTACTTCGTGCAGAACAACAAGTACGCGATCAGCGTGCCGCTGTCCCGGCAGACGGCCGCGCCGAGCCTGGCCTACAAGGGCGTCGGCTACGGGGTGCCCAGCGAGCAGGTCGACGGCAACGACCCCGTCGCCGTCCTGGCGGTGCTCACCCGGGCGGTGGCGCACGCCCGCGCCGGGCACGGGCCGTACCTGGTGGAGGCGCACACCTACCGGATGGAGGCGCACACCAACGCCGACGACGCCAGCCGCTACCGGGACCCCGACGAGGTCGAGGCGTGGCGGGACCGCGACCCGGTGGCCCGGCTGGAGGCGTACCTGCGCAGCCGGGGCGAGCTGGACGACGCGGTGGTCGCACAGATCGCCGCCGAGGCCGAGGCGTACGCCGCCGACCTGCGGGACCGGATGCACGCCCAGCCGACCGTCGACCCGCTGAGCCTGTTCGAGCACGTCTACGCCGAACCGACCCCGCAACTGGTCGAGCAGCGCGAGATGGTCCGGGCCGAGCTGGCCGCCGACGCGGAGGGGGACGCCTGATGGCCACCATGACCATGGCGAAGGCGCTCAACGCCGCGCTGGCCGACGCGATGCTCGACGACGAGCGGGTGCTCGTCTTCGGCGAGGACGTGGGACAGCTCGGCGGGGTCTTCCGGATCACCGACGGGTTGCAGGCCCGGTTCGGTGACAAGCGCTGCTTCGACACCCCGCTCGCCGAGGCCGGCATCGTCGGCTTCGCCGTCGGCCTGGCCATGTCCGGGCTGCGGCCGGTGGTGGAGATGCAGTTCGACGCGTTCGCCTACCCGGCGTTCGAGCAGATCGCCTCGCACGTGGCGAAGCTGCGCAACCGCACCCGGGGCGCGTTGAGCGTGCCGATGGTCATCCGGGTGCCGTACGCCGGTGGCATCGGTGGGGTGGAGCACCACTGCGACTCGTCCGAGGCGTACTACGCGCACACCCCCGGCCTGAAGGTGGTCACCCCGGCGACGGTGGAGGACGCGTACTCGCTGCTGCGGGAGGCGATCGCCGATCCGGACCCGGTGGTGTTCCTGGAGCCGAAGAAGCTCTACTTCGCCAGCGGCGAGGCTGAACTGCCCGCCCGTACCGCCCCGTTTGGCCGAGCCGTGGTGCGCCGTCCCGGCACCGACGCCACCCTGGTCGCGTACGGCCCGGCGGTGCCGGTGGCGCTGGAGGCCGCCGAGGCCGCCCGGGAGGACGGCTGGGACCTGGAGGTCGTCGACGTACGCACCATCGTGCCGTTCGACGACGCCACCGTCACCGCCTCGGTGCGCCGTACCGGCAGGTGCGTGGTGATCACCGAGGCGCAGGGCTTCGCCGGGGTCGGCGCGGAGATCGCCGCCCGGGTGCAGGAGCGCTGCTTCCACGCCCTGCACGCCCCGGTGCTGCGGGTCGCCGGGCTGGACATCCCCTACCCGGCGCCGATGCTGGAGCACACCCACCTGCCCGGGGTGGACCGGGTCCTCGACACCGTGGCCCGCCTGCAGTGGGACGACCGGCCCGATCCGCGCTGGCTGGCCCAGGGGAGCGCGGCGTGAGCGCCCGTACCGCCACCGGCACCCGGGTCTTCCTCCTGCCCGACCTCGGTGAGGGGCTGAGCGAGGCCGAGATCGTCGAGTGGAAGGTCGCCGTCGGTGACGTGGTCACCGTGGACCAGAGCGTGGTGGAGGTGGAGACCGCCAAGGCCGTGGTCGACGTGCCCTGCCCGTACGCCGGGCGGGTGGTCGCCCTGCACGGCGCGGCCGGTGAGACGCGCCCGGTCGGTCAGCCGCTGATCACCGTCGCGCCGGCCGACGGCGGCGACGAGCCCGCCGGGCACGCCACCTACCGCGAGGAGGAACGGGCCGGCTCCGGCAACGTCCTGATCGGGTACGGCACCGGCCACGGCGGCACCCGGCGGCGGCGACGCCCCCGGCTGACCCTGGCCCCGGAGCCGGCCGCCGCGCCCGTCGCGGAGCCGGCCGTCGGGCCCGTCCCCGTTGGCACCGTCGGCCCGTCGTCCGCGCCGAGGGTCCCGGCCGGCGCGGGGACGGACACCCCGGCCACCGGGGTGTCCACCGACGGCGTCGTCCCGCCGGCCGGAGGCGGCACCGCGCCGGCCGGCGGGACGGCCCCCCTGGTCATCTCGCCGATCGTGCGCCGGCTCGCCCGCGAGCACGGGGTCGACCTGGCCGGGCTGCGGGGCACCGGCCCCGGCGGCGTGATCCGCCGCAGCGACGTGGAGGCCGCCCTGACCACCGCGCCGCAGCGGCACACCGGCGACCCGGACCGGCCCGCCGCCGTCGCGGACCCGGCCCCGGCGGCGCACGTCGGGCCGGCCCCCGCCGAGGCGTCCGACGTGGTCATTCCGCTGACCGGCATCCGCCGGGTGATCGCCGACAAGCTTTCCCGCAGCCGTCGGGAGATTCCCGAGGTCACCATCTGGGTGGACGCGGACGCCACCGCGTTGCTGGCCACCCGGGCGGCGATCAACGCGGCCACCCCGGACGCCCCGGTCAGCGTGCTGGCCCTGCTGGCCCGGATCTGCCTCAGCGGCCTGCGGCGGTTCCCGCAGCTCAATGCGCACGTCGACACCGAGGGGCAGCGCATCGTCCAGTCGGCCGGGGTGCACCTGGGCATCGCCGCGCAGACCGACCGGGGCCTGCTCGTCCCGGTGCTACGCGACGCCCAGCGGCTGACCACCAGGGAGTTGGCCGCCGCGCTGGCCGAGACCACCGCCGCCGCCCGCGCCGGCACCCTGTCGCCGGCCCGGCTCACCGGCGGCACCTTCACCCTCAACAACTACGGCGTGTTCGGGGTGGACGGTTCCACCCCGATCATCAACCACCCGGAGGCGGCGCTGCTCGGGGTGGGGCGGATCGTGGACAAGCCGTGGGTGGTCGACGGGCAGCTGGCCGTCCGCAAGGTGACCCAGCTCAGCCTCACCTTCGACCACCGGGTCTGCGACGGTGGCGTGGCCGGTGGCTTTCTGCGGCACGTCGCCGACTGCGTCGAACAGCCGGCGTTGCTGGTGGCGAACGTCTGAGCGGTACGCCCGGAGCCGGTCACCCTGGGCGGGGTGACCGGCTCCGTCGCGCTGCCCGGTGTTCGTCCGGTTCCGGACGGGCCGGCGGTGGGCGGGCGGGTTTTCCGGTCGGTGGGCCGGGAAACCGCCGTCGGTCGCGAACCCGCCGCGTCGGTCGCGAACCCGCCGCCGAGAGGAGCCACCGTGCCGTACCAGGGTCTGCCCGTCGCCGTGCGGGACCGCCGTCCCCCCGTCGCCGGGGCACCGCTGTGGTGCAACGCCCACGACCACGGGTTGACCGGCGACGGGGTGACCAACGACCAGCCGGCGCTCGCCGCCCTGGTGGACCGGCTCGGTGACGGCTACGCGGCCGACGGGCGGGCCCGGGTGATCTGGTGCCCGCCGGGCATCTACTCCATCCGGGACGCCGGCACGGTGTGGCGCAGCGGGGTGTCGTTGATCGGCGCCGGCCCGGCGGCCACCCGGTTTCTGCTCAGCAACGAGGGCAACCGCACCGACCCGACGCCGCTGGCGTTCTGGACGGTGTTGCAGCACGGCGCGGACCGGGACCGGCACATCGCCGACTGCACCTTCGCCGACTTCGAGATCGACGGCTCAGGGGTGGCGCTGGCCGAGTACAACTACCTGGCCAAGGGGCTCGGTTTGCAGTACGTGGTGCGCGGGGTGTTCCGCAACCTCTACATCCACCACACCGGTGCGACCGGCCTGGGTTGCGACTTCCTCCAGGACACCCTGGTCGACGGGGTGGTGGTGGTCGGCTGCGGCCGGCTGGACAACGGTGAGCAGATGGGCGGCGCGGGCATCGGTATCGGCATCGGTGGCTGGGGCGACATGGAACGGCTCACCATCGCCAACTGCACGGCCCTCGCCAACGGCACCAACGGCATCTTCCTCGAACTCCAGAAGGACCACTGGACGCCGCCGCGTGGCTACCGGATCATCGGCTGCCACAGCCAGGGCAACCGCTTCGGCATCTCGGACTGGGGTGCCGACGGGCTGATCGTCACCGGTTGCACGATGACCGGCAACCTGGAGGCCGGCTACGACGTGTCCGGCAACGGCACCGCCGGGGTCGCCGGCCGGGGCGGCCTGCTCACCGACTGCGTCATCGACGCCAACGTGGGCGACGGGATCAGCGTGGGCAACACGCCGGGCCCGTACACGGTGCGGGGCAACCGGATCAGCAGCAACGGCGGTTACGGCTACCACCAGCACGATCTGGGTCGCGGCTATCCGCACCCGGCGCAGGACGTGGTGGTGGAGAGCAACGAGTTCTGGGGCAACGGCCTGGACGCCGTCCGGGTGGACCGGCCGATGACCGACGCGATGCTGCTCGACAACCGGATCCGCAACAACGGTCGGCAGTGTGCCGAGGCGTCCTGTGGCGGCGGCGAGTCGGTCCGCTACAGCGCCCGGTCCGTGGTCGACCGCTCGGCGAACTGGGCGCAGGACAGTCACCGGGGCAAGGTGCTGCGGGTCGGCTCCCGGGTGGCGGTGGTGGCCGCCAACACCGCCACCGAACTGCACCTCGCCCCGGTCCGCCCGGACGCCTACTCCGCGTGGAGCGGGGACACCCCGCTGCCGGGCACCCCGTACGAGTTGCCTGACGCGCCGCCGACCCGGGCCGGCATCGCGATCGACGCCGCGTTCGACTCGGCGACGGTGCGCGGCAACCGGATCTGGGACAACCATCCCGAACGCACCCAGACCCACGGGCTCTGGATCACCTCCCGGGGCAGTTGTGTCTCCTGCCGGGTGGAGGACAACGACCTGGCCGGTAACGCGGTGGCAGCCATCCGACTGGACACCCCGCCGGTCGGTGGGCGGTGGAACCGCAACCACGGTGACCAGGACTGGGACTGACTGTCCGTGCCGCCCCGACGCGGTCGATCCCGGACATCCGGTGCCCGTCCGGCCCGTCCGGCATCGATGGGGTCGATAAGGCCGGCCGTTGCCCGCCCGGTTCCCCGAAAGCGTGACCCGGCCCGAGAAACGCCGTACAGAATGTGGCCAAGGGGACGGGGAACGGGGGGACGGGAATATGGACGTGAGGCGGCGATTGACGCTTCTGGCGGTGACCATCGCAGCCACACCGCTGGTCCTCGGCGGGTGTACCGCCGAGCGGAAGCCGGCGGCCGGGGCGGCGCCCGGTGGGCCGGCGGCCCCCACGGTGTCGGTGACGCCGGCCGATCGGGCGAAGGACGTACCGGTCAGCGCGGAGGTCGGCACCACCGTGAACAACGGGCGGGTGACCAGTGTGAAGCTCACCGACGACAAGGGGAAGTCCGTCGCCGGGGAGCCGCGGGAGGACGGGTCGAGCTGGGTGCCGGCGGCCCCGTTGAGTGGTGGCCGGACCTACACCGCGGAGGTGACCGCGACCGGTGACGCGGGCCGCACGACCGTCGGGCGCACCACGTTCACCACGGTGGCGAACACCACCCGGTCGGCGTTGACCAGCGTGCTCTACTTCGCCGGCAACCAGACGTACGGCACCGCGATGCCGGTGACGGTGGCGTTCGAACCGGCAGTTCCCACAGCGGCCAGAGCGGCCGTGCAGCGACGGTTGTTCGTGAAGACCGATCCGCCGCAGCCGGGCACCTGGTCGTGGCTGGAGGACGGCAGCCAGGTCTACTACCGCGCGCCCGACTTCTGGCGCAGCGGGACGACGATCAGTGTCCGGTCCGCGCTGGAGGGGCTGCCGATCGGCAAGGAGTACGTCGGTGATGCCGACCGGCGGTCCACCTCGAAGATCGGCCGGCAGGTCGCCCTGGACATCGACAACGCCACCAAGCAGATGTCGGTCTTCCAGGACGGCAAGCTGGTCCGCAGGATCCCGGTCAGTCTCGGCAAGCCGAGCACCCCGAGTTCCAGCGGCAAGATGGTGATCATGGAGAAGCACCAGCAGACCCGCTTCGACACCCGGGGTGAGCCCGACGGCGGCTATGTGGTCGACGTCGAGGACGCCCAGCGCCTCACCTGGGGCGGCGAGTTCATCCACGCCGCGCCGTGGTCGGAGGGGGACCAGGGCTACACCAACGTCTCGCACGGCTGCGCCAACGTGTCGTCCACCGCCGCCGACTGGCTGATGGGCGTCACCCAGGTCGGCGACCTGGTCACCGTGAAGGGCACCGAGGTGCCGCTGCGGCCGGGCAACGGCTGGACGGCCTGGAACACGGGCTGGGCCGAGTTCGCCAGGGGCAGCGCGCTGCCCGTACCGCCGGGGTTGAAGCCGGCGCCCGCCACCAGCCCGCCGCATCCGGGGGTGGTCGCCGGTGGCTCGTCGCCGGCTCCCGCGCCGTCGGCCAGCGGCGGCTGACCAGGCCCGGGCAGGTGTGGTACGCCGTGGTCGGCCCGTCACGACGGGCCGACCACGGCGTACCGCGTGGGTCCACCCTGAGGAGGAGTCAGGGTCAGCTCCGGGGCGACCCTGGGACTACCCGGAAACCCGCCTCTGGCAGGGCGGAAACGTCGGAGGTGGGGGCTAGATTCGGGGCATGACGCAGGGAGAGGACCGGTTCCACGTGCGGCTCCGGGTGGCCGACGACGTGGTCGAGGTGCGCGTGGTGGGCGAGATCGACATCGCCACCGTCGGCGAGTTCCGGGTCGCCCTCTGGGCCGCACCGGTCCGTCCGCTGCTGCGGCTCGACCTCTCCGGTGTCCGGGTGCTCTCCGCCGCCGGGGTGCGGGCGTTGGTCGCCGCGCACCTGCGGGTCCGGGCCCGGGGCGGCGAGCTGGTCGTGGTCGACCCCGATCCGGTGGTCGCCCGGGTGCTGCGCGCCACCGGCCTGCACCGGATCATCGCGGTCCGGCACGGCGACGCCCCGGTCGGGGTCACGCACCGCCCCCTGGCCGCCTGCGCCTGACCGGCCACGCGCCCGCCCGCCTGCCCGCGTCGTATCGTGTCCGGCCGGCTCGTCGAGCCGGGTGTGACGTGGACTCGGGCCGCCCGGCACCTCGACGGCCGACGCCGCCGGCCCCGGGGCGGGCAGTCCGGCACCGGACCCCCGGGCACGGCACAGGACCCCCGGGCACGGCACAGGATCTCGGTAGGTGTGCCGGCGGGGCCGCCGGCCGGTGCCGGCGACCCCGCCGGTGGTCAGCGGACGCCGAGCAGGTCGACGACGAAGACCAGGGTCTCGTTCGGCTTGATGACCCCGCCCGCGCCCCGGCTGCCGTAGCCCAGGTGCGGCGGGATGGTGAGCCGGCGACGACCGCCGACCTTCATGCCCACCACGCCCTGGTCCCAGCCGGCGATGACCTGGCCGCCGCCGAGCGGGAACTCGAACGCCTCACCCCGGTTCCAGGAGGCGTCGAACTCGCGCCCGGTGGAGTGGGACACCCCGACGTAGTGCACGTTGGCCAGCTGGCCCGGCTGGGCCTCGGGGCCGTCGCCGACGGTGATGTCCTCGATGACGAGGTCGGCCGGGGGTGCGCCCTCGATCGGGCCGATCTCCGGCTTACCTGCCTGGGGCGTGTTCATTGCTGATCTCCTCGTCGTCGCACGATCGTCCGGTCGGTGTCGATCCTGCCCGATCGTGACGGACCTATTCCCGTAGGGCCCGACGCCGGACCCCACGGGCGGGGGTGGACGCGCGGCAGGGGCGCCACCGTCGAGGTGGCGCCCCTGCCGGCCGGTCGGGTGCTCGCGGTCGGTTACCGGAGCCAGCCGAACCGGCGTACCAGCGGGAGGGTGGCCCAGACCCGGCCGAAGCCGAGGGTGTTCCCCGCGCCGACCAGGGCGAGACCGGCCAGCACCGCGGCGTAGATCAGGTGGTCGTCCATGAAGGGGTTGTTCTCGGGGGGCAGGACGGCGGTCCACATCAGCACCATGAGCAGGCCACCGGCGATCGCGGCGACCCGCATCCCGATGCCCAGCAGCAGGGCCACCCCGATGCCGGCCAGGCCGATCATGAACAGCCAGTCGGCCCAGGCCGCACCGGCGATGTCCTGGTAGAGCCCCTGGAACGGACCCTTCGCACCGAAGGCCAGGAAACCCTTGGTCGGGCTGCCGCCGTTGATCCAGGCGTTCTTCGTCGCGGTCTCGTGGCCGAGGCCGAACAGCTTGTCCAGGAAGGCCCAGAGGAAGATCCAGCCGAGGGCGATCCGGGTCCCGGCCCAGACGTAGCGGGCGGCGCGCTGCCGGGTGGTCTCGGTTCCGGCCACCGGTGCGGTCCCTGCGGTGGTGTTCCGCTCGATCGTCGCGGTCATGGTTCCCACGTCCCTTCTCTGCCTGGCACCGCACTTCCCGGTGGCAGTTACATTCCACGCCGTTCGCGGCCGTCCCGGCAGGGCCGACCGGTACGTGCCGGGGCGGGACCTAAGTCCCCTGCCACGGGCCTCCCGACGGGACCTTCGGCCTCCGCGGTACCGGTCCGTCCGCCTCTGCCCCGACCGGTCGGGCCGGCCCTAACGTCGGCCGGGAGAGCCCGAGGAGGTCGTGATGAGGACATGGCAGGTGGACGACGTGATGACCCGGGAGGTCGCCACGGTGGGGGAGGAGACCCCCTACCGGGCGATCGTCGACGTGCTGATCCGGCGCGGCATCAGCGCGGTGCCGGTGGTGGACGGCTTCCGGCGGGTGCTGGGGGTGGTGTCCGAGGCGGACCTGCTGCACAAGGTGGAGCACTCCGGGGTGCAGGAGGAACGGCGGGTCTTCGCCGGGCGACGTCGTCGGGTGTCCCGGGAGAAGGCCGAGGCGCTGCTGGCGAAGGAGCTGATGACCGCGCCGGCCGTCACCACCCACCCCGGGGCGTCGCTGCCGGCGGCGGCCCGGCTGATGGACCGGGAGGCGGTCAAGCGGCTACCGGTCCTCGACGACCTGGGCCGGCTGGTCGGCATCGTCACCCGCGGCGACCTGCTGCGGGTGCACCTGCGCACCGACGCCGAGATCCGCGAGGACGTGGTGCAGGAGGTGCTGCGGCGGGTGCTGGCCGTGCGGGACGGGCTGGTCACCGTACAGGTCCGCGACGGCGCGGTGCGGTTGGACGGCCGGCTGGACCGGCGGACCGACGCCGAGCTGGCGGAGAAACTCGCCGGCCAGGTCAGCGGCGTGGTCCAGGTCACCAGCACCATCGGGTACGACGTCGACGACGCCGGCCTGGTGGAGCGGGGGATCACCCCGGTGGCCTGACCGCCACCCGAGCACCCACCCGGGACGGATGGTCAGACCGGGGTGGCGAGTTGGGCGGTGAGCAGGGCGGGCGCCTCGGCCAGCGACGGGCCGTACCAGGTGAGGTGCCGGCCGGACACCAGCGCGCAGTCGATGCCGGGGAAGGCGTCCGGCCCGTCGTCGGCGGTGAACGCGTAGGGCTCGTCGGGCAGGACCACCAGGTCGGGCCGGCGGGCCCGCAGCGCGTCGAGGTCGGGGCGCGGATAGCGCTCGGGGTCGTCGTCGTAGAGGTTGACCACGCCGAGCCGGCGCAGTACGTCCCCGGCGAAGGTGTCCCCGCCGAGCACCACCCACGGCCGTCGCCACACCGGCACCACGGCCCGGCGTGCCCCGGCCCCGACGGCGGGTGCGGCCCAGGCCCGGCGGGCGTCGGTCAGCCAGCCCGGCTCCCCGGTCACCCCCAGCGCGGCGAGCACCCCGGCCAACTCGTCCAGGGCCTGCGGCACGGTACGCGGGTAGGTGACCAGCACCGGCACCCCGGCCGCGCTGAGCGCGTCGGCGTCGGCCCGCCGGTTCTCCTCCACGTTGAGCAGCACCAGGTCCGGCCGCAGCGCCCGGACCCGATCCAGGTCGGGGTACTTGCTGCCGCCGACCCGGGCCACGTCCAGACCCGACGGGTGCACACACCAGTCGGTCGCCCCTACCAGCAGTTCCGGCACTGTCACCGCCACCGCCTCGGTCAGCGACGGCACCAGCGAGACGACCCGCATCGTGTCCCCTGCCGCGCTCAGTGGGCGGCGCTCGCGACGGTCTCCCGGGACACCGTAGCCATCGGTACGCCCTCCCGGGCCGCCCACTCGACGGCGTGCCGGACCTCGGCCACCGGCATCGGCCGCCGGTCGGTCACGGTGACCGCCGTGTGCACCGCGAAGGACACGAACGGGTACGACCGGGCCAGCCCGGCGACCGAGGTGTGCACCTGACCGGCCACCGCCAGCGCCTCCTCCCGGCTCAACGCGGGCAGGACCAGCAGGTACTCGTCGGGGGCGAGGCGGATCGCCCGGTCGAGCGGGCGCAGTGGGGCGGTCAGCGCGGCGATCACGGCCTGCGCCTCGCGGGCGGTGCTGCGGCGTCCGAAGCGTTCGGCGGCGCGGGCCGGGTCACCGATCCGGACCCCGATCAGGGCCACCGGCAGGGTGCCGGCGGCGGTCACCCCGTCCATTCCGGTCCAGCGGCGCAGGGTCGGCTCGTCCACCAGGCCCGGTGGTCCCGCGACCGGTTCGGCGGATCGTCCCGGCCCGCCACGGGGGGCCCGGTCGACGCGCTCGGCCATCAGCCGCAACGCCGCCTCCGCCCGGCTCTCACCGGGGGTCGCCGGCAGGTCCCTGACCCGGCGCAGCACCTGATCGATAGCGGTCAGCGCGGCCGGGGGGAGCCGGTCGCCGAGGTGCGCCCGCAGCCGGATCACCTCGTGCAGCGCCTCGTCCCGGCGGAACCCCCAGCGGCCGGCGAAGAGCCGGCCCTCCTCCAGCGTGTCGGCGGCCACCACCTCCCGCCGGTCCCGGGCCACCAGGCTGGCCCCGAAGCGGGGGGTCAGGGCCACCACGCTCCACTCCCGGGCCAGCTCCTCGGTCTCCTCCAGCGCCACCGGGTACGCCCCGTCGGGCAGCTCCGGCGGTGTCTGCCCGACCAGTCCGACCACGGTGACCGCCGCACCCGCGGCGATGCGTGTGTAGCGGGCCCGTTCCCGCTGGAAGTACGGCATCCGCTGGAACAGGGCGATCACCACCAGCGGGCCGTCCTCGGCGGTGGCCAGCGCCGACCGCTCGATGGCGTGGGAGACCGTGACGAGACTCCGCTTGGTCAACAGTTCCGGGGCCGGTCCGTCGTGCAGCACCCCGTGAGCGTAGAGATCCCGGTCGGGGCACACCAACCGCCTGGTGCGGGACCCGCCGCCCGCATCGACGGCCCGGATGCCGGGCTCATCGTCCGCTTCGACGGCCCAGTGCCGGCCCACCGCCCGGATCGACCGCTCGGTGCCGGGTCCACCGGCCGCACCGACGAGGCGGGCACGGGGGTCGACGTCCTAGACTCGGCCGGTCACCTCTCCTGCCACGGACGGACCGACCCGACGATGACGCGTACCGCCACCGACGACGGGGCCCGGCTGCGGCCGGTTCCGGCCGGGGCCGCGCCGCTGTTCGTCCGGGCCGGCCAGGCGGTGTACCCCGCCCGTCGGCTCGGCGACCTGGTGTCGCGGCGGCCGGCCGGGGTCACCGGGCACCAGTGGAGTTCGGCGTTGCGCGCGGAGTTCGACCACGTCGTCTGCGCTGCCGACACCGGCGTGCCGCTGTTCGCCCTGACCGTCGGCCCGACCGCGCCGGCCGGGTCGGCGGGGCAGCGGACCGAGCGGATGGTCTCGGCGGTCTGCGCCGCCGTGGGCCTGCCGGTGCTGCGGATCGGCTCGCCGACGCTGCGGGCCGCCGACCACGGCCGACGGATCATCACGTACGTCATCGACGCCCGCGCCTACGCCGCCGGTGCCGGTGGCGACGACCCGGACGACAACCCGGTCGGTTACCGGGACATCGTCGGCCGGTTGCCCGACGGGCGCACCGGAGCGGTGAACGACCTCGGCGCGCTGTCCCGGGCGGCGGCCGTCGAGGCGTACGTGTCGCGGCGGCTCAGTGATCCGATCGTGCGCGGGCTGCACGTGCGGTGGCGCGACGGGACGGCCGAGGGGTGGAGCTGGGTCGAGGTGCGGCCCGGCCGCTGCCTGGTGGAGCGGGTCACCGTGTCCGAGGCGCGGTGGCACTGCGGGGTGGACCCCGCCCGACTGGCCGAGGACCTCGCGGCGGTGGCGGTGGGCGACCGGTTGCCGGTGGGTGACCGGCCGGCGGTGGCTGTGGCCGACGAATCGGCCCTGCTCGACCGGGACGAGCTGCGCCGGCAGATCTGCGTGCTGCGGGACCGGCGCGACGAGTTGGCCACGCCGTTCGCCTTCGGTCACCTCTGCGGGGACTGACCCCTCCGGGAACGACCCGCCGTCATTTTCCGGCGACGTGTGGTGACAATCCGGCCCGGCCGAAAAATGGTCCCGGATTCCTCGATCCGCTTTGAACCTTCGTCCGGGCCGGCCCGTACCTAAGCGGGAATGGACAGGATCTTCCCAGCCGCGCCACCCGACGCGGCGGACGGTGCGGAAAGGCATCGTCGGCCATCGACGTGCGACCGGAACGTCGCAGTGACCCCGGTGGGGGAGACCGACCCGAAGGTCGTCTCCTCGTCGGGGACACGAGTCAGGTACCGGATCGAGAAGGAGAGCAATTCGATGCGCAGGTCCACAGGGGCACGCCGGTCGTCCGGTAACGCGCGGAGCAAGCGGCTGCTGGCGGCGGTCGGTGCGCTCGTCGTCTTCGGCGGCATCGCCGCCGTCACCCAGATCTCATCGGCCGGGGACAAGCCGAGGCAGCAGGCCCGCAACGTCTCGTCGGCCTGTGTCGCACCGAGCCCCGGCGCCACCTCGCCGAGCGGGCGGGGCAGCACCACCCAGACCTGGCAGAACGGCCGGTGGGTCCGCAACCACTGGGGTGACGGCCAGATGTCCGTCGCCGAGTGCCAGGCCGTCAAGGCCGGCAACGCGCCGGTGACCACGCTGGCCTCGACGGTGGCCTGCCCGGAGGTCACCCCCCGGTTGCCGCAGATCCCGGCCCAGGCCAAGGCCGAGGTGGACAAGGAACTCGCCCTACTGAAGACCCAGATCGACGACGCCAACAAGCGGCTGGCGGCCGAGGGGCGCAACGGCAAGGCGTTCATCGACAACGCGATCCTCGGCCCGCTGGCCGACAAGCGGCGGTCCGCCCTCAACCGGATCGCCACCGCGATCGGCCGGTTCGCCCAGCGTCCGCAGGGCCTGGAGCAGCTCGCCGGCTGCCAGGTCGCCGCCGCCGCCAACAACGGCGGCCAGAACGGTGGCAACAACAACGGCGGCCAGAACGGCAACAACGGCGGCCAGAACAACAACGGCGGCAACAACGGCAACAACGGCGGCCAGAACGGCGGCAACAACAACGGCGGCCAGAACGGCAACAACGGCAACGCCCTGGGCGTGCTCGCCAAGGACTGCGCCAACAGCCGGTTGCAGCCGCACGACGGCTTCCAGAACGGCAACCGCTGCGTCAGCACCGCGTTCGGCGAGGTCGGAGCGGCGGCCAACAACCCGTCGCTGCTGATCACGCAGTTCCCCAACCAGGTGCAGCGCAACCAGGCCTTCAGCCTGAAGGTCTCCACCCGCAACCTGGTCCGTGACCGGTTCCTGGCGGCCGGGCAGGGTGGCTACTACCTGGAGAGCTCGGTGCTCAACGGTCAGGGCCTCACGCGTGGTCACTTCCACACCGCCTGCCGGATGCTGCAGAACACCAACCAGGCCCCGTCGAACCCGCAGGACGTCCCGGCGTTCTTCGTGGCCACCGAGGACGGCAAGGGCGGCAACCAGTCCGACGACGTGACCATCCAGATCCCGGGCCTGCCGCAGTCGGGTACGGCGCAGTGCGCGGTCTGGGCCGGTGACGGTTCGCACCGGGTTCCGATGATGGAGCGGGCCAACCAGACCCCCGCCTTCGACGTGGTGCGCATCCGGGTCAACTGACCGGACAGACGACAACGGCCACGGGCCGCCCCGGGGAACTCCCCGGGGCGGCCCGTGGCCTTTCGGGTGGGTCCACTTCTCCGGAGGCCGACGCTGAGGTCCGGTGCGGCCGGCGGGTGGCGATCCTGTTTCGGAGGCCCCGCGTTCCGGGCGGCAAGCGAAGCGACGCATTCCACGGCCCGCGGTGCGGTGTGTTCCGGGCGGCCCGCGGTGCGGTGCGTTCCGGGCGGCCAGGGCCGGGCGGGCCGGCAAGGGTTTTCGGTGACGGCGCAGCGGGTGGAAATTGTGGACACGGCGAAAAGCGCCGGGGTCGCCGCTGTTATCTCAGCGTGACCCCGGCGCGTCCGTTCGTGACCTGACCGCCCTCAGCGGCTCTTCCACGCCTCCACGACCGAGACCGGGATGCGGCCACGCTCGGAAATCTCGTGGCCGTTCTTGGTCGCCCATTCCCGGATGGCGCGGTTCTGCTCGCGGTCCATTCCCGAGACTCCGGCGCGAGCGGGGCGGCGAGCCGGCCGACCGGTCTCGACCGCGCCCCGCCCCATTCGGCGGCCAGCGGTGATGTACGCGTCGAGCGTCTTGCGCAGCACCCCCGCGTTCTCGTCGGAGAGATCGATGGTGTACGCCGCCCCGTCCAGGCTGAACTCGACGGTCCGATCGGCCTTTCCGCCGTCGAGGTCGTCGGTCAGAACGGTGATTACTTTCCTTGCCATCGCCATTACTCCCTGTGTTGAGCGGGGTGTGCTAAGAGTTTGACGTATCTGACGGCAAATCCGCAACAATACGCCTCTCTTTCATTTGACGGGTCGGGTCAATCCTGGGAAATCCGGGTCTGGCCAATGCTGGCCGAGGGTGGAGGTGCGGGCGGGATGTGTCCTGGGTCACATCCCGGAACACGGGGCACGGTTTGTGACTTGAGTGAGACACGCTCAACCTCAAGTGATGGCAGGTGTCCGATGGCAACCCTCGCGGTACTTCCCCTGACCGACGTCGTCCTGCTCCCCGGCATGGTCATCCCGGTGACCCTCGACCCGACCACCCAGGCCGCCGTCGACGCCGCCCGGGCCGGCGGCGACAACACCCTGCTCGCCGTACCCCGTATCGACGGCGAGTACGGCCCCGTCGGCACGATCGCCACCATCGAGAAGGTGGGCCGCCTCCCCGACGGCGAACCCGCCGCCGTGGTGCGTGGCCTGGCCCGTGCCCGGATCGGCTCCGGCGTCCCCGGACCCGGCGCCGCCCTCTGGGTGGAGGCCACCCGACTCGACGAACCCGCCCCCGCCGGCCGCGCCCGCGACCTGGCCCGCGAGTACCGCGCCCTGATGACCTCGGTCCTCCAGCAGCGGGGCGCCTGGCAGGTCATCGACGCGATGGAAAGGATGACCGACCTGTCCGAGCTGGCCGACGCGGCCGGCTACGCGCCGTGGCTCAGCCTGGCGCAGAAGACCGAACTGCTCGCCGCTCAGGACGTCACCGCCCGGCTGGAGCTGCTCGTCGGCTGGGTGAAGGACCACCTGGCCGAACAGGAGGTCACCGAACAGATCACCAGTGACGTCCGGGAGGGGCTGGAGAAGTCCCAGCGGGAGTTCCTGCTCCGCCAGCAGCTCGCCGCGATCCGCAAGGAACTGGGCGAGGACGAGCCGGACGGCTCCGCCGACTACCGCTCCCGGGTGGAGACCGCCGACCTGCCGGACAAGGTCCGCGAGGCGGCGCTGCGTGAGGTCGGCAAGTTGGAACGGGCCAGCGACGCCTCACCCGAGGCGGGGTGGATCCGCACCTGGCTGGACACGGTGCTGGAGATGCCGTGGAGCACCCGTACCGAGGACAACACCGACCTGGCGACGGCGCGGGCGGTGCTCGACGCCGACCACGCCGGCCTGGCCGACGTCAAGGACCGCATCCTGGAATACCTGGCGGTGCGCAACCGCCGTGCCGAGCGCAACCTCGGCGTGGTAGGCGGGCGCGGCTCCGGCGCGGTGCTCGCCCTCGCCGGCCCGCCCGGAGTCGGCAAGACCAGCCTCGGCGAGTCGGTGGCCCGCGCGCTGGGCCGCAACTTCGTCCGGGTCTCCCTCGGCGGCGTCCGCGACGAGGCCGAGATCCGTGGGCACCGGCGCACCTACGTCGGTGCGCTGCCCGGCCGGATCGTCCGCGCGCTGCGCGAGGCCGGCTCGATGAACCCGGTGGTGCTCCTCGACGAGGTCGACAAGCTCGCCGCCGGGTACGCCGGTGACCCGGCCGCCGCCCTGCTGGAGGTGCTCGACCCGGCCCAGAACCACACCTTCCGCGACCACTACCTCGAAGTCGACCTCGACCTGTCCGACGTGCTCTTCCTGGCCACCGCCAACGTGGTGGAGGCCATCCCCGGCCCGCTGCTGGACCGGATGGAACTGGTCACCCTGGACGGCTACACCGAGGACGAGAAGGTCGCCATCGCCCGCGACCACCTGCTGCCCCGGCAGCTCCAGCGGGCCGGCCTGACCGCCGACGAGGTGACCGTCACCGACGAGGTGCTGGCGCTGATCGCCGGCGAGTACACCCGGGAGGCCGGCGTCCGGCAGCTCGAACGGGCCCTGGCGAAGATCCTGCGCAAGGTCGCCGTGACCCTGACGACCGACCCGACCCCGGTCCGGGTGGACACCGACACCCTGGCCGGCTACCTGGGCCGGCCGAAGTTCACCCCGGAGTCGGCGGAGCGCACGGCGGTACCCGGCGTGGCCACCGGCCTGGCCGTCACCGGCGCCGGCGGTGACGTGCTCTTCATCGAGGCCACCAGCATGGACGGTGAGCCCGGGTTGACCCTCACCGGGCAACTCGGCGACGTGATGAAGGAGTCCGCCCACATCGCGCTGTCCTACCTGCGCGCCAACGGGCGGCGCTACGGCCTCGACCCGAACGTCCTGGCCGGACGCCGGATCCACCTGCACGTGCCGGCGGGCGCGGTGCCCAAGGACGGCCCGAGCGCCGGCATCACCATGGTCACCGCGCTGGCGTCCCTGGTGACCGGCCGGCCGGTACGGCCCGAGTTCGGGATGACCGGCGAGGTGACGCTGTCCGGGCGGGTGCTGCCCATCGGCGGGGTGAAGCAGAAGCTGCTCGCCGCGCACCGGGCCGGCCTGACCGAGGTGATCATCCCGGCCCGCAACGAGCCGGACCTCGACGACCTGCCCACCGAGGTACGCGAGGCGTTGACCGTGCACACCCTGGCCGACGTGGCCGACGTGCTCGCCCTGGCGTTGCGCCCGGCCGAGATCGACGCGGAGACGCTCGGCGGCCGGCCGGTCGGGGCCGCCTGACCGGCCTCGCCCGACCGCTTCCACGGCCCTCGGCGTCCCACCGGGCGTCGGGGGCCGTCAGGGCCGTAGCCTGACCATCCCCGTTACCGCATCCGCCACCACGGTGGCACCCCCCGGAGGCGACCGCCGATGAACCTGTTCCTGTGGATCCTGCAGATCCTGCTCGCCGCGCTCTTCGCCGGCGCGGGGCTGACCAAGCTGACCCAGCCCAAGGAGAAGTTGCGCGACCGGATGGGCTGGGTGGAGAACGTCCCGCCCACCCAGGTCAAGGCGCTCGGCGCGGTCGAGGTGCTGGCCGCGCTGGGACTGGTCCTGCCCGGCCTCACCGGCATCGCCACCGTGCTCACCCCGCTGGCCGCCGTCGGGCTGGTGATCGTGATGATCGGCGCGATCGTGGTGCACGCCCGCGCCAAGGAGCACCCCGGCACCGCGATGACCGTGGTGCTGCTGATCCTGGCGGCGATCGTCGCCTGGGGCCGCTTCGGGCCGTACCCGCTCTGACGAACGCGACCGGCCCGCGCCCCCGTCCTGGGGTGCGGGCCGGTCGCGTGTCGGGTCAGTGCCCCTCGCCGCCACGGTCGCGCCGTACGGTCGCCTTACGGCCCTTGATGGTGCTGTTGCGCAGCCCCGCGATCACCTCGTCGGCGACGCCCTGCGGCACCTCCACCAGGGAGAACCGGTCGGCGATCTCGATCGAGCCGATGTCGCGGCCACTCACCCGAGTCTCGCCGGTGATCGCACCGACCAGGTCCTGCGGGCGGACCCCGGCGCGGCGGCCCAGGCCGATGAAGACCTGCGCGGTGCCGCCCGTGCGGGGCCGGCCGCCACCGCGCCGGTCCCCGCCCCGGCTGTCGAACCCGGGCCGGGACTCCCGGGGCGGACGGACCGCCACCTGCGGGATCTCCTCGTCGTCGTCGGAGCCGGGCAGGGCCGCCTCGTGGGCCAGCTTGACGGCTGCCAGCGCCACCTCCATCAGGTCGAACTCGTCGGACAGTGACTCGACGATCACCCGGAACGGGTCCAGGTCGTCCTCCAGCAGGCTCTCCCGCAGCGCCGCCTGGGTCAACGCCAGCCGGCGGGTCCGCAGGTCGGCCACCGTCGGGATCTTGTCGATGGTGATCCGCTGGCCGGTGACCCGCTCGATGGTCTTGAGCATCCGGTGTTCCCGGGGCTCGGCGAGGGTGATCGCCACCCCCTCCCGACCGGCCCGGCCCACCCGGCCGATCCGGTGCACGTACGACTCCGGGGCCGACGGCACGTCGTAGTTGACCACGTGGGTGAGCTGCTCGACGTCCAGCCCACGGGCCGCCACGTCGGTGGCCACCAGCAGGTCGGCGGTGCCGGCACGCAGCCGCCCCATCACCCGGTCCCGCTGCTCCTGGCTCATCCCGCCGTGCAGCGCCTCGGCCCGGTAGCCGCGCCCGTTCATCGTCTCGGTGAGCCGGTCCACCTCCTCCCGGCTGCGGCAGAACACGATCGCCGCCGTCGGCGACTCCACGTCCAGCACCCGGCCCAGCACCGCGGGCTTGTGAGCCCGGGTGACGATGTACGCGCTCTGCCGGACCCGGGGCGCCTCCCCGGCGACCGGCTGCTCCCGCCCGATCTGGATCCGCTCCGGGTCGGTCAGGTGCTTGCGGGCCAGGCCGTCGATCCGGGCCGGCATGGTGGCCGAGAAGAGCACCGTCTGGCGCTGCGCGGGCGCGTGCTCCAGGATCGCCTCGATGTCCTCGGCGAAGCCCATGTCGAGCATCTCGTCGGCCTCGTCCAGCACCACCGTGGCCAGCGCGCCCAACCGCAGGGTGCCCCGGGCGATGTGGTCCAGCGCCCGGCCGGGGGTCGCCACCACCACGTCCACGCCCAGGTCCAGGGCGCGCAGTTGACGGCCGATCGGCTGGCCGCCGTAGATCGGCAGCACCCGGGCCCCGAGGTCCTTGCCGTACCGGTGGAACGCCTCGGAGACCTGCACGGCCAGTTCCCGGGTGGGCACCAGCACCAGCGACACCGGGTCCCCGCCGGAGCGGTCGTCCGGCATCCGCTGCAACAGGGGCAGGGCGAACGCGGCGGTCTTGCCCGTACCGGTCGCCGCCTGCCCGAGCAGGTCCCGTCCCGCCAGCAGCAGCGGGATCGCCTCGCGCTGGATGGGGGTGGGCTCCTCGTAGCCGAGCGCGGCGAGCGCGCCCAACAGCTCGGCGCGCAGCCCGAGATCGACGAAGGCGGGTACGCCGTCGGAGTCGTCGGGCGCGGAGAGGTCGGTCGGTGTAGGTGCGGAACTCATGGGCAAAGTTTTCCATCATCCCCGTCGGGCCGTCGCGCCGACCGGCCCCACCGTGCCGACCGGCACAGCCGCGCCCGCCCGCCGGCTAGCCTGACGGGCGTGCGTACGGTGGAACTGCTCTGCTGCCCAGTGCTGGAGGAGACGGTCCGCACCGCGTGGGACAGGCTGGCCGGGGCGGGGCTGCCCAGCCTGGCCCGGCACGGCCACCCGACGAACCGGCCGCACCTGACGCTGGCCGCCGTCGAGGCGTTCCCGCCCGGCGCGGTCGACCGGCTCGCCGGTCTCTTCGATGCCGCGCTGCCCCTGCCGGTCCGGCTGGAACGGGTGGCGGTGCTCGACGGCAGCGCGCCGCTGGTCTGGTTGGTCCGGCCCACGGCGGAGCTGACCGCCCTGCACGGGGCCGTCTGGGCGGCACTGGACGGCGCGGACGGGCAGCGGCCCTGGCACGCCCCGGGGAACTGGGTGCCGCACCTGAGCCTCGCGCTGCGCTTCCGCGACCACGACCGGCGGCGGGCCCGCGCGGTGGTCGGCGGTGACCGGCCGGAGGGCCGGTTCGTGGCGGCACGCAGCTACGACGGCGACACCCGGACCGTCCGGCCGGTGGGCGGTGACTTCCCGGCGGACTGACGGTGGTCTATGGTGGGCGGAGCGCTCCCGTCGACGGTCCATCCGACCGCCCGGCGGGTCACTGCTGCGCCGGTCCGGCCGGGTGGTCACTGCCATCCCCACCGGAAGAGGCCCCATGCCCCACCATGTCCGACGGCGTCCGGTCGCGCTCGCGGCTGCCGCCCTGCTCGCCCTCGGCGGGCTCGCGGCCGTGCCGCAGCTCGCCTCCGCCGCCCCCGACCCCGGCTCACCGGTCAAGGTCAACCAGGTCGCCTACGTGCCGGGGCTGCCCAAGCAGGCCACCGTCGTGAACTCCGCGAACTCCCCGCTCGGCTGGACGCTGCGCAACGCCGGCGGCGCCACGGTCGCCTCCGGGCAGACCACGGTACGGGGCACCGACGCGCTCTCCGGCGACCCGGTGCACATCGCGGACTTCTCGGCCTACGACACCCCGGGCACCGGCTACGTGCTGTCGGTGGGCGGGAGCAACAGCTACCCCTTCGACATCTCGGCCGACCCGGTGCGCCGGCTGCGCGGTGACTCGCTGGCGTTCTTCTACCACCAGCGCAGCGGCACCCCGATCGACGCCCAGTACGTCGGTTCCCGCTACGCCCGCCCGGCCGGGCACGTCAACGTCGCCCCCAACCGGGGGGACAACAACGTGCCGTGCCGCACCTCCTGCGGTTACACCCTGGACGTGCGCGGTGGCTGGTACGACGCCGGTGACCAGGGCAAGTACGTGGTCAACGGCGGCCTGTCCACCTGGCAGCTGCAGAACATCTACGAGCGCACGCTGTACGTGAACGGGGCCGACAAGTCCGCCGTCGCCGACGGCACGCTGGCCATCCCCGAGCGGTCCAACGGGGTGCCGGACGTGCTCGACGAGTCCCGCTGGGAGTTGGAGTTCCTGCTCAAGATGCAGGTGCCGGACGGCCGGACCAACGCCGGCATGGTGCACCACAAGATCCACGACCAGAACTGGACCGCGCTGCCCACCCGTCCGGAGCTGGACAGCGAGCCCCGGCTGCTCTCCCCGGTGAGCACCGCCGCCACCCTCAACATGGCGGCGGTGGCGGCCCAGGCGTCCCGGCTGTGGAAGCCGTTCGACGCCTCCTTCGCCTCCCGGGCCCTGGCCGCCGCCGAGAAGGCGTACGCCGCGGCGAAGGCCAACCCGAACCGGCTCGCCCCCGCCACCGACAACACCGGCGGCGGCGCGTACGAGGACAACACCGTCACCGACGAGTTCTACTGGGCGGCTGCCGAGCTGTACGCCACCACCGGCTCGACGGGCTACCGCAACGACCTGAGCAGCTCCCCACACGCCCGGGGAGCGGGCTTCACCCGGGGCGCGTACGACTGGAGCTGGACGGCCGGGCTGGGTGACACCACCCTCGTGCTGGTGCCGACCGGCCTGGCCAGCGGCGACGTGAGCGCGATCCGGTCGGCGATCGTCGGTTTCGCCGACCGGATGCTCGCCCAGATCGCCAACCAGGGCTACCCGGCCCCGGGCAGCGGCAACGGCACGTACTACTGGGGTTCCAACGGCGCGGTCGCCAACAACGCCAATGTGCTCGCCCTGGCCTACGACCTGACCCGCACGACGCGGTACCGCAACGGCGCCTTCGCCGCCTACGACTACCTGCTCGGCCGCAACCCGCTCAACCAGTCCTACGTGGCCGGGTACGGGGACAAGCCGGTGCGCAACCTGCACCACCGGTTCTGGGCCAACCAGAACGACGGCTCGCTGCCCACCGCGCCGCCCGGCTCGCTCTCCGGCGGCCCGAACAGCGAGTTGCAGGACCCGGTCGTGCAGGCCCAGCTCGGTGGCTGCAAGCCGCAGAAGTGCTTCATCGACGACATCGGCGCGTACTCGGTCAACGAGGTGGCGATCAACTGGAACGCGGCGCTGGCCTGGCTGGTGCACTGGGCGGCCGAGCAGGCCGGCAGCGGCACCGGCCCGGACCCGACGCCGACCCCCACGGTGACGCCGCCGCCGACCACCACGCCGCCCCCGCCGACCACCACGCCCCCGCCGACCACCACGCCGCCGCCGACCACCACGCCGCCGCCGGCCGGCGGGTGCGCGGTGACCTACTCGGCGAACAGCTGGAGCACCGGCTTCACCGGCAGCGTCACGTTGGCCAACACCAGCGCGGCGGCCTGGTCGTCGTGGCGGTTGACGTTCCGGTTCACCGGTAACCAGCAGATCAGCCAGGGCTGGTCGGGCCGGTTCAGCCAGAGCGGCAGCGAGGTCACGGTGACCAACGAGAGCTACAACGGCGCGGTCGCGCCGAACGGCTCGGTCAACCTCGGCTTCAACGCCACCTACAGCGGCACCAACGCGACCCCGACCGGGTTCGCGGTGAACGGGACGGCCTGCACCCTGCGCTGACCCGCGCCCGCACCGGGCCGCCCGTCGCACGTCGACGGGCGGTCCGGTCACGGTCCCGCACGGGCCCCGGCCGGTGCGGGACCGGGCGACGCCGCCGGCCGTGTGTCGCCCTTCGGGGGCTGTGGGAGGAATGCTCGGTCTCCACCGGTTCACCACGGTTACGGTGCCCTCAGGTTCATCCGCACCGTGTCGCACCGGGAGAGGACCGACCATGCGCGTGCCCAGCCGAAGCCCCGGCCCCCAACCCGGCGTCACCCCGCCCGCCCCGGCCCGGCGGACGCCCGCCCCGACCCGTCCCGTGCGGCCGGCCGCCCCCGACCTCGACGCCTATCGGCAGGCGGTCGCCGAGCTGCTGGTCGAGGTCGGCGCGCTCGCGGGGACCGCCGGCACCGCCGCCCGTCAGGTGCTGCTCGACCAGCGGCTGCGCGAGCCGGCGATCGCCGACGTGCTCGACGCCACCGGGCAGGGGGTGCTGGGCGCCCGGGAGACCCTGCTGCTGGAGTTGGCCCGCCACCAGCCCGACCGGCCCGCCCCGGGCCCCGACCTGACCGCCCTGGTCCGGATCTACCTGCTGTCCCGCATCGACCTGATGTGGTGGCGGGACACGACGGCCCTGGCGACCGACGAGCAGGTCGACACGCACCCCGACCTGATCGACCTGGAATGGCTGCGCCGTCGTGGTCTGCTCGGCTTCCGCTACCGGGAACAACCGGGAAGCGTCCTGGGCCGGGGGGTGCGCGCCGTCCGGGGCCGGCTGCTGCCGGAGACCGCCCCGCCCACCGCCGGTGTGCCGTTGCGCCGGACCCGCCGCGAGGTCGTCGCGCTCCTCAACGACCTGGCCCGGGAGTTCGCCCGGTCCGCCCCGCCCGGCACCCCGCCGCTGTGGGTGACCAACCTGGCCCACAGCGCCGAACACCGGTACCGGCTGCGCCGGCTCGGCCAGCCGGCCATGCTGCCCAGCGGCCACTGCCTCGGCTGGGCGGTGGACCTGGAACTGGCCTGGTACGCCCGGTTCGGCGCGCGGGACGTGCTGGCCGAGATCCTGCTGGCCCGGCAGGCCGCCGGTGAGCTGAACGTCATCGACGAGGGTCCCGCCTGGCACGTCTGCCTGGCCCCCGCCGCCCGCGCCCGGCTGCGCTCGGCGTACGAGGCCGAGATGGGGATCTGAACGCCGACCGTGCCCACGCGGGCGGGACACCGCCGCCGGGTCAGCCGACGACCAGCAGGGCGAGCACCGCGGCGACGGTGCCGAGCACCGCGACCACCGCGCTGGTCGCCACGAACCGGCCCAGCGGCACGGTCACCCCGGCGGCGCGGCAACGCTCGAACCACAGCAGGGTCGCCAGCGACGCCCACGGCACCGCCAGCGGGCCGACGTTGGTGCCGATCAGCAGCGCCAGCAGCCGGGTCCCGTCACCGGGTGGGAGCACCGCCTCACCGGCCAGGTAGGCGGGCAGGTTGTTGACCAGGTTGGCCAGTAACGCCCCGGTGCCCCCGGCGCGCAGCGCCCCCACCGTGCCCCCGGCGTCCCCGAGCAGCACGGAGACCAGGTCGTCCAGCCCGTGCCGGCCGAGGGTCTGCACCACCAGGAACAGGCCGGTCACGAAGACCAGCAGCCGCCAGGGCAGCAGCGCCGGGCGCAGGGTCCGCCGGGACCGGACCGCGAAGCCGACCACCACCAGCCCGGCGGCGACGGCGGCGGCCACCCCGATCTCCACCCCGGCCAGGATGCCGGCGACGAGCAGCAGACAGCCGGCGACCGCCGTGCCGAACAGCAGCCGGTCCGCCGGCCGGTGCGGTGGGGGAGGGGTGAACCGGTCGGCGTCGCGCCGCCCCCGCCGCCAGTACCACAGCCACAACCCCGCCATGGTCACCCCGATCGCCGCGACCTGCGGCAACGCCATCCGGGCCGCGTACGCCGCCGGGGTCAGCGCGATCCGGTCGGCGGCGAGCAGGTTGGTCAGGTTCGACACCGGCAACAGCAGGCTGGCGGTGTTGGCCAACCAGACCGTGGTCATCGCCAGCGGCCCCGGGGCGGTGCCCAGCCGGCGGGCCAGCGCGATCATCACGGGGGTGAGCAGGACCGCGGTGGTGTCCAGGTTGAGGGCGATGGTGGTGAGCGAGGCGAACCCGACGCAGAGCAGGAACAGGCCGGCGAAGCTGCCCCGCGCGGCGATCGCCAGCCGGGTGGCCAGCACGTCGAACACCCCGGCGACGGCGGTCAGCTCGGCGAGCACCACGACCGCGCCGAGGAAGAGCAGCAGTGGCAGGATGCGGTGCAGGGTCGCCGCGGCGTCGGCCCGGGGCAGCAGCCCGGTGGCCACCGCGCCGAGGCCCAGCAGGGCCAGCCCGATCGCCACCCGGTCCAGCGGGTGCAGCCTCGGACGGCGGTGCCGTCGGGTCGGTACGGGCGGTGTCCCGCCGGCAGGTGTCACGGCGCACGATCCTCGCACAGCCGGCCCTGCTCCGACGCCGGTTGGCCGCAACTGCCCGCCCGACGACCCCGTACCGGCGGGCCCGACATCGACGTGCGCGGTTCCCGCCACGGTGGACATCCCGGCACGGCTGCCCTAGCGTTCAGGAGATATGCGCAGGATGCTGCTGGGGGCCGGACTGGCCCTGTCGCTCGTCGCCACCGGCTGTGCCCAGGCCACCCCGACGGATCGGGCCACCCCGACCGAATCGGACCGGACCGCCTCGGCATCGGCGTCCGCGAGCCCGCCGGTCGCCTCCCGGCAGGACCCGGAGCAGGCCCGGCGTACGCTGGACAGCCTGCGCAAGGTTGACGACCTGCCGCTCTACGAGATGACCTACGTCGGTGGCTACGACCCGACGGTGGGCACCGACGCCCGGCCGGACACCGGCCCGTTCGGCTGCTCGTTGTTCGCCGCCTCCGGTGACCCGGCCCGGCCGTTGTTCGCCCGCAACTTCGACTGGGACGCCAACCCGGCGATGGTGCTGCGCACCGACCCACCCGAGGGCTACGCCTCGGTCTCCCTGGTCGACCTGTCCTACCTGGGGGTGGGCCCGGACCCGACCGGGGACCGCCGGCTGCTCGACGCGCCGTTGCTGCCCTTCGACGGGATGAACGAGCGGGGGCTGGCCGTCGGGCTGGCCGCCGACGACAATGCCACCGCGAAGCCGGTGCCGGGCCGGCCCACCGTCGGGTCGGTGCGCATCCTGCGGTTGGTGCTGGACCGGGCGGCCACGGTGGACGAGGCGGTGGCGCTGTTCGGCCGGCACAACCTCGACTTCGACGGCGGGCCCCCACTGCACTACCTGCTCGCCGACGCGGGCGGCCGGTCGGCGGTGGTCGAGTTCGTCGACGGGACGATGCGGGTGCAGCGGGGGCAGGGGCGGTGGCAGGCGCTGACCAACGTGCCGGTGGTCGACGTACCCGAGCAGCAGCGTCGCCGCGACCGCCGCTACGGCGTCCTCGCGGCGGCGCTGGACGCGGCCGACGGCCGGGTCGACCCGACGGCGGCGCTGCGCCTGCTGGACCAGGTCCGGCAGGGGCACACCCGCTGGTCGGTGACGTACGGGCTGCGTGACGGTGAGGTCCGGCTGGTCACCGTGGCCGGCGGTGGCACGGAACGCCGTTACCAGTTGCCGATCCGCTGACCCCGCCACCCGCGCGTCCCTGTACGCACGGCGTCCCTGCACCACGAACGGCCCGGCCCCAGCGGGCCGGGCCGTTCGTCGTCGGTTGGTCGGGCTACCAGCTCAGGTAGCCGGCCTGGGTCTGCACGTTCAGCTCGGGCATCCGGACCAGGTCGGCCGTCCAGGTGCGCCAGTCGTTGAGCTTGAGCACGTCCAGCCCTTTCTGGATGTCGCTGGAGTAGATGTGCCCGTTGTAGTAGTAGGTCGACCAGGCGCCGCCGGTGGTGAGCTGGGTGTCCGACAGCGGCCCGCGCTCCCAGAAGCCGATCTCCTTCGGCCGGGTCGAGTCGGTGAAGTCCCAGACCGAGACCCCGCCCTGGTACCACGCCTGCACCATGATGTCCTTGCCGAGTACGGGGATCAGCGAGCCGTTGTGGGCCACGCAGTTCTCGGTGTCGGCGTTGGTGCGGGGGATCTTGTAGTAGCTGCGGAAGACCATCGTGCGGGCGTCGCCCCGACCGGTGATGTCGTAGACGGCGTCCGCGCCCCGGTTCGGGCCGACGATCTCGTTGCAGGTGGCCGCGCCGCCGCCGCCGAGTTCGTCGGTGAACACCACCTTGGTCCCGGCGTTGTTGAACGTCGCGGAGTGCCAGAACGCGAAGTTCGCCGTGTCCCGCACCCGGTTGATCACCCGGGGTGCCTCCCGGTCGCGGATGTCGAGCAGGACGCCGTCGCCCATGCACGCCCCGGCGGCCAGGTCCTTGGCCGGGTAGGCGGTGATGTCGTGGCAGCCGGTGGTGGCCGAGGTCTGCCCGGGGATGCCCTCGTAGCCGCCGTCGGGGAAGAGGTTCGGGGTGGCCACCACCGACGCCTCGGTGGGCTTGTGCACCGGGACCTTCACGATGGAGATCGAGTCGTGCGGCGGCTGGCAGTCGGGGAAGTCGGCCCGGGGGCTGTACGACGACACGTACAGGTAGACGGCCCTGCGGTCCTTACCGGGGACGAGGGTGTGGGTGTGTGAGCCGCAGGCGGTCTCCACCGACTTGACGTAGCGCGGGTTGGCCTTGTCGCTGATGTCGAAGACCTTGATGCCCTCCCAGGACTCCTTCACCGTCGCCGGTTGGCTCGCGCTGGCGCACGAGTCGTCGGTGCGGGACGAATCGGTGGAGAGGAAGAGCAGGTCGCCGTAGACCGAGATGTCGTTCTGCGAGCCGGGGCAGAGCACCTGCGACACGATCTTCGGCGCGCTGGGGCGGCCGATGTCGTAGACGACGAAGCCGTTGTAGTTGCCGACGAAGGCGTACCGGCCCTGGAAGGCCATGTCGGTGCCGAGCGCGCTGGTGGTGTCGAACGGCGCCTGCTTGGGCAGGTTGGCGACCTGGCGCAGGTTGGGGCTGCTGGAGATCTCGTCGACGTCGAGGCCGGGGGGCGCCGGCGTCCCGCTCTCCGTCGCGGTGGCCGGTGCGGCGTTGCCTGCCGGGCTGGTGGCGACGCTCGCCACCAGCAGGCCGGCGGCGACCACGCTGACGATCTTCAACTGCCGTGGTCGGGGCAGGGGGAACCTGATCATCGGCGGAACCCTTCGAAAGGGGACGATGCGTGCCTGACACCTTACCGGCCAGTGATGACAGTTGATGTGATTCGCGCCACATCAATCCGCGGTGATGAATGGATACGATCGCGTCGACCTCGACCGGAGGGGGAGTCGCATGACCGGCCCACGTGGACGCGTCCTGCTCGCCGTCACAGTCGCCGCCGCCGTCCTGGTGTCGGTCGGGGTGGCCCTGCGCCCCGACGACCGGCCGTCCCCGGCGGCCCAGGGCCGCACGGCCACCCCGACGCCGACCCTCCCGACGGACGCTCCGGCGGTGATCGTGCCCGGCCGGCCGGGCGAACCCGCCGTGACCCGGCCCGCACAGGAGGTCCGCGAGCCCGGCACGCCCCGGTACAACACCCTCGACGTCTGGTTCGTGCGGATGATGATCCCGCACCACCAGCAGGCCCTCCAGTTGGCCGCGCTGGCCCCCGACCGCGCCGCCAGCGCCCAGGTCAAGGCGATCGCCGCGCGGATCCGGGGTGCCCAGGCACCCGAGGTCGGGCTGCTGCGCGGCTGGCTCGACGCCCGTGGCCTGGCCGCCGAGGAACCCGGCCACGAGCACGGCCGGATGCCGGGCATGCAGAGCCCCGAGGCGATCCGGCAGCTCACCGACGCCCGGGGCGTCGCCTTCGACCGGCTCTTCGTGCGCCTGATGACCGCCCACCACGAGGGCGCGGTGACGATGGCCACCCAGTTGCTCTCCGCCGGCGCCGACCAGCAACTCAACGAGTTCGCCACCGCCGTGGCGACCGAGCAGACCGTGGAGATGACCCGGCTACGCGAGCTGCTCTGAGCCCCGGCCGGGCCAGGGCCCGCATCGACCCCGAACGGGGCACTACGCTCGGTCACCGTGAGCCGTACCCTCTTCGGTCGCCCGCTGCGCGGCGTCGCCTTCGACGTCTGCGTCAGCGCGCTGGTGGTGCTCTTCACCCTGGTCACGGCGGCAGCCCAACCCGGCCTGTCGGCCCAGCCCGGTGGCTGGCCGTCCGCGCTGGTCGGCCTGTCCATGGCGGTGGCCCTGCTGTTCCGGCGCGGCCACCCGTCGCTGGTCGCGGTGCTCGTCGCCGGGCTGGCGTTGATCCAGGTGGTCGCCGGCTGGGGTCCGCTGGCCTACGACGTCGCCGTGCTGATCGCCCTCTACAGCGTGGTCAAGTACGCCGACCGGCTGCGCGACGGCATGCTGGCCGGTGCCGTCGCCGCCGTCGGGGTGCTGCTGGCCGCCTCGCAGGCCCAGACCAACGTCGCCTGGTGGGCCCCCGCGATCTACTTCGGGCTGATCACCGGCGGGGTGTGGCTGGCCGCGTTGAACGTCCGCACCCGCCGCCTCTACGTGCTCAGCCTGGAGGAACGGGCCGCCACGCTGGAACGCGAGCGGGAGGCCGAGGCCCGCGCGGCGGTGGTCGGCGAACGGGCCCGGATCGCCCGCGAGCTGCACGACGTGGTGGCCCACAGCATGGCGGTGATGATCGTGCAGGCCGACGGGGCCCGCCTGCTGTTCGACCGGGAGCCGGAGACCGCCCGGCAGGCGGTGAAGGTGGTCGCCGACACCGGCCGGCAGGCACTGGAGGAGATGCGGCGGTTGGTCGACGTGCTGCGCGAGCCCAGCCCACCGGAGCCGACCACCGGCCCGGGCGCGGTCACCCCGAGCACCGAACCGGAACGCCGCCGCGCCACCGTCGCCGAGCTGCCCGCACTGGTGGGCCGGTTCCGCGACGCCGGTCTGCGGGTCGAGTACCTTGCCAGGGAGGTGCCGGCCACCCTGCCACCCGGGCTCGACCTCACCGTCTACCGGGTGGTGCAGGAGGCCCTCACCAACGCCCTCAAGCACGCCGGGGTCGGCGCGCACGCCACGGTCGCGCTGGGCGTCGACGACGGGCTGGTGGTCCGGGTGAGCGACGACGGGCGCGGACGCCCGCCGACCCGGCCGGCGCCCTCCGGCGGCCACGGCCTGGTCGGGATGCGCGAGCGGGTCGGCGTGTACGACGGCCGGCTCACCGCCGGACCCCGTACCGGTGGCGGGTGGCAGGTCGAGGTACGGCTGCCGCTACCGTCGACCCCGGACCCGGAGGTGATCGCGGCATGACGGTACGAGTGGTGATCGTGGACGACCAGGCGCTGGTGCGGGCCGGCTTCCGGATGGTGCTGGACTCCCAGCCTGACCTGACGGTCGTCGGCGAGGCGATCGACGGGGCGGACGCGTTGCGGGTGCTGGCCGGGGTCCAGGCCGACGTGGTGGTGATGGACCTGCGGATGCCGACCATGGACGGGGTGGAGGCGACCCGCCGCATCTGTGCCGCCTCCGCCGACGGCCGGCCCCGGGTGCTGGTGCTGACCACCTTCGACACCGAAGCGGACGCGTTCGCCGCGCTGCGCGCCGGGGCCAGCGGGTTCCTGCTCAAGAACGTGCCACCGGAGGAGTTGCTGGCGGCCATCCGGGTGGTCGCCGAGGGCGACTCGGTGGTCGCCCCGTCGATCACCCGCCGGCTGCTCGACCGGTTCGCCGACCGGCTCGGCCCCGCCCCCACCGAGGACCCGCGCCTGGCCCAGCTCACCGACCGGGAGCGGGAGATCCTGCTGCTGGTCGCGCAGGGCCTGGCCAACGCCGAGATCGCCGCCCGGGTGCACGTCGCCGAGGCGACGGTGAAGACCCACGTCGGCCGGATCCTGGCCAAGCTCCAGCTCCGCGACCGGGTCCAGGTGGTGGTCCTGGCCTACGAGAGCGGCCTGGTCACCCCGGGCGGCTGAGCCCGGGTACGACCTGGGGCGTACGGGTGTCCCGGTTCGGGGCGACCTGTGGCGGAGTCGGCCCGAGCGGGCGGGTGGACGCCGGGCGGCGGGCCGCTGCCTAGCGTCGGAGGGGACCGCACCACGCCGACCGGGAGTGCCCATGTCCGTGCCCACCGTCGCCCACCCCGCGCCCCACCCACCCACCGTCGCCGGCCGTCGCCCCACCGGCTGCCGCCCGCCCGTGGGGTCCACCGCCCGCCGTCCGCCCGTGGAGTCCGGGGCCGTGCCGCGCCGGGCCGTCGGCCGGGACCGGCGGTGACCGGGATGTGGCGGCTGACCCTGCGTACGCTGCGCGCCGACGCCCTGCGTCTGCTGCTCTCCTCGGTGGCGATCGTGCTCGGGGTCGCGTTCGTCGCCGGCACGCTGATGCTCACCGACGGCATGCAGGCCGGGGCGTACGAGCGGGCCGGTGCCTTCGACCGGCACACCGACCTGGGCGTCTACGCCGACCGGACCACCCTGCCGCCGTCCCTGGTCGACCGGGTGCGCACGGTCGACGGGGTGGCCGAGGCCGCCGGGGAGCTGACCGCCCTCGTCGGGGTGGTCGGCGTCGACGGCCGGCCGGTGCTCGGCGTCGGGTTGCTCGCCGCGATCCCCACCGGGCCCGCGTTGCGCTCCTACGACGTGATCGCCGGCCGGCTGCCCGACCGGCCCGGCGAGGTGGTC
This sequence comes from Micromonospora sp. NPDC048894, assembly GCF_040649765.1. Classification (NCBI taxonomy): domain Bacteria; kingdom Bacillati; phylum Actinomycetota; class Actinomycetes; order Micromonosporales; family Micromonosporaceae; genus Micromonospora; species Micromonospora sp. NPDC048894. The sequence continues at coordinate 92,791 of NZ_JBEZFY010000010.1, read as the reverse complement.
CTCGACGCGCCCACGGTCGCCGCGCAGGGGTTCACGCTCGGTGGCCCGGTCGGCGTCGGCGGCGCGACCGGCCCGGCCCGCCCGTACACCCTGGTCGGCACCGTCGACGTGGCCGGAACCACACGCGACGTCGGCGGCCCGTTCGTCGGGTTGGTCGGCGCGGACGCGCTGGCCGTCAGCGGGCGGCCGGGCTACGACCGGATCATGGTGGCCGCCGCGCCGGAAACGGCGGGGGCAGCCCTGGCCGGCCGGGTGGCCGCCGTGGTCGGTGGGGACGCCATGGTGAAGTCGCGGCAGAGCATCCTCGACGAGGCCGTCGAGGACGGGGTGCGTGACCTGGACCAGTTCCGCCTGGTGCTGCTCGTCTTCGCCGGGGTGGCGGTGGTGGTGGCCGGGTTCGTCATCGCCAACACCTTCGCCATCGTGCTCGCCCAGCGGACCCGGCGGACCGCGCTGCTGCGGCTGGTCGGGGCCCGCCGGGGGCAGGTCTTCCGGGCCGCCGTGCTGGAGGCGGCGGTGCTCGGGCTGGCCGGCTCGGCCCTCGGGGTGGCGCTCGGTGTCGGGCTGGCCGCCGGGGCGGCGGCCCTGACCCCCCGGCTCGACCTGCCGCTGTCCGTCGCCGGTCTGACGGTGACCGCCCGGACGGTCGGGCTCAGCCTGCTGCTCGGCACCCTGGTCACCGTCGGGTCCGCACTGCTGCCCGCCTGGCAGGGCACCCGGGTGCCGCCGATGGCCGCCCTCACCGACGCCGCCGGGCAGCCGGCCCGGGGTGCCGGGCGGGCCCGGCTGACCCTCGGCGCGCTGGTCGGCGTCGCCGGCATCGCCGCGTTGGCCGGGGCCGCCGCCGTCGGGCAGATCGCCCTGGTCGCCGTGGGTGGGGTGCTGTCCTTCTTCGGGATAGTCATGTTCGGTCCGCTGCTGGTGCCGGTGCTGGTCCGGTTGCTCGGCCGGCCGTTGCGACCGGTGTTCGGGGCCACCGCCGCGCTCGCCGTGGCCAACGCGGCCCGCAACCCGCGCCGGGTGTCGGCGACCGCCACCGCCCTGGTGATCGGCATCGGCCTGGTCTCGGCGTTCGTGGTCGGTGCCGGCAGCGTCAAGGTGGGCGTCGAGCGGGCGGTCGACGCTCGCATCGGTGTCGACTTCGTGGTCACCGGCGTCGGTGTCGGGCTGCCCGCCCCGCTCGCCGGGGAACTGGCCGCCCGACCCGAGGTGGGGGTGGTGCACGAGCACCGTAACCGGGTCGTCGACGGCGTCGAGCTGCGGTCGGCGCACCCGGCGCTGGCTCGGCGTACCCTCGACGCGGTCGACGCCGGGGACGTCGCGGACCTGGGGCCGGGGACGGTGCTGGTGCACCGGGAGCTGGCCGCCGCCCGGGGCTGGCGGGTGGGGTCGACGGTCACCGTCGCCGGGCGTCCGTTCCGGGTGGCCGCCGTGGTCACCGCCGACGGCCCGACGTCGCAGGGGGTGCCCGCCGGGCACGTGGTCGACCTGGCCGACGCCGACTTCACCGCGCTCTACCCCGACGAACGCGGCCAGCTGGCCGAGGTCGAGCCGGCCGACGGGGTGTCCGCCGAGCGGGCCCGCGCCGCCATCGGGGCGGTGGTCGCCCGGTACCCGACGGTGAACCTGCTGGACCAGGCCGCCTACAAGAAGACGCTCACCGGCACGGTGGACATGCTGCTCGCCTTCGTCACCGCGCTGCTCGGCCTGGCCGTGGTGATCGCCCTGGTCGGCGTGGCGAACACGCTCAGCCTGTCGGTGGTGGAGCGGAGCCGGGAAAACGCCGTGCTGCGTGCCGTGGGGCTGTCCCGGGGACGGATGCGCCTGCTGCTGGCCGTCGAGGCGGTGCTGACCGCCCTGGTCGGTGCGTTGCTCGGCACCGCGTTGGGCATCGCGGTCAGCGCCGGGACGGTGGCCTTCGTGGCCCGGCTGGGTGGCGGCTTCACGCTGGTGCTGCCCTGGGGGCGGCTCGGGCTGATCCTGGCCGTGGCCGTGCTCGCCGCGCTGGCCGCCTCGGTGCTGCCGGCCCGCCGTGCCCTGGCCCGTCCGGTGGTGGAGGCGCTCGGCGCGGAGTGACCCCGTAGTCGCCCGCCGGCCCCGGCGTCGTCGCCGGCCGGCGGGCCGCTGCGCCCCGGGCGGGGGCGTCGCGCGTCCCGGGGCAGCGGTCAGAGGCGTTCCACCATGTCACCCCGGCACCGGTCCCGGGTGTCGAAGACGTACCGGGCGTGCCGGGTGACCAGGTCGTAGTCGAAGCTGTCGTGGTCGGTCACCAGGACCACCGCGTCGGCTGCGGCGATCTCCCGCGCGGTCAGCTCCACGACCAGCACCCCGCCCGGGATGTGCTGCGGCTCCGCGTACGGCTCGACCGCGCGTACGTCCGCGCCGAGCGCCTGCAACCGCCGGGCCACGTCCACCGCCGGCGAGTCGCGCATGTCCCCGGTGTTCTTCTTGTACGCCAGCCCGAGCAGCAGCAACCGGGCCCCGTTGACCGGCCGGCCGATCCGGTTCAACCCGGCCATCACCCGCTGGGCCACGTGCTCGGGCATCTGGTGGTTGATGTCGTCGGCCAGCTCGATGAACCGGAACGGTCGGCCCAGGGTGCGCTTGACCTGCCAGGACAGGTAGCACGGGTCGATCGGCAGGCAGTGCCCGCCGACCCCTGGGCCGGGGCGGAACGGCATGAACCCGAACGGTTTGGACGACGCGGCCTCGATGGCCTGCCAGGCGTCGATGCCCAGTTGGTGGGAGGCCATCGCCAGTTCGTTGATCAGCGCGATGTTGACCTGGCGGAAGGTGTTCTCGATCAGTTTGGTCAGCTCGGCGACCCGGGTGGAGTCCACCGGCACCGTCCGTTCGACCAACCGCCGGTAGAAGCCGTCCACCCGCGCCAGCGACGCCGCGTCCACCCCGGACACCACCTTCGGGGTGTTCTCCAGCCGCCAGGTGGGGTTGCCCGGGTCGATCCGTTCGGGGCTGTAGCCGAGGTGGAAGTCACCCGGGCTGCGCAGCCCGCTCGCCGCCTCCAGCAACGGCCGGAGCAGGTCCTCGGTGGTCCCCGGGTAGGTGGTCGACTCCAGTACCACCGTGCAGCCGGGCCGGACGTACGGGCCGACGGCGGTGCCGGCCTGCTCGACGTAGCTCAGGTCGGGGGCTCCGTCGCGCAACGGGGTGGGTACGGTGATCACGCAGATGTCGAAACCCTCGGCGTCCGGGTACTCGGTGCTCGGCCGGTACCGGCCACTGGCGAGGGCGCGGCCGAGCCGGTCTGCCCCGATGTCCTCGACGAAGGATTCGCCGGAGGCGAGCCGCTTGACCCGGTCGGCGTCGACGTCCAACCCGACCACGTCCAGTCCGGCTTCGACGGCGCGCATGGCCAGCGGCAGTCCGACGTATCCCTGGCCGATGACGACGAGTTTCTCTGCGTTCACCCGGGCTCCCTGCAAGCGTGTCCTTGCACGGAGCCTAGATGGCGATATAGCGATCTACGCCCGTTTTGGCGTTCCTGGGGTCTCTAGGGGCGTTCCTGCCCAAACGAGAGGATCGTTCAGTTGTCGGCCGGCGGCATGCCGTCGCCGCCCCCGCCACCCGCGTCGGGCGTGGGCGGCGTCGTCTCCGGCGGGGTCGGCCCGGCGGGGGTCGTCGGAGCCGGGGTGGTCCCGGCGGGGGTCGTCGTCTCCACCGGCGTGGCCGGTGCGGACTTGGTGGGCAGCGACTGCGACGAGCCGTTCGGCAGCGGCGTCGGACTGACCGAGGCCGACGGCGACGGCTTCGCAGTCTGGTTGCCCGGCCGGTTCGGCCGCTCCGTCTCCTGGGGGCCGGTCTGCTCAACGACCGCCGGGAGCTCGCTCTGCTCGGTGGGCGCCACCGCCGGACCGGTGCTGCGGATGTTCGGCACGCCGTTGTCGAGCGACTTCGCGGCACCCAGGGCGGCACCGAGCGCGGTCAACGCGACCAGTACCGCGGCCAACGCGCCGACCAGCGAGCCCCGACGGGTCCGTCCCGACCCCGCCCCGACCACCGTCCTGGGCGTCTGCGCCCCGACGAGGCGGGGGGTGTTCGCCCCGGACGGGTCGCGCAGCGGCGGTGTCACCAGGGCGGTCATGGCGGTCGCGGTGCCGTCGCCACTCGCGGCGCGGGCGGCGGCGGCCATCTCGGCGCCGGTGGCGAAGCGGTCCGCGGGGTCCTTCTCCAACGCCCGGGCCACCAGGGCCCGCACCGGAGCCGGGATGTCCGCCGGCAGCTCCGGCGGCTCGTCGTCCAGATGGCGTACGGCCACCTGGAGCGGGTTGTCCCCGGTGAACGGCGGCTGCCCGGTCAGGCAGCAGTGGGCCACCGCGCCCAGGGCGTAGATGTCGGTGGCGGCCGAGACCGGCCGACCGGACGCCTGTTCGGGTGCCATGTAGAGGGCGGTGCCCGGCACCGCGTTCGTGCTGGTGATACTGGTCACATTGGTGGAGCGGGCGACGCCGAAGTCGACCAGCACCACCGTGCCGTCCTCCTGCACCAGCAGGTTGCTCGGCTTGACGTCGCGGTGCACGATCCCCCCGGCGTGCGCCGCGTGCAGGGCCTGGGCGACCTGGGCCACGACCGACATCGTCTCGGTCACGTCTAGGTGGCCGGCCGACTCGATCCGGCGCGACAGCGGCTCGCCCTCGACGAACTCCATGACGAGGTAGTCGGCCCGGGTGCCGTCGGCGAGCCGGTCCTCACCGCAGTCGAAGACCTGGACGATGCCGGGGTTGCGCAGCGCGGCCATGATCCGCGCCTCGGAGCGGAACCGGGCGATGAAATCGGGGTCCGAGACGAGCGCCGGCAGCAGCACCTTCACCGCGACCTGGCGACCGAGAACCAGGTCGGTGGCACGCCAGACATCGCCCATGCCGCCGGTGGCGACACGTTCGTCCAGGCGGTAGCGACCGCTGAGCACGACCTCGGATGACAACACCCCCATACCGTACCCAGGGTCCTCCCGTCCGGCAGACGGCGATATCCCTTCCGGGATTTCGGGGGGCGGCCCAATGGAGGTCACCCCTGACCGGCGGTGACCGGCACCCCACCCAAGGTCACCGGTGACGGGTCGTCGACGTCGTCCGCCCGATGGGATGACCCGGGGTGTCGAGAGCCAGGTGTCCCGGCGGCGATGCGGGCACGGCGACGCGCCACCAGGGAGTTGATCTATCTCACCCTTTCCGGCCCGATGTCCGCTTGCCTCCGCCGCCTCCGGCTCCTAATGTTGCCCACTCTGGCCCGTCCCGGCGCCGGTACCGCGCGCAGACCGACGCCGTACCCCGCGCGGCGGTGGCAGAGAAGTCATCCGGCGTGAGGTGCGATCGGGTCAGCGGGGGGCTGAAGGTGCGCGAGGTGGTCCGCTGGGCTGGCCGGGGCTGCGGCACGCGTCCGCCCGCCACCGGCCCGGGTCGTCCGCTGGGAACGACGCGGCCGTGACCGGTGACCTGACCGAAGCGGTCGTCGCGGCGCAGGCCGGTGACGAGGAGGCGTTCCGCATCCTCTACCGCAGCCTCCAGCCGGGTCTGCTGCGCTACCTCACCGCGCTCGTCGGCCCCGACGCCGAGGACGTGGCCTCCGAGACCTGGTTGCAGATCTCCCGGGACCTGTCCCGGTTCACCGGCGGCGAGTTCCGTGCCTGGGCGGTGACCATCGCCCGGAACCGGGCCATGGACCACCTGCGCCGTCAACGTCGCCGCCCGTCCCTGCCGGTGCCGGTGCAGGAACTCAACGACCTCGCCGGGGACGCCGACACCGCCGAGCGGGCCGGCGAGACGATCGGGACGGAGTCCGCGCTGGCGCTGATCGCCACCCTGCCACCCCGGGAGGCGGAGGCGGTGCTGCTGCGGGCGGTGATCGGGCTCGACGCCGAGACCGCCGGGCGGGTGCTCGGCCGGCGACCGGGTGCGGTCCGTACGGCCGCCCACCGGGGGTTGCGCCGGCTGGCCGCGTTGCTGGACCGTGGCGATGAACCCGAGCCGTCCGACGGCGAGCGGGTCGCCCCGCCCCGCCCCCGCCCGACGCCCCAGGTGTCCCGGGCCGAGCCGGCGGACGGCTGACATGAGGGGAGACTGGATGAACGTCGGCCGGTCGGCCCGAGCCGGCCGGACGGTGGACCGGGCCGAGGCCGAGCGGCTGCTCGACCAGGCCGGTGTCGACGCCCCGCCGGCCACCGCCGAGCCGCTCGCCCGGTTGCTGGCCGCTGCCGCCGCCCCGGCCCGGCCCGGTGAACTCGCCGGCGAGCAGGCGGCGGTCGTGGCCTTCCGGGCCGCGCGGGCCGCCGGGGTTCCCGCCCCCGCCGTGGTCGCCCGCCGGGGCCGCCGGTTGACCACCGGCGTGGTGACGTGGATCGCCGCGCTGGCCGCCACCGCCACCGCCGGGGTGGCCTTCGCCGCCGTCACCCGGGACGGGCCCGCCGAGCGGGTGCCCGGCCCGGCTCCGTCGTCCACCACCGCCACCCCCACCGCCGCCGGGTCGGCACGGCCCACCCCGCAGCGGTCCGGCCCGGTCCGGCAGGACCCGACGCGACGTCCCCCCTCGGGCCCGGGCGGTGCCCCCTCCGCCCCCGGGACGGTCCCCGGCCCCGGAGGTCCGGCCGGGACCGCCAAGGTGACCGGGCAGTGCCGGGCCTACCTGGCCAAGTCGCCCGAGCAGCGGGAGAAGGCGTTGACCAAGCCCGGCTTCGCCGAGGTGGTGGCCGCCGCAGGCGGGGCGGACCGGGTGGAGGCGTACTGCCGCCAACTCGTCCCGGGACGCCCACCGGGGGCACCCTCCGCCGGTCCCGGCGGAGGCCCCGGCCGTAAAAATTAGTCGAAAAGGCTTCACAAAAATTTCTTCCCGTCCGGTCTGCGAGATCGGTCCGGGAGAAAGAGGATGGAGGCACGACAGGGTCGGCCGCCACGGCCGTTCCCGACCGGTCGGCGCGGCCGGATCCCAGCGTCGGAGAGGGGCCGTCTCGTGGTGACATCGCCGGAACTGGACCACACGAGCGTGCTCGGCGAGATCGCCGGTGCCGCCGGCCACCTCGCCCGGATCTGCTTCAAGACCGGGCCACCCACCCTCACCGGCGTCGAACTGGAATGGACCGTCCACGACGCCGCCGACCCCGCCCGACCGTTGAACCGGGCGAGGCTACGAGCGGCACTCGGGCCACACAGCCCACCCACCCTGGACGACACCAGCCCCGCCCACCCCCTGCGGCACGGCAGCACCGTGACCGTCGAGCCGGGTGGGCAGGTGGAGGTGTCCACCGCGCCGCGATCCTCGGTCGCCGCGCTGGTCTCGGCCACCCAGGCAGACATCGACGAACTCGACGCGCTGCTCGCCCGTGCCGGGCTGGTGCTCGGGCGGACCGGCATCGATCCGTGGCGGGCCCCGAGCCCGGTGGTCGACACCCCGCGCTACCGCGCCATGCGCTGCGTCTTCGACCGCCGTGGTCCGGCCGGGCAGACCATGATGTACAGCACCGCCGGCCTCCAGGTCTGCCTCGACATCGGTGAACCCGCCGGACTGGCCGACCGCTGGGCGGCGGTACACGCGGTGGGGCCGGCACTGGTGGCGGCCTTCGCCACCGCCGACCGGCACGCCGGCCGACCCACCGGCTGGGCGTCCGCCCGGATGGCCGCCTGGCTGGACATCGACCCGGCCCGCACCGGTCCCGTCTGGTCGGCCCAGCAGCCCGACCAGGACCCGGTGGCCGCCTGGATCGACTACGTGCTGGCCGCGCCGCTGCTCTGCCTGCGCCACGACGGCCCGGACTGGACACCACCACCGGGGATCACCTTCGCCGACTGGATCGCCGGGGCGCTGCCGCGCCCACCGACCACCGACGACCTGGACTACCACGTCAGCACGCTCTTCCCGCCGGTCCGCCCGCGTGGCTACCTCGAGGTCCGCTACCTCGACGCCCAGCCCGGCCGGGACTGGACCCTCCCGCTGGCCGTGCTGACCGCGCTGCTGCACGACGACCACACGGTCCGGGCGGCCCGGACGATCGCCGCACCGGTGGCCGACCGCTGGCACCCCGCCGCACGGCACGGACTTGCCGACCCGGCCCTGGCCACGGCCGCCGCGGCCCTGCTCGACCTGGCCCGGCAGACGCTGCCGGCGCTGGACCTGCCGACCGAGACCCAGCACGAGATCGACCGCGGAATCCGTCGACGGATCGTCGCCGCACAGAAGGGGGACCGGTGACCACCACCGAAGAACCGGGCACGGGGACCGAGTCGCTGCGCAGCCGGATCGCCGCCGAACTCGCCCGGACCCGGGCCCGCACCGACGCGCTCACCGCCGCCGTCGACGACGACGACCTGGTCCGTCAGCACTCGACGCTGATGTCACCCCTGGTCTGGGACCTCGCCCACGTGGGCAACCAGGAGGAACTCTGGCTCGTGCGCGACGTCGGCGGGCGGGAGCCGGTGCGGCAGGACATCGACGACCTGTACGACGCCTTCAAGCAGCCCCGCAAGGACCGGCCCGCGTTGCCGCTGCTGCCACCGGCCGAGGCGCGGGCCTACGTGGCGACCGTCCGCGACAAGGTCCACGACCTGCTCGACGGGATCCGGTTCACCGACCGGGCGCTGGTCGCCGACGGGTTCGTCTTCGGCATGATCGTGCAGCACGAGCAGCAGCACGACGAGACCATGCTCGCCACCCACCAGCTGCGTTCCGGCCCACCGGTGCTCGACGCGCCCCCGCCCCCCGAGCCACGGGCACGGGTCGCCGCCGAGGTGCTGGTGCCGGCGGGACCGTTCACCATGGGCACCTCCACCGATCCGTGGGCGCTGGACAACGAACGCCCCGCCCACACCGTCGAGCTGCCCGCGTACGTCATCGACGCCACGCCGGTGACCAACGGGGCGTACCGGGAGTTTCTCGCCGACGGCGGGTACGACGACCCGCGCTGGTGGAGCGCGGCCGGCTGGCGGCACCGCACCGAGGCCGGCCTGACCGCGCCGATGCACTGGCGACGCGACGGCGACGGCTGGGCCTACCAGCGGTTCGGCAGGTGGGCGCCGGTCCGTGACGACGAGCCGGTGGTGCACGTCTGCTGGCACGAGGCGCAGGCGTACGCCCGCTGGGCCGGCAAGCGGCTGCCCACCGAGGCGGAGTGGGAGAAGGCGGCCCGGTGGGACCCGTCGACCGGCCGGTCCCGGCGCTGGCCGTGGGGCGACGACGAGCCGACCGCCGAGCACGCCAACCTGGGGCAACGGCACCTGTGGCCGGCACCGGTCGGGGCCTACCCGGCGGGCGCCTCGCCGCTCGGTGTGCACCAGCTGATCGGCGACGTCTGGGAGTGGACGGCCAGCCCCTTCCACGGTCACCCCGGCTTCGCCGTCTTCCCCTACCGGGAGTATTCGGAGGTGTTCTTCGGCGGCGACTACCGGGTGCTGCGTGGCGGCTCGTTCGGCACCGACCGGGCGGCCTGCCGGGGCACCTTCCGCAACTGGGACCACCCGATCCGGCGGCAGATCTTCAGCGGCTTCCGCTGCGCCCGTGACGCCCGGCCCGAGGAGGCCCACGGGTGACCGGCGGTGTCGCCTGATGTGCCGGCACCTGGCGTACCTCGGCCCCCCGGTGACCCTGCGGTCGCTGCTGTACGACCCGCCGCACTCGCTGGTGCGGCAGTCCTGGGCCCCCCGGGACATGCGTGGCGGCGGCACGGTCAACGTCGACGGCTTCGGTGTCGGCTGGTATCCCGGCACCGGCCGGCCGGGCGGGGACGACGGTCGCGGCGGGGATCCGGTGCGGTACCGCCGGGCCGGCCCGATCTGGTCCGACCCGACCCTGCCCGAGCTGGCCGGGGTGACCACCTCCGGCGCGGTGCTGGCGGCGGTGCGCTCCGCCACGGTCGGCATGCCGGTGCAGGAGAGCGCTGCCGCGCCCTTCGCCGAGGGGCGCTGGCTGTTCAGCCACAACGGGGTGGTGCGCGGCTGGCCGGACTCGGTCGTCGAACTGGCCGGGGGACTGCCGGTGCGGGATCTGCTCACCCTCGACGCGCCGACCGACTCGGCGCTGCTGTGGGCGCTGGTCCGGCACCGGTTGCGGGCCGGCGCGTCGCTGGCCGAGGGGGTCACCGCGACCGTCCGGGAGGTGGCCGCCGCAGCCCCGGGATCACGGCTGAACCTGCTGCTCACCGACGGCGTGTCGGTGGTGGCGAGCGTGTGGGGGCACGCGTTGTCGGTGCGCGCCGACGACGGCACGGCGCTGCTGGCCTCCGAGCCGGTGGACGACGCGCCCGGCTGGCGGGAGGTGCCCGACCGGCGGTGGGTCCGGGCGGGACCGGACGGGGTGCACGTCGGCGAGCTGGAGTGACCCGACGGAACAGGACGTTTTCGGTGCAGGAGAGGACGACATGAGCGCGGAACCGCTGGAGATCTACCTGGAGGAGCGGGACCTCGACCGGGCGCTGCGGTCCGATGTGCGGACCGGGCTCGCGGCCGACCCGAAGTGGCTGCCACCGAAGTGGTTCTACGACGCCCGGGGCAGCGAGTTGTTCGAGGAGATCACCCGGCTGCCGGAGTACTACCCGACCCGGGCGGAACGGGCGGTGCTCGCCGAGCGGGCGGCCGACATCGCGGCGTCGACCGGGGCGAAGACGTTGATCGAGCTGGGCTCCGGTTCGTCGGAGAAGACGCGGCTGCTGCTGGACGCGTTCACCCGGCACGGCGGGCTGGGCACCTTCGTGCCGCTGGACGTGTCGGTGAGCGCGCTGCGGCAGTCCACCGCGCAGATCGCCACCGACTATCCGGCGTTGCGGGTCCGCGGCATCGTCGGTGACTTCACCCGGCAGCTGGACCGGTTGCCGACCGGTGGCCGACGGCTGGTGGCCTTCCTGGGCGGCACCATCGGCAACCTGCTGCCGGCCGAGCGGGTCGGCTTCCTGGCCGCCATGCGGGCGGCCCTGGAGCCGGGCGACCACCTGCTGATCGGCACCGACCTGGTGAAGGACCCGGCGGTGATCGTGCCCGCCTACGACGACGCGGCCGGGGTCACCGCCGAGTTCAACCGCAACGTGCTCCGGGTGATCAACCGGGAGTTGGCCGCCGACTTCGATCCGGACGCGTTCGCCCACGTCGCCCACTGGGACCCCACGCAGGAGTGGATCGAGATGCGGCTGCGGGCCCGGCACCCGATGCGGGTACGGATCGGGGCGCTCGATCTGACGGTCGACTTCGCCGCCGACGAGGAGATGCGCACCGAGGTGTCGGCGAAGTTCCGGCCGGCGGGGGTCGCCGCCGAGCTGACGGCGGCCGGTTTCCTGCCCACCCGGTTCTGGACCGACCCGGACAGCCTGTTCGGGGTGACGTTGGCCCAGGCGGCGTGACCCGCCCCGGCCGTTCGGGGTGAGCCGGCCCAGGTGGCCTGACCCGCCCCGGCCGTTCGGGGTGACGTCGGCCCCGCCGGCCTGACCCGCCCCGGCCGTTCGGGGTGACGTCGGCCCCGCCGGCCTGACCCGCCCCGGCCCGTCGGCCGGCGGGGCGTCCGGGTGACGATGTGCACCCGACGTCCCGTCGGCCGGGCCGCTCGGCTAGGCTGGTGGACGCGAAGGGGAGTAGCCCCCAATGTCGTGGTCGACACACTGGTGCGTTCCGCACCCGGCCACGCGGCCCCACCTCACGGTGGGGCGGGCGAGACCTTCGACTCAGGCTGTCACAGCCGGGTCGAGGGCGCCCCACACCTCCTCCCGGCCTGATCGGGAAGGTTCTCATGGACGGTTTCCTCGTCGCGCTGGTGGTCAGCTTCGGCGTCATCTTCGTCGCCGAGCTGGGGGACAAGTCCCAGCTCATGGCGCTCACGTTCGCCACCCGCTTCAAGACGGTCCCGGTGCTGATCGGCATCACCGTCGCCACCGCGATCGTGCACCTGGCCTCGGTGGCCATCGGGGTCGGCCTGAACGCCGCGCTGCCCACCGGGTGGATCTCGCTGGTCGCCGGCCTGGCGTTCCTCGGCTTCGGGGTCTGGACGCTGCGCGGGGACAAGCTCACCGAGGAGGAGAAACGCAAGGCGGAGAAGACCGGCAAGTCCGCCGTCTTCGCCGTCGGTGTCGCCTTCTTCCTGGCCGAGTTGGGCGACAAGACGATGCTGGCCACCATCACCCTGGCCACCAAGTACGGCTGGTTCGGCACCTGGCTCGGCTCGACCCTCGGCATGGTGGCCGCCGACGCCCTGGCCATCCTGGTCGGCCGGTTGCTCGGTCGGCACCTGCCGGAGAAGACCATCCGGTACGGCGCGGCGGTGCTCTTCGCCATCTGCGGCCTGTGGTTGATCCTGGAGGCGGTGCGGGAGCTGTCCTGACCGTGCGGCTGGCCGGGTCCTCCGACTAGCCGGTCCGGGGGCGGGTAACGCCACCCGGTGAGGGTGGACGAGTTGCTGCGCCACGGCGACACGGTCGTGGTGGGCGTGGTGGAGACCTTCGGTGCGACGGTCATCGTCGTCGGCGCGCTCTGGGCGGCGCTGCGGTTCGTGGTCGAGGGGCTGCGACACCGCAGCGCCGCCGTGTTCACCCCGATCCGGCTCTCCCTCGGCCGGTTCCTCACCCTCGGCCTGGAGTTCCAGTTGGCGGCGGACATCCTGCGTACCGCGGTGTCGCCGACCTTCGCCCAGCTCGGTCAGCTGGCCGCGATCGCCACCATCCGGACCGCGTTGAACGTCGTGCTGCGCCGGGAGATCGCCCAGGAGCAGCGGCAGGTGGGCGCCGACGCGGGTGGTCGACCGCACCCCGACCCGCAGCCGACGCCGACCGGGGCCGCAGGTGGCGGGTCGCCCGGATGAGCGGTCTCGCCGCCCCGCTCGCCGCCGTGGTGAGCGCCCTCGCCCTGGGTGTCGGTGGTGTGGTGCTGCTGACGGTGCGGTCCTGGCGGACCGCCCTGGGGGTGCTGCTCGAACTGCTGGTAGCTGCGGGTCTGCTCCGGCTGCCGGGTGGGCGGAGCTGGCCGGCGTTGGCGACGACGGTGGCGGTCATCGTGCTGCGCCGGGTGCTCTGGGCCGGCCTGGGCACGCCGGCCCCCGCCGACCACCAGCCCTCTGGCGGCCCGGGTCCCCCGGGCGGGCCACCGCCCGCTGGCTGACTTCCACCCGCTGGCGGACTACCGACCCGTCGGGACGGGTAAGCCGTGCCACCCCCACCGGGGGTGGCACGGCACGAACCGAAGGTGACGGGAAGGATTCCCCTATGAGCCGGCACGACGAGCCCAACGAGTACGGCTTCGCGGGCGGGGCCACCGCCCCCCAGCCCCAGCCGGGCGGTCGCCCCGACGAGCAGGACCGGGCGGAGGCGGTCGCGGTGCCGGGCGACGACCTGACCGAGGCGGTCGCCGAAGCGTTGGAGGAGACCGAACCGGACGGGCGGGACCGTACGGCGCACCGCGGTCGTTGACCGTCACGACCGTCCGCCCGGTGGTCCCCGGCTGGGGACGGCACCGGGCGGACGGTGGGCTCAGCGGGGGGACGGCAGCGCGGAGAGCCGGGTGGTGTCGCCGAGCCGGGCGAGGTTGTCGTCGCAGCACGCCGCCAGCCGTTTGACCATCTCGTCGGGGTCGCCGTACGGGTCGAGCCCGGCCAGTTCCTCGGGGGCCAGCGCGGGCACCCGGACGTGGGAGATGAGCGGGTGCAGCGGTCGGCTGTCGATCTCGTCGACGCCGAACAGGTCCTCGTGCAGTTTCTCCCCGGGGCGCAGACCGGTGTAGACGATCTCGGGCGGCGGGGACGCCTCGGCGGCCAGCCGTTGGGCCACCTCGGCGATGCGTACCGGCTCGCCCATGTCCAGCACCAGCGCCTCGCCGCCCCGGCCCAGGACGGCGGCCTGGAGCACCAGGTGCACCGCCTCCTGCATGGTCATGAAGTACCGGGTCACGTCCGGGTGGGTCACGGTGATCGGGAGCCCGGCCCGGACCTGGGCCTGGAAGGCGGTGAGCACCGAGCCCCGGCTGCTGAGTACGTTGCCGAAGCGGACGCTGAGGAACTTCGCGCCGTACCGGTCGGCGTAGTGCGCCATCAGCCGCTCGGTGATCCGCTTGGAGTAGCCCAGCACGCTGATCGGGTTGGCCGCCTTGTCGGTGGAGATGTTCACGAACTCGGCGACGTCCCGGCATGCCTCCAGCACGTTGAGGGTGCCCTGGACGTTGGTCTTGACCGCCTCGCCGGGGTGCCGTTGCAGCAGCGTGAGGTGCTTGAGTGCGGCGGCGTGGAAGACGATGTCGGGCCGCCGGTCGGCGATGATCCGGGCGATGCCGTCACCGTCGCGGATGTCGGCGAGGATCAGCTCCGGCCCGTCCAGCAGCGCCCGGCCGTGCAGGGACATCTGCAGGGCGTGCAACGCGGACTCGTCCCGGTCCAGCATCATCAGCTCACCGGGGTCGCAGCGGGCGATCTGCCGGCACAGCTCCGAGCCGATCGACCCTCCGGCCCCGGTGACCAGGACCCGGCGTCCGGCGAGACCGTTGCGTTCCACGGTCAGTTCGGCGACCCGTTGGGCCCGGCCGAGCAGGTCGGTGAGTTGCAGGTCGCGTACGGCGTCGGCGGTGACCGGGCGGTCGAGCAGTTCCCGTACCGGCGGGAGCACCTTGAACGCGGCACCGGCCTGCAGGGTGCGGCTGCGCACGTCGCGCATCAACGCCGCGTCCGAGCCGTTGATCGAGAAGATCACGGTGCTGGCCCGGGTGTCCCGGACCGCCTGGGTGAGCCGGTCCCGACCACCGAGCACCCGCAGCCCGGCCACCCGCAGCCCCTGTTTGTCGGGGTCGTCGTCGAGCAGTCCCACCGGCAGGTATCCGCTGGCCGGGTCGCCGAGCAGCACCCGGACCAGGCGTTCGCTGGCGGCGTCGACACCGTAGATGAGGGTCCGGTCGGCGGAGCGGGCCGGTCGGGCGTCCCGGTCGCGTCGCCACCGGTAGGTGACCCGGCCGGCCCCCATCATCAGCAGCGCCACGGCGGCACCGAGGACCGGCACGCTGGCGGGGACCGGTCGGTCCGTCATCGGCAGCAGCGCGGCCAGGGCCACGGCGGCGGCCAGCACCACGGTGCCACCCAGGTCACGGGCCTCGCCGACGCTGCCGACCGGGTGCCGGCCCCGGGCGGTGAACCGTACCTGTTCGAGGGCGGCGTGGATGACCGCGCACACGCCGGCGGCCCCGAGGGCGAGCGCGCACTGCCGGGGCGTGATGCCGAACTCGTAGCGCGCCCAGGAGGCGATCAGAAAGCCCGCGCACCAGGAAGCGGTGTCGAGCGTTAGCAATGACAGGGCCTTCGCGCGTCGGGTCACCCAATCGCGCCGCTGGATGGGGGCGTCGTCGGGCAGGGGGTCTACGTGGTTCATTGGCGTCCTCTGCGTTTTGTTTCGCTATTGCGAGGATTCGGCACTGCTAAGAGGTTTGCATCGTATACGTTGCTTTTGCCGTCTAACGGACTACATGCAGGGTTTAGATACTCTCACGCTGTTATGGGAACCTAGGGAGACTTCGTGCTTTTTCACCAGCTGACCGTTCCGCCGGAACGGAGGGCGTGATGGACGTCCGCACCTGCCTGCGCCTGGTCCGCCGACACTGGTGGATCGTCCTGGTCACCCTGATGCTCACGGTCGGCTCGGCGGCGCTGGTCACCGTCCGTACGGCGCCCCGGTACGTGGCCTCGGTGACCTTCTTCGTCACCGCCCCCAACCAGGGCGTCAGCAACGCCTACCAGGGCGAGCTGTTCCTCCAGCAACGCGTGAAGTCCTACGCCGACCTGCTGCGCAGTGACCGCCTGGCGCAGGCCATGGTCGCTGAGACCGCCCTCGGCCTGACCGCCGACGACGTCCAGCGGCGGGTCGCCACCTCGACCGAGCCGGGCACCGTGCTGCTGCGTGCCACCGTCACCGACACCGACCAGGCCCGGGCCATGAAGGTCACCGAGGCCCTGTCGGCGAAGTTCGTCGAGCTGGTCAAGAAGATCGAGACCACCTCGGACGGCAAGGCCGGTCCCACCCGGATCGAGGTGGTGGGTGGCCCCCGGGTCAGCGCCAGCCCGGTCTCCCCGCAGCCCAACCGCAATCTCGCCCTCGGTGTCCTGGTCGGGCTCCTGCTCGGCGTGGCGCTCGCGGTGCTGCGCGGCATGGTCGACGTGCGGCTGCGCGACGCCGCCGGGTTGCAGCGGGCCACCGGTAGCCCCCTGCTCGGCGACATCCCCTTCGACCAGGGCGCCAAGGCGGCACCGCTGATCGTCGGGGACGCGGCGACCTCGGCCCGCGCGGAGGCGGTCCGGAAACTGCGGACCAACCTGCGCTTCGTGGACGTGCACGAGCCCGCCCGGGTGATCGCGGTGACCAGCGCGTTGCAGGGGGAGGGCAAGACCACCCTGTCCTGCAACCTGGCGATCGCGTTGGCCGAGGCGGGTTGGCGGGTGCTGCTGGTCGACGCCGACCTGCGTCGCCCGAAGGTCGCCGACTATCTCGGGGTCGACGGCGGCGTGGGCCTCACCGACGTGCTCGTCGGCGACGTCCAGGTGGGCGACGTGGTGCAGCGTTGGGGCGACAAGTCGCTGCTGGTGCTGCCCAGCGGCTCGACCCCCCCGAACCCCAGCGAACTGCTGGGCTCGAAGGCGATGGCGGACCTGCTGCTCGCCCTGCGCGAGTCGGCGGACATCGTGGTGATCGACACCGCACCGCTGCTGGCCGTCACCGACGGCGTGGTGGTGGCCGTGCAGGCCGACGGCGCGTTGCTGGTCACCCAGCAGGGGCGTACCTCGCGTGCCCAGGCCGCCGCGGCGGCCCGCTCCCTGCACTCCGTGTCGGTGCGGCTGCTCGGCTGCGTGCTCAACATGGCCAAGGTGGCCCGGGCGGACGCCTACCAGTACGAGGCGTACCGGATCGCCACCGCGACCGGGGCGTCGGTCCCGGCCGATCGGGCCACCGCCGCCCAGCGCGGCGATCAGGGGCTGCCCCCCGTCGGCGACCGGACGCAGGAACTCACCCGGCTGCCGCGATGAGTGCTGCTCCGGGTCCGGCAGCGCGGGGATGCCCCGGGTCGGGGGCGGCGGTTCGCCGCCGCCCCCCGGCGCCGGCCGACCGCGTGCGCCGGTCGGCCGGCGGCGGTACGGGCGGGGGAGCGCGACGATGAAGGTCGGGATCCTGTCGTACCACTTCCCGCCGGAACCGGCCTTCATCCCCGGCAGCCTCGCCGAGGAGCTGGCCCGGCGCGGACACGAGGTGCGGGTGCTGACCGGCTTTCCGGACTATCCCGGCGGCCAGGTCTATCCGGGCTGGCGGCAACGCTTTCGGCACGTGACCCGCAGCGAGCGGTTGACCGTGCGTCGGGTGCCCCGCTATGCCGGCGGGGACGCCTCGCCCGTCGCCCGGATGGCCGGCTATCTCTCCTTCGCCGGCAGCGCCGCGTTGGCGGGCCGGCGGTACCTGGCCGACGTCGACGTGCTGTACGTCTTCCAGTTTCCCGCGACCACCTTCGCCACCGCCGGGTTGCTGCGGCTGCTCGGCCGGGTGCCCACCGTCCTGCACGTGCAGGACCTGTGGACCGGGGAGGTCGCCCCGGGGCAGGCCGCGCAGGCCCGGCCCGGCCGGATCGCCACCACCATGCGCCGGGTGCTGCGGGAGGCCGACGCGGTGGCGGTCACCGCCCCGTCCATGCGGGAGCTGGTGGTCGCCGACGGGGTGGCCGAGGCGCGGGTGCGCACGGTGCTCAACTGGACCGACGAACGGATCTTCCAGCCGGTGCGACCGGGCCGCGACGCCCAGGCGCTGGTTCGCCGGGACGCCCGCTGCGTGGTCATGCACGCCGGCACGATCGGCGTACGCCAGGGCCTGGAGACCGCGGTACGGGCGGCGGCGGCGCTCGACGACCGGATGGACCTGGTGCTGGTGGGCTCCGGGGCGCAGGAACGGCGGGTCCGGGGGCTCGCCACCGAGTTGGGCGCCGACAACGTGCGCTTCCTCGAGCGGCGGTCTCCGCTGGACATGCCCGAGCTGTACGCCGCCGCCGACTACCAGCTGGTGACCCTGCGCGACCTTCCCGAGCTGAGCGGGACGGTGCCGAGCAAGGTGCAGTCCGCGCTGGCCTGCGCCGCCCCGATGGTGGCCTCGGCCGGTGGGGACACCGCGGCCCTGGTGGAGCGGGCCCGCGCCGGGCTCTCCTGCCCACCCGAGGACTGGGCCGCGTTGGCCGACCGGTTCTGGCTGGCCACCACCATCCCCGCGCCGGCCCGGGTCGAGATGGGCCGGCGGGGGCGGGAGACCTATCTGCGGGAGATGTCGTTGCGGGCCGGGGTGGACCGGATCGAGGCGTTGCTTCGGGAGATCGCGGTCCGCCGCTGACGATCGGCCGGGCCCGGTCCACCAACTAGTAAAAAGCCCGTACAAGCATCAGAACATCGCCAATCATGCTAGAAAACCCACTGATGGTCATATCGCCCCAGGCGAGAGTGGAGCACGGCGTGGCGGAGAACGGTGGGTCGCGCAGCGGCCGACGAAGACTGCGACGGCGGACCCGGCGGCGGGTCCGGCGGGCCCTGTTGGTCGCCCTGGTCGTCGGGTCGGTGCTGTTCGGCGCGGCCGGGTGGGTGGGCTTCCGTGGCTGGCAGGCACGCGCCCACCTGGTCAACGCGGCCGGGCTCGCCCGCGAGCTGAGCACCCAGGTGCTCGGCGGCGACCTCGACCGCGCCCAGCGCACGCTGGCGGCGTTGCAGGAGCAGGCCGGTGCGGCCCGGACCGCCACCGGTGACCCCGGGTGGTGGCTCGCCCGGCACGTCCCCTACGCCGGCGACGACGTGGCGGCCGTACGGACCATCGCGGTGGCCATCGACGACCTGGCCCGGCAGGCTTTCCCGGCGTTGCTGCGTACCGACCTGACCACGTTGGTGCCGTCCGGGGGGCGGCTGGACCTGGCCCGGCTGCGGGCCGCCTCGGCGGACCTGAGCGCGGCGGACGCCGCCGTCCGCAGGTCCCGGGCCGGCCTCGACGCGGTGCGCGCCGAGGATCTGGTCAGTCAGCTCGGCACCGCGTTGGCGGAGCTGCGTACGGAGATCGACCGGCTGGCCGGACTGACCGGTGCGGCCGATCGGGGCGCCCGGGTGCTGCCCGCCCTGCTCGGCGCGGACGGGCCCCGCAGTTACCTGCTGCTGTCGCAGAATCTCGCCGAACTGCGCGCCACCGGCGGGATGTTCGGCGCGTACGCGGTGATCCACGCCGACGACGGGCGGATCCGGATGCGCGAGCAGGGCACCAGCGCCCAGTTCGGCCGGTTCACCCCCGCGCTGCGGGTGGACGACGAGGTACGCCGGCTCTACACCGACCTGCCGGGCATCTATCCGGCGGACGTCAACCTGAGCCCGAACTTCCCTGCCGCGGCGAAGCTCTACCGGGAGATGTACCGGCGGCACAGCGGGGTGACCGTCGACGGGGTCCTGACCGTCGACCCGGTGATGCTGTCCTACCTGCTCCAGGCCACCGGGCCGGTGCAGGTGCCGGGCGACGCGACCCTGGTCAGCAGTCAGGTGGTGCGCACCCTGCTCAGCGACGCCTACCAGGGGCGGGACGACAACGGCCAGGATGCCTTCTTCGCCGCGTCGGCGTCCGCCGTGTTCGACGCCTTCCTCACGAAGAAGGTCAACCCAAGAGTGCTTTTGTCGGCTTTAGACCGCTCCATCACGGAAAGACGGATACTGTTCTGGAGTGCCCGATCCACGGAACAGCGGACGTTCGCCGACACCCGGCTCGCCGGTGCCCTCCCCGAACAGGAGGCCGCCCCGACCGTCGGGGTCTTCCTCAACGACGGCAGTGGCGCGAAGCTCGGCTACTACCTGCGGCCGACGGCGACCCTCACCGCCGGTGACTGCGCCGACGAGGGGCGGCGGCAGCTCAAGCTGCGCTTCACCCTGCACTCGTCGGCCCCCGACTCGGGTCTCGCCAAGTCGGTGCTCGGCCTCGGCATGGCCGGCGACCCGTACACGGCCCGGACCCTGATCTCCATCTACAGCCCGGCGGGCGGCACGGTGCTCAGCGCCCGGGTCGACGGAAAACCGACCCCGCTGGGCAGTGGGATCGAGCGTCGCCGGCAGGTGGTCATCGCCACCGTCGACGTCGCCCCCGGCACCACCCGGACCCTCGACGTGGACCTGCTCACCGGCAGGAACACCACCGGCACCCCCGAACTCTGGCACACACCGACCGCCACCCCATGGACCACCCAAGTAGTTCCCGCACCTAGCTGCAAACAGTAGGAGGAGACCATCATGCGGCTATCCCGCATTCTCATGGCGCTGACGGTCGGTCTGGCCATCGTGGCCGTGCCGACCGCCGCGGGGGCTGCTCAGCCGCAGCCACCCGCCACCACCAGCACCCCGCAGCCGCCACCGGACTATCCGCCCACCACGCCCTCGCTGACGGCCAACCCGACGACCATCTTCCTCGGCGAGACCGTGGTGCTCACCGGCACCGGCTTCGGGCCGAACGAGATCGTCGACATCGACGTCACCGTGGCGCCCCTCGCTGCGGCCGTTCCGGGGCAGGCGCCGGCCCGGCGCAGCGACGGCACCACCGTCGCGATGGTGAAGGTCGACTATTCGCAGCCGCAGCCCGCGCCGCGGCACTTCACGGCGCAGACCGACGCGAATGGCAACTTCACCGTGAGCTACCGGCCGAGCGACGTGGGTCGGCTCACCTTCACCGCGACCGGGCGTACGTCGGGCCGTACGGCCAGCACGACGATCACCGTGCTGCCGAAGAAGAAGCCGCACCCGCACCTGCCGGTCACCGGTGACAACCTGAGCACGCCCCTGAAGGTCGGCGGCGGGCTGGTCGGCGCCGGTGTGGTGCTGATGCTCACCGCGTTCGGCTGGCGGCGTCGCCAGCGGTTCGGTATGACCCGCTGACCCGGATCGCACCGGTACGCACAGGTGCCCGTCGGACCCATGGTCCGACGGGCACCTGCCGTCGGGCGGCAGGTGTGGCCCCGCCGCCACCCACCGACGTCGGGGCGTGTGCCGTCGGGCGGCCGGGGTGGCCCGCCGCCGCCCACCGACGTCGGGCGTGTCGACCGCCCCCGGACGCGGATCGTCATCCCCGTCCGGTTCACTGGCGGGATGGACGAGTCGATCTGGAACGCGGCCCGGTCCGCACGCGCCTGGCTGGACGCCGCGAACGGCACCGACCAGACGGAGCTGACCTGCCGGATCCTCAAACTCACCGAGGAGGCAGGTGAGGCGGCCGGGGCGTGGATCGGGGCGTTGGGCCAGAACCCGCGCAAGGGAGTCACGCACACTCACGCGGAGGTGGCCGCCGAACTCGCCGACGTGGTCTTCACCGCCCTGGTCGCCATCGAGAGCCTGGGCCTGGACGCCCGTTCGGTGGTGACCGCCTGCGCCGCGAAGGTCGAGTCGCGGATCACCCCGTGACGCCTCCGGGCCCCGATGGGTGGTGTGGTGTCGCGGGCACGCGCCGATTGTCCGCCTTGTCTGCATCGGCTCTCCTCCACGGTGACCGCCGGCACCCCCGGGCCGGAATCCGGGCCGGCCCGCAGGCGTTACACCCTGCGTACGACCGCAGCAGCACCCCCCGGCGGCCCGGCCGACGCCCCCCGGCGGAATGAGCGGGCACCGACGGTCGTTACACCCCCCACGGACGACCGCAGCAACACCCCGACCGGCCCGCCTCCGCATCCGTGCGGGAATGGCCCCGGCACCCCGGTCGTTACACCTGACCCCGGCACGAGCGGCCCACCTCCCCGGCCGGGACCCCCGAACTCCCCCCACCTGAGCGCCCCGACGTGGTGCCCACGCCCGCTACGCCTGCCCCCCCCGGCAGGCACACCGGCCCCCCCGGTCGGTCCCCGGGCGTCAACCCCGAAGGAGCTACCCCCATGAACACCACCATCCTGCGTAAGACCGCCCTCGGCATCGCCGGCCTCGCCTTCACCGGCGGCATCCTCGCCGGCCCCGCCACCCACGCCCACGCCGCCACCGACACCCACCCCGCCGCCGCCGCCACCACCGTGCAGGCCGACAAGCCCGCCGTGGACAAGACCAAGCTGATCCCCCACGGCGTCCAGGGCGACCAGTCCCGCATCGACCTGAACGACGAGCAGACCGGCAACGCCAAGGCCATCATCGCCGCCACGAAGAAGGCCGGCATGGACGAACGCGCCGCCGTGGTCTCCATCGCCACCGCCCTACAGGAGTCGAAGCTGGAGAACCTCGGTCACCTCGGCGACCGCAACGACCACGACTCGCAGGGTCTGTTCCAGCAGCGCCCGTCGTCCGGTTGGGGCACGGTGGAGCAGATCACCGACCCCGAGTACGCCACCCTGGCGTTCCTCAAGGGCCTCAAGCAGGTCGACGGCTGGCAGGACATGCCCCTGACCAAGGCCGCCCAGACGGTCCAGGTGTCGGCGTACCCCGACCACTACGCCCAGTGGGAAACCCAGGCCGCCGACCTCGTCGCCCACCACTGGAACAGCTGACCCACCCGCAACCACGCCACGACACCGTTGGCCGGCACCCCACACCCGGGGTGCCGGCCAACACCACGCCCACCGACAGCCCGGCGTGCCGTCATGCCGGCACGTGGTCATGCCGGCGGACCGGGAGGCCGACGGAAGCGGCCGAAGATCGTGGAGAGTTGTCGCTGCCCCAGGCACCACAACTCTCCACGCAAGGTTCCTTCGTGCATGGAGACCCTCGTTCTCGGCACTGCTGTCGTGGCCGGCGGCGGGTGGCGACCTCGGCCAGCCCGGTGCCGTGGCTGTGCGGCGTCGTAGCGGGGCGGCCACATGAGAGTGACGGGGGTCACTGGAGGGTGGGGAAGGGGGAGGTGGGGTCCCGCGTTGTGGAGGGTGTCGGTGTGTTCGGTGTCCCCGGGCCTCACCTGAAATGCCGTCGCGGAGTTCCGTTCGGCTGGAGCCGCGTTGCGCCACGCGCCGAGAGGCGACCCGCACATCGACACGCGCCGCCCCCGACCCACCCGGGTCGGGGGCGGCGCGCTGTGTGCGTACCGGGCAGAATCGCGGTGTGGACTGGTCCAGTTCGACCGGCGTGGTCACCCTGCCCAGCGGCGCGACCGTGCGCGGGCGGCGGGTGGCCGACGCGGTGTCACCCGCCGACTTCGCCCTGATCCTGGCGCCCGGCCCGGCCCCGGCCTGGCCGTACCGGCGCATCCGGTGGCCCGACTTCTGGCTGCCCGTCGACCGCGCGGACGCCCTGGACGCCCTGCGCGAGGCGTTGCGGCGCGCGCAGGGCGGTGCCCGGGTGGAGGTGGCCTGCCGGGGCGGGATCGGCCGGACCGGCACCGCCCTCGCCGCCCTGGCGATCCTCGACGGACTGCCGGCCCGACAGGCGGTGGGTTGGGTCCGCGACCACTACCACCCGAAAGCCGTGGAGACCCCCTGGCAGCGGGCCTGGTTGCGGCGACTTCCCGGCCGCTGACCGCACCGCGTCCCGTGCTCGCGGCCCGCCGGTCAGGGGCGTCCGTGGGCGTCGGCCACGGGCTGGCGGTGATCCGGGGTCACCGGGGTGCGACGTACTCCCGCAGGTGGCTGGCGGTCAGGGTGTCACCGTGCGCGACCAGGTCGGCGGGGGTGCCGGTGAAGACGATCCGGCCGCCGTCGTGTCCGGCACCGGGACCCAGGTCGATGATCCAGTCGGCGTGCGCCATCACCGCCTGGTGGTGCTCGATGACGACCACCGTGTTGCCCGCGTCGACCAGCCGGTCCAACAGGGCCAGGAGTTGGTCCACGTCGGCCAGGTGCAGACCGGTGGTCGGCTCGTCCAGCACGTAGGTGGCGGCCTTCTCGGCCATGTGCACGGCGAGCTTGAGCCGCTGGCGTTCCCCACCGGAGAGGGTGGTCAGCGGTTGCCCCAGGGTCAGGTAGCCCAGCCCGACCTCGGCCAGTCGGTCCAGCACCACCCTGGCCGGGCCGGACGGGAAGAACTCCCGGGCCTCGGTGACCGACATGCCGAGCACCTCGCTGATGTTGCGGCCGCGCAGCGTGTATCTCAGCACCTCGGGGGTGTAGCGCCGCCCCTCGCACGCCTCGCACACGGTGGCGACGGCAGCCATCGTGGCCAGGTCGGTGTAGACCAGTCCGATTCCCTTGCAGGTCGGGCAGGCGCCCTCGGAGTTGGCGCTGAACAGCGCGGCCTTCACCCCGTTGGCGCGGGCGAACGCGGTGCGGATCGGGTCGAGCAGGCCGGTCCAGGTCGCCGGGTTGCTGCGTCGGGAGCCCCGGATGGCGGACTGGTCGACCACCACGACCCCGTCCCGACGGGGCAACGAGCCGTGGATCAG
Source organism: Micromonospora sp. NPDC048894 (assembly GCF_040649765.1). Lineage (NCBI taxonomy): Bacteria > Bacillati > Actinomycetota > Actinomycetes > Micromonosporales > Micromonosporaceae > Micromonospora > Micromonospora sp. NPDC048894. Next base: position 68,520 of record NZ_JBEZFY010000010.1, on the reverse strand, counting down.
TGAACTCTTGCCCGAGCCGGCTACGCCGGTGACCACGGTCAGCACCCCCAGCGGCAGGTCCACGTCGACGTCGCGCAGGTTGTGCAGGTCGGCGCCCCGGATCGGCAGGTGACCGGTGGGTGTGCGGACGACGGTCCGCAGGGTGACCCGGTGGTCGAGGTGCCGGCCGGTCAGCGTGCCGGAGCGCCGTAGCCCGGTCACGTCCCCGGTGTAGCAGATCCGACCGCCCGCCGCGCCGGCTCCCGGGCCGAGGTCGACCACGTGGTCGGCGATCGCGATGGTCTCCGGCTTGTGTTCCACGACCAGCACCGTGTTGCCCTTGTCGCGTAGCCGCAACAGCAGGTCGTTCATCCGGTTGATGTCGTGCGGGTGCAGCCCCACCGTCGGCTCGTCGAACACGTACGTCACGTCGGAGAGACTGGACCCGAGGTGGCGGACCATCTTCACCCGCTGCGCCTCGCCGCCGGAGAGGGTGCCGGACTCCCGGTCCAGGCTGAGGTAGCCGAGGCCGATCTCCACCAGCGAGTCCAGGGTGTCGCGCAGGTCGGCCACCAGCGGCGCCACCGACGGGGCGTCGATCCCGCCGACGAACTCCGCCAGGTCGCTGATCTGCTGGGCCGCGCACTCGGCGATGTTGTGCCCGGCGATCCTCGACGACAGGGCCGCCGCGTTGAGCCGGGCACCGCCGCAGGCGGCGCAGGTGGCGAAGGCGACCGCCCGGTCCACGAAGGCGCGGATGTGCGGCTGCATGGACTCCCGGTCCTTGGCCAGGTAGAGCCGGCGGACCTTCACCACCAGCCCCTCGTACGTCCAGCTGTTGGTCCCGACCTTGATCTTGGTGGCCGGCTTGTGCAGGAAGTCCGCCCACTGCTGCGCGGTGAAGTCCTGGAGCTTGACGTCCGGGTCGAACAGGCCGGACCCGACGATGGTCTGCCAGTACCAGGAGTCGACGGCGAAGTTCGGCACCAGGATCGCCCCGTCGTTGAGCGAGCGTTCCACGTCCACCATGGCCGACACGTCGAGGTCGGAGACCCGGCCCAGCCCCTCACAGGTGGGGCACATGCCCTCGGCGAGGTTGAAACTGAACGCCCCGGCCCCGCCGACGTGTGGCTCGCCGAGCCGGCTGAACAGGATCCGCAGCAGCGCGTACGCGTCGGTCGCGGTGCCCACGGTGGAGCGGGAGTTCGCCCCCATCCGTTCCTGGTCGACCACGATCGCCGGGGTCAGGTTCCGCAGCGAGTCGACGTCGGGGCGGGACAGGTTCGGCATGAACGACTGGAGGAAGGCGCTGTAGGTCTCGTTGATCAGGCGGCGGGACTCGGCGGCGACGGTGCCGAACACCAGGGAGGACTTCCCCGACCCGGAGACCCCGGTGAAGACCGTGAGTCGTCGCTTGGGTATGTCGACGGAGACGCCGGTGAGGTTGTTCTCCCGGGCGCCCCGTACCTCGATCATGTCGTGGTGGTCGGCGGTGGACCGTGCTGATTGCTCCATACCTTCGATTTTCTCATTCATGCTCCTGTTGAGACTTCTGTCGGAGCACGCCGAGCCGACCGGGTGCAGGTGGGTGGAAAGTCTCAAACCACGTGGCAACCACTAGGCTGGACGGGGGCGAGCGGAGGGGCCGGATGGGGGAGCGACGGTGGCGGTTGGTCGACGTCGCGGCCAGTGCCGGGATCTCCACCCAGCAGGTGCGCAACTATCTGGCCGACGGACTGCTACCACCGGCCGACCGCACCCCGAGCGGCTACCGGATGTTCACCGAACGCCACGTCCGGGCGCTGGCCGTGGCCCGGCGGATGGCCGAGGGGCACGGCTGGGCGCGTACCCGGGAGGTGTTGGCCGCCGTGCACCGGGGTGAGCTGCCGGCGGCGCTCGCCGCGCTCGACGCCGGGCACGCCGAGCTGGACCGCGAACGGGCCGAGATCGCCCGGGTGCTGGGCGCCTTCGAGACGGTGCTGGACAGTCCGGCGGCGGCTGTGCCCCGCCGGGACGCCCGGATCGGTGTGGTGGCCGCCCAGGTCGGGGTGCGGACCTCGCAGCTGCGCCTGTGGGAGCAGCGCGGCCTGCTCCGCCCGCACCGGCAGCGGGGCACCGGCTACCGGGTGTACGACGTGGCCGAGTGGCGGGCGGCGCAGGTGGTGGCGCTGCTGCGTCGGGGCGGGTACCCGTTCGACATCATCACCGCGGTCCTCGACGAGTTGCGCAGCACCGGCCGACCGGACCGGGTGCGGGCCGAACTCGCCCGGCGGGAGCAGGACCTGCACGTCCGCAGCGTGCGTCGGCTGCGAGGCTCCGCCGCGTTGGCCGACTACCTCGCCGAAACCGGCCCGGCCGGGACGCACTGAGCCGACCGAGGCGCGCTGGAGTCGGCCGAGGCGTACCGGGTCGGTCGGGACGCACTGAGCTGGATGGGGGAGCGCTGACCACGGCGGGGGTGTGCTGAGCCGGGTGGGACGTCGGGTGTGCCGGGGTGGGTGCGCACAGCCGGACGGCCCGGCGGATGATCCGCCGGGCCGTCCGTGAGTGACCGGTCAGTTGAGGCCGCAGGCGGCGAAGTTGTCGAGGTTGGGGCGTTGTGCGCCGACGCGGTTGAAGGCGATCTCGATGCGGTCGAGGGCGGCTTGGCGCTTGTCCTTCAGCGGGCCGAGGATGGCGTTGTTGATGAAGTTGGCGCCGCCCTGGGGGTTGGCGGCCTGCTGGGCGAGGCGGGCGTTGGCTTCGCCGATCTGCTTGTCGAGGTTGGCCAGTTCGGCCTGGACGTTCGCGGCGGCCTGGGCGGGGACGGCGGGGATCTGCGGCGTCGGGCAGTTCACCGTCCGGGCGTTCCCCGCGTTGCCGGCACCGTTGTTGCCCGCGCCGTTGTTGCCGGCACCGTTGTTACCCGCGCCGTTGTTCCCGGCACCGTTGTTGCCCGCGCCCGCGTTCCCGGCACCCGCGCCGTTGAGGCCGCAGGCGGCGAAGTTGTCGAGGTTGGGGCGTTGTGCGCCGACGCGGTTGAAGGCGATCTCGATGCGGTCGAGGGCGGCTTGGCGCTTGTCCTTCAGCGGGCCGAGGATGGCGTTGTTGATGAAGTTGGCGCCGCCCTGGGGGTTGGCGGCCTGCTGGGCGAGGCGGGCGTTGGCTTCGCCGATCTGCTTGTCGAGGTTGGCCAGTTCGGCCTGGACGTTCGCGGCGGCCTGGGCGGGGACGGCGGGGATCTGCGGCGTCGGGCAGTTCACCGTCTGGGCGGCGGCAGTGGTGTTGTTCCCGCCGGTGGCGGCGTTGCCGGCCTTGACGGAGCTGTTCAGCACACTGGCGACGCCCGGGGCGTTCAACCCGCACGTGGCCAGGCTGTCCAGATTGGGCCGCTGCGCACCGACCCGGTTGAAGTTGATCTCGATGCGGTCCAGCACCGCGACGCGCTTGCTCTTCAGCGGGCCGAGGATGGCGTTGTTGATGAAGTTGGCGCCGCCCTGAGGGTCGGCGGCCTGCTTGGCCAGCCGCTCGTTCTGCCGGGCGATCTCCTCGTCCAGGTTGGCCAGTTCCCGCTCCACCCCGGCGGCGGCCGCCGCCGGGACCGCCGGCAGCTTGTCCCGTACGGTGGGGCAGTTCACGGTCTGCGCGGCGCTGCTGCCGGTGTTCTCGGCGGCGGAGGCGAGCTGCAGGCCGCCACCCAGGAGCAGCACCGCCAGGGCGCCCACTCCGCCGAGCTTGAGAACGGAATTCTTCCGCATTGGCCTGGCCATGTACCTCTCCTCTGATCTCCGGCGGACCGTCGACGGGTGTCGCGTCCGGTCGGTCCGACGGTGGCTGGGGTGAAGGTGGGCCGTCGTCCGCCGCCTCGTACTCGGCAGCGCCCCGGTCCGTCCTTGCGGCGATGGATACGGGGACCACTCGGAGATCGTTCAAGAATTTCGGTGAGCTTCCGGTCGCACTCCGTGGTCGTCGGTAAAACCGCAGCTCAGAGCGCATGGGAGCGATCCCGCCCGTGCCCTGCGGCAGCAATTTCGGTAACGTGGAGTAATGCTGTGATCATCGACAGTGAGGCGACCCGCTCCCGTCGGGCCGGTCGCGCCCCCTGGGAGAGCGACGCCCCGCCTCGGTAGGGTGCCTGACCATGAGAGCCCGGGTCCTGGCCGCCGCCGTCGCGGCCGTACTCCTCACCGTGGCACTGCCGGTCCCCGCGCACGCGGGCGTCGCGGGCCGCGCCGGCTCGGCCCGCGCGACCGTCGTGCCGTGCCCGAAGCTGCCGACGCCGAAGGTCACCCGGCCTCCCCGGCCCGCGCCGCCGCCGGCGGTGCCCGAGCAGCAGACGGTGGGCGGAGAGTCGTTGGCCACCCCAGGGTTGACCGTTCCCCCGGGCACGCCCGCGCCACCGCCGGTCACCGCGACGTCGTGGCTGGTCGCCGACCTGGACACCGGAGCGGTCCTCGGCGGCTGCGGCCCACACGCGTACGGCACCCCGGCCAGCGTGCAGAAGTTGCTCCTCGCCGCCACCATGCTGCCGAAGCTGAACCCGAAACAGGTGGTCACGGTGACCCGCGCCGACCTGGACATCGAGCCCGGCAGCTCCGCCGTCGGCCTGCTCGACGGTGGCCGCTACTCGGTCGAGACCGCCTGGCTCGGCCTGCTGCTGCAGTCCGGCAACGACGCGGCCAACCTGCTGGCCCGGCTGGGCGCGGGCAGCTCCGCCGCCGGGGTCCGCGAGATGAACGCCGAGGCCCGTCGGCTCGGCGCGTGGCAGACCCGGGCGGTGACCCCGTCCGGGTTGGACGGGCCGGGCCAGTTCACCAGCGCGTACGACCTGGCGCTGATCGCCCGGGTCTGTTTCGCCGACCCCACCTTCCGCCGGTACGCGCTGACCGAGCGGACCCAGATCCCGGCCCAACCCGCACTGCGCAAGCCCGGCTTCCAGATCCAGAACGAGAACCAGTTGATCTACCGGTACCCGGGGGCGTTGGGCGGGAAGACCGGCTTCACGGATCTGGCCCGGCACACCTACGTCGGAGCCGCGCAACGCGGTGGGCGTCGGCTGGTGGTGACCCTGCTCGGTGCGGAGGCCCGCCCGGTGCGTGGCTGGGAGCAGGGGGCGCGGCTGCTCGACTGGGGCTTCAGCCTGCCCCGGGACGCCTCGGTCGGGCGGCTGGTCGAGCCGGGGGAGGTGACCACCCCCCGCGCGTCGGTGTCGCCGTCCGCCCCGGTGGCCGCCGCCCCGGGTCCCGCCGGTGCGGCGGTGGGCGCACCGCACTGGCTCGGCACGGCGGTGATCGGCGGTGCGGCGGCCCTGGTCGGGGTGTTGGCCGTCCTGTTCGCTGTCGGTCGTCGGCGGACCCGTCGCCGGGTCCGCCGACGCGTCGCCTGGGACTGACCGCCGGCACTGCCGGCTGCGGCGCGCGGAGACCCGCGGCGGCCCGCCCGGGGGACCGGCGGTGCCGCCCCGCCCGGTGTCGATCAGCGTCGACAACCGGGCCGGCCCTCCATAGACTCCGGTCGTTGCGGTACCGCCCGCCTCTCCGGTACCACGAGTCCAGGAGGACCACAGTGTCGAGTGAACCCCGACCGTTCGCCGCCGGGTCGCGTCCGGCCGGCCGGCTGACCCGCCTCGCCGGGGTGGCGCTGGCCTCGGCGGCACTGGTCGTCGCCGGTGGCACCGCCGCCGTCGCCGCGCCCGCCGACGGGCCGAGCGCCGCCCGGACCACGAAGGGGCCGTGCGCGTACACCTCCACGCCCGACGAACCACCGGCCCGGCCGGTGCCGCTGCCGCGGGACCCGCGCCGGACGCCGGACGAGGGCACGGTCCGGGTCACCCTGCGCACCAGCCACGGACCGATCGGCCTGACCCTGGACCGGGAGCAGGCCCCGTGCACGGTGCAGAGCTTCCTGCACCTGGCGCGGCACCGGTTCTACGACTGGACGCCCTGTCACCGGTTGACCGCCTACCCGACGCTCAAGGTGCTCCAGTGCGGTGACCCGTCCGGCACGGGTGAGGGCGGGCCGGGCTACCGCTACCGCGACGAACTGCCCACCGACCTGCCGCCCGCGCCGACCGACCCGACCGGCGTGCGCCGGCTCTACGCCCGGGGCACGCTCGCGATGGCCAACGCCGGGCCGGACACCAACGGCAGCCAGTTCTTCCTGGTCCAGTCGGACTCGGCGCTGCGCCCCAACTACACCGTCTTCGGCACCATCGACGTGGCCGGGCTGAAGACCCTGGACAAGATCGCCGCCGGTGGCATCGCGCCCACCCCGGAGGACCCCGCGCCGGTGGACGGTGCCCCGGCCCTGCCGGTGCAGATCCACCGCGCGATCCGAGGCCACTGAGCAGTCCGGCCCCGGCGGCCCGGGCCACCGCACCCTCCGGTGCGGGCACCCCGGGTCGCCGGTGAGCCGGCCGGTGCGGGCTCAGCCCGACGGGCCGGCGCACCTGCCGGGCGGGGGCGGGCGACCACCCCCGCCCGACGGTCAGCCCTGCTCGCCTGCCGCCCGGGTCCGGTCGGCGTCCGCGTCGGCCGTACCGACCGGCACGCCGTCGCCGTCCCGGGTGCCGTCGGACAGGTCCACCTCCGCGCCGGCGCGGGCGGCGTCGGCGCGGGCGTCGTCCGCACCCACCACGGGACGGGTGTCGACGTCGTCGACGTCGACCAGGTCGTTACCGACCGCGAGGCCGATCGGGGCGTAACGGGGATCGGTCATGGTCTCCTCCTTCACCGGTGCCTACCCTCCGCTACCCCCATCCACCGTCGTCGACACCTCCCGCCGCCGTCCGGCTGCTGGCAGCTGCCACGGCCCATCGGCCCCGACCCGGGTCCGACCGGCGGCGCCACCCCGTCGACCGGCGCATGCTAGCGACCCGGCCGCCCCACCGGGTGGGATTCGCCGGATCACCGGACCGGCGGGGCGGGTGTCACTACCTTCGTCAGCGTGAGAGTTCGGGGACGTACCGCCGCCGTCATCGCCGTCGTGCTGCTGTCGCCGGTCGTCGCACCCGCCGGTGTGGCGGACGCCGCCGGGGCGGTGACCACCGGTCCGTGTGCGCCGGTGCCGGCGGTGTCCCGGCCGCCCCGACCGGTCCCGCCCCACACGGAGGCCGCCGACCGGGCGGTCGGCGGCCCCGCCCTGGCCACCACGGGCCAGGTCCGGCCGGCCGGGACACCCAGGCCGCCCGCCGTACCGGCCACCTCCTGGCTGGTCGCCGACCTGGACAGCGGCGACGTGCTCGGCGGCTGCGGCCCGCACGAACACGGCACCCCGGCGAGCGTGCAGAAGCTGCTGCTGGCCGCCACCGTGCTGCCGACCCTCGACCCCCGGCAGGTGGTCACCCTCACCCCCGGCGACCTCGACATCGAGCCCGGCAGCTCCGCCGTGGGCTTCGCCGAGGGTGGCCGGTACCGGATCGAGACCCTCTGGTTGGGCCTGCTGCTCAAGTCCGGAAACGAGGCGGCCAACGCGCTGGCCCGCCTCGGCGGTGGCCCCGACGGGCTGCCCGGTGGGCTGCGGGCGATGAACGCGCACGCCCGGCAGCTCGGCGCGTTGCAGACCCACGCGGTGACCCCGTCCGGGTTGGACGGGCCGGGCCAGTTCACCAGCGCGTACGACCTGGCGCTGATCGCCCGCGCCTGCTTCGCCGACACCACCTTCCGCCGCTACGACACCACGCGGGAGGCGATGATCCCGGCCCAGCCGGCGTTGGGCGAGAAGGCCTTCCCGATCCAGAACGACAACCAGCTGCTCTACCGCTACCCGGGGGCGTTGGGCGGCAAGACCGGCTACACCGACCTGGCCCGGCACACCTACGTCGGGGCCGCCGAGCGGGGCGGACGGCGGCTGGTGGTCACCCTGCTCGGCGCGGAGGTCGTCGACAAACGGGGCTGGGAGCAGGGGGCGGCCCTGCTGGACTGGGGGTTCGGGGTGCCCCGGGGTGCGGCCGTGGGTCGACTGGTCAACCCGGGTGAGCTGACGGCGGGCCCGTCCGGGACCGCCGTCCCCCCGCCCCCGCTGGCCGCCGCCGGTGGTCCGGGCCGGCTCGACCCGCCCGGTCACCCCTGGTCACGTCCGCTGGTCGCGGTCTCCCTGGCCGCCGTCGTGGCCGGGCTCGCCGGGCTGCTGCTCGCCCTGCGCCACCGACCACACGACGTCCGCCGACGGCGGTGAGACGCGGGGCGGAGCACCCCCGGTGGGTGCTGGCCCGGTTGCTGGTCGTCACGGTGCTGCTCGTGGCGGTGGGCTGCGACCGGCCACCGCAGCCCGCACCGCAGGCGGACGCCGCGACGCCCACCCCGACCGGACCACGTGCCCCCACCGACGTGGTGTTGCTGTCCGAGGTCGACCCGAGCATCGTCGTGGATATCCGCTACGCCGGCCCGCACAACTTCGTCGGCCGCCCGGTGGACGGCTACGACGAGCCGTTGTGCCTGCTCACCCGTACCGCCGCCGAGGCGTTGCGCCGGGTGCAGGACGCCGCCCGCGCCCAACGGCTGAGCCTGCGGGTGTACGACTGCTACCGGCCGCAGCGCGCCGCCGACGAGTTCGTCCGCTGGGCGAAGGACCCCGCAGCGCAGCAGACGAAGGCGGAGTTCTATCCCCGGGTGGCCAAGTCGAAGCTGTTCGCCGACGGCTACCTCGGCGCCCCCACCGCGCACAGCCGGGGCAGCACCCTCGACCTGACCCTGGAGCCCCGCCCGGCCCCGCCCCGCGCCTCGTACGCCCCGGGCCAGCCGCTGGTGGCCTGCACCGACCCGGCCGACCGACGGTTCGCCGACGGCAGCCTCGACATGGGCACCGGTTTCGACTGTTTCGACCCGCTGGCGCACACCGCCGACGCCCGGGTCACCGGGGCCGCCCGGACCCACCGGCAGCTGCTGGAACGCCTGATGACGCAGGAGGGTTTCGTCAACTACGACCGGGAGTGGTGGCACTACCGGTACGCCGACGAGCCCTACCCCGACACCTACTTCGACTTCCCGGTGGCCCGGGCGTCCCTGCCCCGCTGAGCGGCCCGGTCGCCGGCCCGGGACGGACGTCGCCGGGACGCCCACCACCGGCACCACCCGACGGTGTGATCCGCGCCCGCCGCGTCACCACGCCGGCCGGGTGACCAGCACCCGCACGTCCGGTCGGCACGAACTTCGGCGGGTCGGGCAGCCATCGGCCGCTAGGCTGCCCGACGGCTCCCGGCCGCCCGCCCGGGGCGGTCCCGTCCCGTGAAGGACCCGACATGACCACCGAACGGATCGGCCCGCCGCTGCTCGCCGGGGAGCGGGAGACGCTGCGTGCCTTCCTCGACTTCCACCGGGCCACCCTCGCCATGAAGTGCGAGGGCCTGACCGACGAGGAACTGCGCCAGCGGGCCGTGCCGTCGTCGCAGCTGACCCTGCTCGGCCTGTTGCGGCATCTCGCCGAGGTGGAGCGCGCCTGGTTCCGGCGGGTGATCGACGCGCAGGACGTGCCGCTGCTCTGGTCGGACACCGGCGACTACCAGCAGGCGTACGACCCGACCGGGTCCACCGGAGCGGAGGCGTTCGCGGCGTGGCAGCGGGAGGTGGCGCACTCCCGACGTATCGAGTTGGCGGCGTCCTCGCTCGACGTCACCGGCCACCAGGCACGCTGGGGTGAGGACGTGTCGCTGCGGCTGGTGATGCTGCACATGATGCACGAGTACGCCCGCCACAACGGCCACGCCGACCTGCTGCGGGAGGCGGTCGACGGCAGCGTGGGAGTCTGACCGCCCACCGTGGCGCCCCTGCGCCGTGCGGCCCGGTGGCGGTGCCGCCGTCGGTGGTGCCGCGCCCGTCGGCTCAGCTGACGGGGGGCCGGGTGCGCAGCGGCAGCCAGGCCAGCACGTCGCGGATCGTGGCGTCCCAGTACGGCCAGTCGTGGTCGCCGGGGGAGAAGTCCACGGTCACCGGCACGCCCCGGTCCCGGGCGGCGGCGACGAAGCGCTCGTTGTCGTCGTAGAGGAAGTCCTCGGTGCCGCAGGCGACGTAGAGCGGGGGAGTGTCGGGTCCGGCCCGGCCGACCAGCGCCACGGTGTCGTCGTCGGGGCCGGCGGTCGGGGCGTCACCCCAGACGGTGTGCCAGACGTCCGGGTCGAGCGGCCGGTCGGGGCTGTAGCGGCGGTGGGCGACGTTGAGCGCCCCCGACAGGCTGGCTGCGGCGGCGAAGCGTTCCGGCTGCCGCAGCGCCCACTTCACCGCCCCGTAGCCGCCCATCGACAGCCCGGCGACGAAGGTGTCCTCCCGGCGGTCGGAGAGCCGGAAGAACGACCGGCAGACCTCGGGCAGTTCCTCGGTGAGGAACGTCCAGTACCGGTTGCCGTGCGTCTCGTCGGTGTAGAAGCTGCGGCCGACCTGGGGCATCACCACGGCCAGACCCAGCGGGGCCACGTAACGTTCGATCGAGGTGTGGCGGGTCCAGGCGGTGTCGTCGTCGCTGAGCCCGTGCAGCAGGTAGAGCACCGGCGGGCCCGCGTCGGCCGGCCCCGTGGGCGTCGGCCGTGCCGGGTCGGGTTGCGGCAGGATCACCGTCATCGACGTGTTCATGCCCAGGGCCTCGGAGTCGAACTCGCACCGCATCAATGCCATGGCCATGGACCGTACCGCGTGCCGGCCCTGCCGGACACGACGTCGCCGCCGTCGGCCCTAGGCTGTCGCCATGCCCACCGAGGACGCCGTGATCGACCTCGACACCCCCGGGCGCGGGCCGGTCGACGCATCCACTCTCCGTGCAGACCGCCGACGGGCAGGTCCGGGAGGCGGCCTACCCGGTCGCCATCGTGGGCAGCGTCTGGCTCGACATCCTGTCCAGGATGTGCGAGCCCCGATAGCCGGCAGCTACCGATATCTGTTGCGGCCCGGGTGGGTGCGCGCCTAGGTTCGACGTCGACGCCACACCGACCAACCGGGGAGCACACCGTGTCGCCGTACCTCAGCACCGAGACCACGCGGTCCCAGCCGCGCGGCGGCGTGCTGTTGACAGCCGGCGAACGAGCCCGGGGTTGTCGGTGGCGATCGGGGTGGCGGCGCGGATAGCGCCAGCGCGACCTGCGCAGCCGCCCACCCCACCAGGGGAACGGGCGGCTTTTTCGATCCCCGACACCCGCCGAGGGGTGTAGCTCAACGGGTAGCGCACCGGATTCCACACCCGACGGTCGCAGGTGCGAATCCTGTCACCCCTGCTCCCAGGAACGAGGAGAACGATCATGGCATTCACCCCGCTGCCGGGCACGAAGGCGCCGGTACGGGTCTGGACCGACCCGTACGGCATCGAGCCGCAGGCGGCGCAGCAGTTGCGCAACATCGGCGCGCTGCCCTGGGTGCAGGGCGTCGCCGTGATGCCCGACGTGCACTACGGCAAGGGCGCCACCGTCGGCTCGGTGATCGCGATGCGGCAGGCCGTCTCGCCGGCCGCCGTCGGCGTGGACATCGGCTGCGGGATGAGCGCGGTCCGGACCTCGCTCACCGCCGCCGACCTGCCCGACAACCTGGCACCGCTGCGTAGCGCGATCGAGGCGGTGGTGCCGGTCGGCTTCGCCAAGCGGGACGACCCGGTCGACCCGCGCCGGGTCCGGGGCCTGGAGCAGCGTGGCTGGGACGACTTCTGGGGCCGGTTCTCGACCCTGGACCGGAAGGTGGCGCAGCTGGAGAGCCGGGCCCGGCACCAGCTCGGCACCCTCGGTGGGGGCAACCACTTCATCGAGGTCTGCGTCGAGCAGGACGGTCCGGACGCCGGGCAGGTCTGGTTGATGCTGCACTCCGGTTCCCGCAACATCGGTAAGGAGTTGGCCGAGCGGCACATCGGGGTGGCCCGTGCCCTGCCGCACAACGCCGACCTGCCCGACCGGGACCTGGCGGTGTTCCTCGCCGGCACCCCGGAGATGGACGCCTACCGGCGGGACCTGTGGTGGGCGCAGGAGTACGCGCGGCGCAACCGGGCGGTCATGCTGGCCCTGCTCTGCGGCGTGGTGCGGGACACGTTCCCGCAGGTCAGCTACGGGGAGCCGATCTCCTGCCACCACAACTACGTGGCCGAGGAGCACTACGACGGGGTGGACGTGCTGGTGACCCGCAAGGGGGCGATCCGGGCCGGCCGGGGGGACCTGGGCATCATCCCGGGGTCGATGGGCACCGGGTCGTACATCGTGCGGGGGCGGGGGAACGAGGACGCGTACTGCTCGGCGTCGCACGGGGCCGGGCGGCGGATGTCGCGGGGGCAGGCGAAGCGGACGTTCACCGTTGACGACCTGGCGGTGCAGACCGCCGGGGTGGAGTGCCGCAAGGACACCGGGGTGGTCGACGAGATCCCCGGCGCGTACAAGGACATCACCGAGGTGATGGCGCAGCAGGACGACCTGGTCGAGGTGGTGGCCCACCTCAAGCAGGTGGTGTGTGTGAAGGGTTAGACCGGCCGACGCCCCCGGGCGTCGGTCGTGAGCCCCGGTGGCGCAGCGGACAGCGCGCCGGTCTACGAAACCGGAGAGCCCAGGTTCGAATCCTGGTCGGGGCACGGTCTGCGGGGCCCGTCCGCGCCGCACGGTCTGCGGTGCACGGTCTGCGGTGCACGGGCCGGCGCTGCGCGGTCTGCGAGGGCTCAGCCCAGGTGCGTCATGCCCCCGGAGCCCAGGTCGTGGCGGCGTACCCTGATCAGCAGCAGGGTGCTGATCCCGGACAGCAGGATCAGCCCGGCACCCCAGGCGAAGGCGACGGTGTAGCCGTGCACCAACGCCCGGACCTGGGTGACCGGGTCCGGCACCCGGGTCGCCAGGTACGCGGTGACCGCGCTTGTGTACATGGTGTTGAGCAGGGCGGTGCCCAGTGACCCGCCGATCTGCTGGGTGGCGTTCAGGGTGGCGCTGGCCGCCCCGGCGTCGTGTTCCGGCACGCCGAAGAGGGCCAGGCTGGACAGGGGCACGAAGGTGAAGCCCAGGCCCAGGCCCATGACCACCTGCGCGGGCAGCAGGTGGGTGACGAAGGACGTGTCAACGTCGATCCGGGTGAGCAGCAGCATGCCGCCGGCGGCGAGGGCGGCCCCGGCCAGCATCAGCGGCTTCGCGCCGAGGCGGGGCAGCAGTTGGCTGGCCGCCCCGGCGGCGATCAGCACGCCCCCGGTGACCGGCAGCGACGCCAGGCCGGCCTCGACCGGGGTGTAGCGCAGCACCACCTGGAAATAGAAGGTCAGGAAGAGGAACGCGCCGAACAGGCCCGCGCCGATCAGGGTGGAGGCGAGGTAGGCGCCACCCCGGTTGCGGTCGAGCAGGATGCGCAGCGGCAGCAGCGGGTGGCGGGAGCGCCTCTCGATCACCACGAAGATCGCCAGCAGGACCACCCCCACGGCGATGAAACCGATGGTGGCGGGGGCGTCCCAACCGTCCTCGGCGGCCTTGGTGAAGCCGTAGACCAGGCTGACCAGCCCGGCGGTGACCGCGATGGCGCCGGGGACGTCGTACCGGGTGTCGCCGTGCGCCCGGCTCTCCGGCACCAGCGGGATCGTGGCGGCGAGGGCGACGGCGGCGATCGGGATGTTCACCAGCAGGCACCAGCGCCAGTCGGCGTACTCGGTGAGCACCCCGCCGAGGACCAGACCCACGGCCGCGCCGCCACCGGAGATGGCGCCGTAGACGGCGAACGCCTTGGCCCGCTCCGTCGTCTCGGTGAAGATCACCGTGAGCAGCGCCAACGCGGCGGGGGCGAGCAGCGCGCCGAAGACGCCCTGGAGGGCACGGGCGGCGAAGAGCAGGGTGCCGGTGGTGGCCAGGCCACCGATGGCGGAGGCGAGCGCAAAGCCCACCATGCCGGTGGCGAAGGTGCGCTTACGCCCCCAGAAGTCGGCGATCCGGCCGCCGAGCAGCAGCAGCCCGCCGAAGGTCAGGGTGTAGGCGGTGACGACCCACTGCCGGTCGGCGTCGGAGATGCCGAGTTCGGCCTGGGCCTGCGGGAGGGCGATGTTGACGATGGTGGCGTCGAGGACGACCATCAGCTGGGCGACGGCGATGACCGCCAGCACCAGCCAGCGTCGCGGGTGCGCCGCAGTCGACGCCCCGGCGTCGGATGCGCCCGGCCTGGCCGAGGAGGAACCGGGCATGACGCGCCTTCCGTGACGGTGGGAACCTGCCCGAGGTGGGGAAACCCGAGCCGATCTCGGCCTCACGTTATCGACGGGGTCGGTGACCCACAGCCGGATCTGGAGCCGGTCGCACTTTCGGGGCAACGACGCCGACGGCGCGGGGCCGGCCGGAGAACCTGGGTGCGGAGCCCCGGGCGGGCCCGGTGTGCCGGCGTCGGTGACTCAGGCGGCGGCGAGCCGGACGGGGATCCGGACCACGTGCTCCGGGACCCCGTCGCGCGGGGACACCTGGTAGACCTCGACCGCGCCGACGCCGTCCTCGGTCAGTCGGTAGCCGACGGTGCTCCGGTAGTCGCCGCGACAACCGGTGCCGCAGTCGGCCGTGGTGAAGCCGGTGCCGAGGATCCGCCCGGCGGCGTCGAGGATCCGCACGGTCACTGTCGCCTCGTACACGTCGGCGGTGCCGGCGACGGTGACCGGTGAGCTGACCCGCCGGCCGACGGTCGGCTCGGTGACCACGATCGGCGGCAGCAGGTCTGCCAGGTCCGCCCGGGTGAGCACCACGGCGTCGGCACCGGTGAAGACGACCCGGCGGACGGTGGGGAACTGGGTAAGCGTCCAGACCACCTGGGCGCGGCGCAGCCGCAGCAGCGGGGCGTCGGCGGCGGCGAAGGCGGTGGGCGTGACGACGGTCGCGGTGCCGCCGTCGATCCGGGTGACCGCCACCCCGGCCGGAACCCCGGTGCGCAGGCCGACGGCGGCCTCCTCGGCGGTGGGACCGGTCGCCAACTCGGCCAGTGCCAGCCGGGAGGTGGCGGGCGTCGCCGGGCGGGTCCGCCGGGTCGGCGTCAACGTCCCGTCCCTGGTGAACCACAGCTCGACGGTGACGGTCCCGGTCGGTTCCCCGCCGGTGGGGCCGGCCGGGGGCACCGGTGCCGGCCCGGTGTCGTCGGGAGCGGTCGGCCGGCCGGTCGGAGCCGACGGCAGGGGTGCGGCCGTGCCGGGGGCCGTGGCGGTGTGGGCCGGTGCGACGGCGGTGGGGGCCGGCCCGAGGGTGCCGGACCGGGCGTCGGCACAGCTGCCGGTCAGCACCGCGAGCGCGACGAACAGGACGACCGCCCGGCGGTGCCGGGGCCACCGCGCCCGGTGACGGTGACCCCGGCACCGCCCCCGCAGGTGACGGCCGTTCACGGGCCACCGTCGCCGGGTGGCCCGTGGTGCGGCAGCGTCAACCGGAACGTCGTGCCGACGCCGACGGTGCTGGTCACGGTGAGCTGCCCGCCCAGCAACCGGGCGTTCTCCCGGGCGATGGCCAGGCCCAGCCCGCTGCCCCGCCCCGACCGGGCCGGGTCGGCCTTGTAGAACCGGTCGAACAGGTGCGGCAGGTGCACCGGGTCGATGCCCGGCCCCTCGTCGGACACCTCGTACACCAGCTTCCCGCCGCTGGTCGAGGTGCTGGCGCGCAGCGTGCCCTCGCCGTGCGCGACGGCGTTGCCGACCAGGTTGGCCAGCACCCGTCGCAGCCGACGCGGGTCGGTCCGCACGGTGGCGGCGACCCCGTCGACGCGGACCCGGCCGGCCCAGCCGTGCCCGTCGACGAGGAGGCGCAGCAGGGCCAGCGCGTCCACCGACCGGACGGCCAACGGCTCGCCGCCGGCATCCAGGCGGGAGATCTCCATCAGCTCCTCGACCAGGGCCCGCAGCCGCACCACGTCCGAGGTCAGCAGCTCGGCGGCCCGCCGGGCGTCCCCGGGCAGCTCGTCGAGCTGGTCGGCCAGCAGCGAGGCCGCCGCCACCAGCGCGGTGACCGGGGTACGCAGCTCGTGCGCCACGTCGGCGGTGAACTGCCGCTCCCGGGCCTGGGCCTGGGACAGGTCGGCGATGGTCTCCTGGAGCGCCTGGGCCATCTCGTTGAACGCCGCCGCCCAGTCGCTGAACTCGTCGCGGCCCCGCACCGGCAGCCGGGTGGCGAGCATCCCCTCGGCGAGGGCCCGGGCGGCCCGGCTGGCCCGGCCCACCGGTTCCAGGGTGCGCCGGGCCAGGGTGTGGCCGACCAGCGCGGCGACGGTCACCACCGTCAACCAGCCGACCAGCAACGCGGTACGGAGTTGGGTCAGCTCCCCGACGACCTCGGTCTCGTCGGTGATCGCGTACAACTCGGCGGTGGCACCGGGAATCCGCCCGCCCACCACGAGCAGTTGTCGATGGTCACCGGCGGCGATCCGTTCGTAGCCGAGTTGACCGGCGGCGACGGCCGACCGCAGCGCGGGGCCGGGGGAGGGGGCGTACGACGGGTCGGAGGCGACGGTGTCGTCGGTCACCAGCAGCACGTGCCGGCCGGTGCCCTCGAAGCTGGCCAGCAGCTCGGCGCGGCGGGCCTCGGTCAGCGGCGTGAACTGGCCGGCCAGCACCAGTTGGTAGCGGGCGTCGGCGGCGGCGCGCTGCACGGAGGCGTCCAACCGGGCCTGCCGCAGCATCAGGTACGCCCCACCGGCCAGCGTCCCGGCGGAGACCCCGGCGACGAGCAGGAAAGCCACGGTCAGCCGGCGGCGCAACCGTCCCGGCGGTACGGCGTCCCGGGCGGCCACGGTGTCCTCCCGTCACGCCGGGTCGAGCTTGTAGCCGACCCCGCGTACGGTGCGGACCAACCGGGGTGCGGCCGGGTCGTGGTCGACCTTGGCCCGCAGCCGTTGCACCGCGACGTCGACCAGCCGGGAGTCGCCGAGGTGGGAGTGCCGCCAGACCCGGTCCAGCAGCAGTTCCCGGGTGAACACCTGACCGGGCCGGCGGGCCAGCTCCAGCAGCAGGCGGAACTCGGTGGCGGTGAGGGTCAGCTCCCGACCGTCGCGGCGGGCCACGAACCGGCCCGGGTCGACCTCCAGCGGCCCTACCGTCAGGACGGGCTCGGTGGGCCCGGCGTCGCCCCGGCGCAGCGCCACCCGGACCCGTGCCACCAGCTCCGGCAGGTCGAAGGGTTTACGCAGGTAGTCGTCGGCCCCGCACTCCAGGCCGACCACCACGTCGATGGTGTCGGCGCGCGCGGTGAGCATCAGGATCGGCACCTGGCTGCTGCGCCGGATCTCCCGGCAGACCTGGAGGCCGTCGAGGCCGGGCAGCATCACGTCCAGGACGATCAGGTCGACGGGTTGGGCCCGCCAGGCGGCCAGCGCGGCCCGACCGTCGACGGCGGTGCTCACCCGGAACCCGGCCCGACGCAGCCCGAGGGCGGTGACCTCCCGGATGGAGGCATCGTCCTCGACCAGCAGCACCCGGCCGTCCATGACGTCCTCAGCGTAGTGCCGGGACGGCCGGTCCCGCCCCGGCGCAACGGTCGGTGCCGGGGGGCCGGTCGGTGCCGGCCTCCCGGCCCGGTGGTCGCTTGCCACGAGCGCTCACTCCTGCGGCTGGCGGGTGGTCACTCCTGCCACTGGTGGGCGACGTCCAGCACGATCCGGCTGTGCGCGCCGGGGCCGGCGAGCAGCAGCACCCGGAACGGCAACTGGGCCCGGACGCCCACGGCGAAGGTGCTGTAACCCTCGAAGGTGCCGCCGTAGACGACGTCGCGCAGGGTGCGGTAGCCGAGCACCGTCGCCACGTGGTCGCCGGCCCGGTACGGGTAGCCCACGGCCGGCTCCCGCAACTGCACCCGCAGCACCGCCCCGCCCGCCGTGTACGGCGACATCGCCAACCCCTGCCCCTCGGTGAACACCTCGCCGTAGCCGACCGAGTAACCGTCGGCGTTCCCGTCGAACTCGAAGACCAGCCGGTCGTAGCAGTCCTGTTGGCCGGTGCGGGTGGTCAGCAGTGGGGCCGGGTTCAGGTCGCCCCCGGCCTTCCCGGTGCTGCCCCAGGTGATCCCGCAGTAGGGCGCGGTGGTGACGCCGGCGCGGAGCCGGCCGGCGGCGGTCGCCGTGCCGACGGTGGTGAGCAGCACGGCCAGCACGGCCGTGACCGCCATCAGGGTCCTCGTGGTACGCATGGTGTCCTCCCGGTCGACGGTGTCCGGCCACGGTGGCCGGTCGAGGTCGACGGTGCGCCACCCGTGCCACAGCGCCCGCACCGTGACGTAACAGCGGGGCAACAACCGCGCCAGGCTCCCTGTCGCGATTTCTAGCCGAGGTCGTGTACCTCCAGCCCTCGCATGATCAGCATCTGCATCGAGCCGAACCCGTGGAGATCCGCGTCGGATGACAGGTTCGCCACCTCGCGCAGCACCGGTTCGACGTCGATGGCGCACTCGCGGGCTCGGTTGCACAGCGACCAGATCGTCATCAGCTCGTCGCGCGGATCGGCACCCTGATCCATCGCGGAGACATGGACGAGTCGTCGGCGGAACTCTCCGACCGAATTCCACGCCACCGGTAGGTGGGCGGCCCAGCGGAAGGAGGGGTAGGCCCGAAAGATGTCTCGGACCTCCGCACGGGCCGGCGCTCCGCCGGTTTCGTACGCCTCCAACAGCGCATCGAGCGCGGCGGACGCCTCGGCCACCACCCCGGCTTCTTCCAGCGGCGGCGGCGCTTGCCGGAGCTCGGCCATCCAGTTCGGATCGTTGAGGTCGACCGGGCGCTCGGCGATGTACCGCAACAGATCGTCGATCACGGCGACATCCGCACGGACCGGAGAGAGATTCATGCCGTCATTGTGCTGCCCCACAGGAGATCCATGGCTGGTCCGGCGACCAGGTGCACAGGTCAGGGCCGGGTCAAGCCGATGGTGGCGGCGAGGCGGGTGACGTCGGCCGGGGTGGGGCCGGCGCGGAGCACGGCGGTCAGGGCGGCCCGGGCGGCTGGGCGGGCGCGGACTTCGGCGGGGGCGATGTGGTCGGCGGTGACCAGGGCCCGCCCGGCAGCGTCGTGGTCACCGAGGTCGAGGTGGGCCCGGGTGATGTCGATGAGGTGGGCGGCGCGGTGTTCGGCGGGGAGCCGCCGCCAACCCTCCTGGTCGGTGGCCCGGCGGTGCAGGGCGACGGCCCGATGGTGGTCGCCGAGGCGGGTCGCGGTCAGGGCACGGGCGAGGTCGACGCTGGTGGGGCCGAACGTCACGCCGTCCTGGTCGTACCGTTCGTGGTCGGCGGCGAGGTGGGCGGCGCGTTCGGTCAGGTCGTGGGCGGTGACGGCGTCGCCGTGACCGGCGGCGGCGAGGGCGGCCTCGACGAGCAGCGTCCCGGTCAGGGCCGCCGCCGGCGGGTGGCCGTGCGTCACCGCCGGGTCGAGTTGGCGTACGGCGGTGAGCGCGGCGTTCGTGGCAAGCCGGCCCCGCCGCAGCGCGCGGAGCGCCTGCGCGAGCGACACCGCCGCGAGCCCGATCCGCATCGGGTCACCGCGTGTAGCGGCCATCATGGCCCGGTCGGCGGCCAGCCAGGCCAGGTGCGCGTCGCCGAGCTTGACCAGTGTCTGGGCGGTGAGCCGATAGACCCGCACCAGCAGAGCGAGCACGGGCGGGTCCACCAGGCTGACGTGGCAGGCGTGGCGGCTGTCGACGAGGAGGTCGGGCAGCATCCGCAACACCTGGGGGTGCTGCCCGTTGCGGTACGCCGTCCACGCGTAGCCCGCCTGGTCGTCGAGCTGCCGTACCGCCGCCCCGACCGGGGCGGACGCCGGGGCGTCGTGCCGGGCGAGGGCGGCCCGGATCCGTTCCACGGCGGCACCGACGTCGGTGACCGGTGCCGGCGGGTGCCGACCGGTGAGCAGGAGCTGCGGCGCGACGCCGAGCGCCCCGGCCACCGTCTCGATGACGGAGAGCCGATCGAGGGTACGCACACCCCGTTCGACCTTGTCGACCCAGCTCTTCGACTTGCCGATCCGGTCGGCGAAGACCTGCTGGCTCATGCCCCGGCGGGCCCGTAACTCGGCCATCCTCCGTCCGATCGGCGGCTCGCTGCCGGTGCGCTGCCGGCCGGGGCCGGTCACCTGTCGTGCCCCGGCACGGGCAGGGCGTGGGTGGACTCGCCGCAGCGGGGACACCACCGGGACTTGACCCGGAAGGCGAGCAACCCGAGCAGGAAGCCCGGCACCAACCCCCCGAACAGGACCGACAGCACATTGGAGATCACGAGCGCCCCCGCTCTCCGGCCCCGGCGGCGGGACTGTCTGCCCGGGTGTGGTGATGGGACCAGGGGGTTACGACAGCATTGTGCTGCATGGGGCCGCTCCTACGTGGGGTCGATTCCGTGGCCCCTACCCCGTCCGTGCTCGCCAAGGAACCGGTCGGTGTAGGGGCCTTCCCTCGTAGGCAAGGATGGCAGATTGTCCGCAGACAATCAATGTGTCCTGGGTTGCCTGTGGCTACTTGCCGGCGGGGAGCTCGTATACCAGCTCGTACATCTCGGCATCGAGCACCATGAGGGACACCTCGACGCAGCGATCGTCCGCGTAGGCATACCTGGTGATCTCGAAGACCAGGCTGCCTTCTCGGCGCAGGCTCAGCCCCTCTCGCCCGTCGACCCCGTTGATCTCCTCGGGAGTCGGTGCACGGCTGATGACCCGTTCCACGAATCTCGTCGGTCGGAAGCCCTGCTCGGCGAGCCGGGCGAACGTGCCGCCGGGTCCGGTGTCCGTGTGTTCGATCCGCGTGCCACGGGTCAGATCCGTCGGTAGATAGGCGGTGGCGAGCTGGACTGAACGCCGGTCCCGGACGTAACGGCGATACCTCGACAGCACGACGTCGCCACGCGGCACCCCGAGGGCATCGGAAACCTCTGCCGGTGGTACGACATCGCCGACTGTGACGTCGACGGCCTTCGGTGGGTTCGCCGAGTCGTGTGCCTGGATCGACAGCCCGCGTCCCCACCGATCTGGCGAGAGCCTGCCCGGCGAGGTGCGCGGGATGCGGCTGGCCCGCACGAAGCTGCCGGAGCCCCGGCGCGACTCGATCAAGCCCTCAGCTCGCAGGCGATCGATGGCCTTCTCCGCAACGCCGCGTGCTACGGCCTCGTCGGGGTTCGCGGCGAACTCGCGAATGGTGGGAAGCTTCGCGCCGGCTTCGTAGCCCTTCATCCCTTCCTTGATCCTGCGCCTGAGCTCGGCAGCGAAGCTGTCGGCGCTGTGCTTCCGGCCGTGGCCGCTCGCGTCGTTCATCGGATTCTCCAACTGTCGTCTGACAGAAGGCTACTTGCGGGACGGTTCAGGTATCCGACCAACCCAATGGTCGGCCGCCAGAGATTTAACCTGGGTCGCATGGACTGTCATAAGACAATATCGATTACTTAACGTGTCTGTTTCGGTGCTTTCTGTCTAACGCTCCAACGCCACTCAGCCGAGGTGTCGAGGTCAAGCCCTTCGGCTCGACCTCGATCGCCCGGCGTCGGCTAATGCTGGACTACCTAAACCACGAACGTCGTCACCGCAGTGAGTACGGCCGCGATCGACAGCAGGAGAGTCTGTGTTTCCCTCAGTCGCACGACGGCGTGGGGCCGCCATGACGGGTAACCTCGGTTGATCCCTCCGCCTCCTTGGTGCGGTCATTGACAAGCTCCTACTGCTCATGCTTGGGCTGCCTCCCAGGCTTCTACCTACTACTCCGACAAAGACTTCTCGGAGTCACAGTGAAGTAGCTGTCCGCGATGGCGGCAAGGCGTGCCGCCCGGAATGAGTCCCCCTGAATGCCATATTCGACAGCACTGCAAGCCGTTCAACAGCTCAAACAACGGCTGGTCGCGGTCGGCATAAGCTGCACCGCCCCGGACCGGAAGTGGTTGGCCTACTCCACCACCACCGGCATAGCCACCAGGCACCAGGTGCTTCGTTCGGCTACGTAGGCGGCGTCACAGGTGTCGGGTCATTGTCCGCGTTGATGCTCCCCGGGCGTCGAGGCCGTGAGTCTCCTCACCGACCGGATCGTTATACCCGTAGTGTCCGAATGGTGCAGCTCGCCGTGCCCCGTAGGAGGTCCGACCGTGCACTGTCGTCTGACTACGCTGCTCGTTGCGCCGCTGCTCGCCGCGCTCGCCGCCTGCGGCACCGTCGCCGCGCAGGCCGCGCCGCAGCCGCCGCCCTCGTCGCCCGTGCCGGGGCAGTCGTACTGGCCAGGTCAGGAGGCGCTGATGGACGCTGGCGCTCGGGTGGGTGAGGTCGCCCCGGGCCGGTGGCCGGCCGCGTACGCCGGCGTGGCCGTGGACATGCCGGGCGGGCGCCTGCTGGTCTACCGCGTGCCGACCGCCGGTATGGACGCGGCGGTACGCGCCCTGGTGCCGGCGGTGCTGGTCGACTTCGTCGATGCCACGTACTCGGCGGCGAATCTTGAGGAATGGGCCGCCAAGGTTCGGGACGACCAGGCGTTCTGGCAGCAGCGTGGGGTGACGGTGCACAGTGTCGGCACCGATTTCGGCAGGTGCGTGACGGTGGGCCTGGCTGACCCGCAACGCGACGGCGGGAAGGTGCTCGCCCGCTACTCCAAGGCGGCGCTGTGCGTGGAGCAGGGGCACGCCTCAGAGCTGGCGACGGCGAACTGAGCCAGCGTCGAATCCATCGCCGACCACTCGTTCCGGACCGGCGCTGATCGGGATGATGCTCGCCGCCATGGAAGGTGCCGACCCGGCCCGGGTGTCGATGCTGTGCGTCCTGCACGACACCCAGGAAACCCGGATCACCGACATGCCGCACATCGCCAGGCGCTATCTCGCCGCCGCACCCAACACCACGGTCACCGCCGATCAGGTCGCCGCCTGCCCGCCGGCCGTCGCGGACCTCGTCAACGCCGCCGTCGCCGAGTACGAAGCGGGCGAGACACCGGAGGCCATCGTCGCCCGCGACGCCGACAAGCTGGAATGCCTCGTTCAGGCGGTCGAATACCGCCACCAGGGCATCGGCGACGTCCAACGCTGGATCGACAGCTCACGCGCGGCACTGAGGACCGCCGGCGCGCACCGCCTGGCCGACGCCGCCCTCAGCGGTCAACCCCTCGGCTGGCTCACCCCGCCCCCGGTGTAACCCCAGGCGTCAGCTGCGGGACGTGGTCTCGCAACACGTGCTTTCGTCGTCGGCTGCGGGCGGGGTCTGCGCGGAGGTGCCGTACTGGTCGGAGTCGCCCTTGACCACGTACACCTCCCAGCGCTCGTCGCCGGGGCCGCGAACCCAGACCTTGTCCTGGAGGGCGTAGCAGCAGGAGGTGTCGTTCTCGGTCAGGGTGATCAGCCCGGCCTCGGTGAGTCGGTCGGTGGCGGCGGTGACCTGCGCGCCGTCGAACACCTCGACCCCGAGGTGGTCGATCGCGGTGGCCTGGTCCGGGGTGCCTTCGAGCAGGACCAGCTTCAGCGGCGGCTCCTCGATGGCGAAGTTGGCGTAGCCGGGCCGCCGCTTGGCCGGCTCGGTGCCGAACAGCTTCGAGTAGAACGCGATCGACCCTTCCAGGTCGGAGACGCGCAGGGCGAGCTGGACGCGGGACATCCCACACCTCCGGTTGTTTAGATAACTATCTAGGCAGAGGATTGCACTCTGGTTTGATGCTTGTCAAACTAGACGGGTGTCGAGACAACAACTGCCGGTCCTCGCCGACCCGTCGGCCTGCTGCGCGCCGATGGTCACCGAGGCCCTGACGGAAGACGCCGCCGCCGGTCTGGCGCGCGGCTTCAAGGCCCTCGGTGATCCGGTACGGCTGCGGCTGCTGTCCCTGATCGCCGCGCGGGCCGGCGGCGAGGTGTGCGTGTGCGAGCTGACCGACGCGTTCACCCTGACCGGCCCGACGATCTCCCACCACCTGAAGGTGCTGCGCGAGGCCGGGCTGATCGACTGCCAGCGCCGGGGCACCTGGGTCTACTACTGGATCGTCCCGGCCCGCCTCGCCGTCCTGTCCCAGCTCCTGGACGTCTCGGCTGCCGTTGCGTCGACCGGGCCGACCCGGTGACGCCCGACCCGCCGCACGCCGTGCTGCGCCGGGCGTCGGCGGAACTGGTCGGCACCGGCCTGCTCGTCACCGCCGTGGTCGGCTCCGGGATCGCCGCCACCCGCCTGTCGCCGGGCGACGTGGGGCTGCAACTGCTGGAGAACAGCATCGCCACCGCGTTCGCCCTCGGCGCGCTGATCCTCATCTTCGGCCCGGTGTCCGGTGCCCACCTCAACCCCGTCGTGTCGCTCACCGACTGGTGGCAGGCCCGCCGTACGGGAGCGGGTCTGTCGACCCGTGATCTCGGCGCGTACGTCGTGGCGCAGGTGCTCGGTGCGATCGGCGGCACGGTGCTGGCACACCTGATGTTCGGGTTGCCCGCCGTCACGATCTCCACCCGTCAGCGGGACGGGGGCGGACTGTGGCTGGCCGAGGTCGTCGCGACCGCCGGGCTCCTCCTGCTGATCGCCGCTCTCACCCGTGCCCGCCGGACCGCGGTCGCTCCGGCGGCGGTCGGGGCGTGGATCGGTGGCGCCTACTGGTTCACCGCCTCCACCTCGTTCGCCAATCCGGCCGTCACGATCGGCCGCATGTTCACCGACACCTTCGCCGGCATCGCCCCCACCTCGGCGGCCGGGTTCGTCGCCGCACAGCTCGCCGCCGTCGGGATCTCGGTCGCCGCGATCACCTGGTGGTATCCGACGGTTCGACAGCCGGACGGCGTGGCGGTCGAGCTGGCACCGGCGCAGCCGGAACGGGCCGCCTCATGACCGGCGTCCGGCCGCCCCGCCCCGATCTCGTGCCGATGACCGACGAGCACGCCCCGGCGGTGCTCGACATCTACCGGCACGGGATCGCCACCGGCGACGCCACCTTCGAGACCGAACCACCCACCTGGGCCCGGTTCACCGGCACCCGCCTGCCCGAACACCGCTGGGTCGCCGTCGACCACCCGGCTGCCGACCGCGTACTCGGCTGGGTCGCGTGCACCCCGGTGTCCGACCGGTGCGTGTACGCCGGGGTCGTCGAGCACTCCGTCTACGTCCACCCCGACGCCCGAGGACGAGGCGTCGGCCGGCTCCTGCTCCACCGACTCATCGACTCCACCGAACAGGCCGGCATCTGGACCATCCAGTCCGGGGTCTTCCCCGAGAACACCGCCAGCCTCGCCCTGCACCACGCCTGCGGCTTCCGCACCATCGGCGTACGCGAACGCCTCGGCCGCCACCACGACCGATGGCGCGACGTCATCCTCATCGAACGCCGCAGCCCCACCATCACCTAGCCACGTCAGCACCGGAAGAGGTCCACCACCCATGAGCACCCCCGCCCGGCCCACCACGCCATCGGTGCTGTTCGTCTGCGTCCACAACGCCGGCCGCTCCCAGATGGCCGCCGGCTGGCTGCGCCACCTCGCCGGGAACACCGTCGAGGTCCGCTCCGCCGGCTCCGAACCCGCCGAACACGTCAACCCCGTCGCGGTCGACGCCATGCGTGAGGTCGGCATCGACATCACCGCCGAAGAGCCGAAGATCCTCGACTGGGACACCGCCGAGGCCAGCGACGTGATCATCACGATGGGCTGCGGCGACGCCTGTCCCGTCTTCCCCGGCAAACGCTACGAGGACTGGAAACTCACTGACCCCGCCGGCCAGCCGCTGTCCGTCGTCCGCGAGGTCCGCGACGAGATCCGCCAGTACGTCGCCCGGCTCCTCGACGACCTGACCCCTGACGCCAGGATCGAGGCCTGACCGGACACCGGTGGCTCCCGCGTCACGAGCGCAGTGGAGGCTCCCGCCGACAGGCCTGGTGACCGACCTCGTTCGAAGGCCCTAAATGGTTTGCCGGTGGTCGGCGGGCGCTGGGATGCTGCGGCCGACCGGGAGCGGGGGAGGGGCCAGCATGCCGTCGGAGTCCGAGCCGGAGGTCCGTACCGTGGCCGGTGTGCTGCGCGGCTGCCGGGAGGCGGGCCGCGCGGTGTTCCGGGGCATCCGGTACGCCGAGCCGCCCGTCGGTGCCCACCGGTTCGCCGCGCCGCAACCGGTATCCCGCTGGGAGGGCGTACGCCCGGCGGTCGCCTTCGGTCCGCCGCCTCCGCAGCCCGACGCGTTCGGGACGTCCCCGCAGGGCACCGACGACGACTGGCTGACGCTCAACGTGTGGACGCCGGAGCCGGACCCGGCGGCGGGGTTGCCGGTCCTGGTGTGGATTCCCGGTGGCGGTTACCTCGTCGGCTGTTCCGGCCTCCCGGAGTACGACGGCGGGCACCTGGCCGACGGCGGGACCGTCGTGGTGACGCTCAACTACCGCCTCGGTTTCGAGGGTTTCGGGCAGCTCGACGGAGTCCCGGCCAACCGGGGGCTGCTCGACCAGGTGGCGGCCCTGGAGTGGGTGCGGGACAACATCCGCGCCTTCGGTGGCGACCCGGGACGGGTGACGGTCTTCGGGCAGTCGGCCGGCGGCGGTTCGGTCGCCGCGCTGCTGGCCATGCCGCGCGCCGCCGGGCTGTTGCGGCGGGCGGTCGCGCAGAGCGTCCCGGGGACGTTCCTCTCGCCCGAGCTGGCCGCCGACGTCACCGCCGCCTGCGCCGCCGAGCTGGGGGTACGACCGACCCTGGCCGACCTGTCGGCGGTGGCTGCGGACCGGCTGCCGGCGGTGGGCGAGGCGATCTCGGCCGGGATCGTCAGGTGGCGGGAACGGTGGGGTCAGATCACCCACCGGCCGATCCCGTTCGCGCCGGTCGTCGACGGTGACGTGCTGCCGGCGACCCCGTGGCGGGCGCTGGCCGACGGTGCCGCCCGCGACGTCGACCTGCTCGTCGGGCACACCCGCGACGAGCACCGCCTGTTCAGCCTGCTCGACGGCGTGCTCGGCCAGGTCACGCCCGAGCAGACCGGGACCGCGCTGCGGATGCTGGCCCCGGGCCCGGACGGTGCCCACCGCTACCGGGAGGCGTTCCCGGCCGCGACCGACGAGCAGCTGTACGAGCTGGTCAACGCGGACTGGCTGTTCCGGATGCCGAGCCTGCACCTGGCCGAGGCGCAGGTCGCCGGTGGCGGCCGGGCCCACCTCTACGAGCTGACCTGGCCGGCGTCGGGCCTGGGCGGTGCCCTCGGTGCCTGTCACGGCCTGGACGTGCCGCTGGTCTTCGGCAACCTGACCAGCGGGCAGCCCGCGATGCTGATCGGTGATCCGCCTCCGCCGGCGGCGCACGAGCTGTCCAGGCAGTTCCGCCGGGCGTGGACGGCGTTCGCCGCGACCGGCGACCCCGGTTGGCCGCCGTACGACGCCGGTCGCCGTACCCGGATCTTCGACGAGCGGCCGACGGTCGTGGCGTACCCGGAGGAGACGTCACGGCTGCTGTGGCGGGACCACACCTTCGCCGCGCTCCCCCTGCTGGCCTGACCGCGTCCCGGCGGCGGAACCCGCTGACTTCCCGGCGGCGACACCACCGGTGGCGGTACGGGTGAACCGGCCGGCCAGCAGCGCGAACGCGTCGGTGAGCGGCGGCGGGCCGACGACGGTGATCTCGGCGTCGTAGCGGGCGACGGCGGCGGCGAGGCTCACCCAGGACCACGACCCGAGGGTGAGCCGGCACCGGTCGGGGGTGACCTCCTCGACGAGACCGTCGCGGGTGTACCGGGCGACGGTCGCCGCGGGCAGGTCGAGCAGCACGGTGCCCCGGCAGGGCCAGTCCGCCGACCCGCCGGCCGACCCCCGGAAGACCCCGGTGAGATAGGTGGCGACGTTCCCGCCGGGCAGCGGTCGGGGGGTGAAGCGCGGCCCGTGGGGTGGGCACGGGGTGATCCGGTCGATGCGGAAGGTCCGCCAGCCGGCCCGGTCGAGGTCCCAGGCGACGAGGTACCACCGGCCGCCCCAGGTGACGACGTGGTGCGGTTCGGCGTGCCGGGCCGGGCGCTCGGTGCTGTCGGGCCCGTAGTCGAAGCGCAGGATCTCGCGGGTCTGCACGGCGGCACTGAGCGCCAGCAGCACCCCGCCGTCGACCGGCGGGGTCGGCGTGGTGGCGGGTCGTGCGACGGCGGTCACGCTGAGCGCCCCGACCCGCTGCCGCAGCCGGGTCGGCAGCACCTGTCGTACGGTCTGCAGCGCCCGCGCGGCGGCGTCCGCCAGTGCGTCGTCCGCGCCGGTCGCCGCGACCTGGAGCGCGACGGTGAGGGCAACGGCCTGTTCGTCGTCGAACAGCAGCGGGGGCAGTTCGGTGCCGGCGTCGAGCCGGTAACCACCGTCGGGGCCCTTGGCGGCGGCGACGGGGTAGCCCAGTTCCCGCAGCCGGTCGACGTCGCGGCGCACGGTGCGCAGGCTGATGCCGAGGCGTTCGGCAAGCACGGTGCCGGACCAGTCCCGGCGGGTCTGCAACAGCGACAGCAGGGCGAGCAGTCGGGCGGACGTGGTCGGCATGGGACCGATTCTGCCCGCAGTAGGTGCCACATCCTGTCACCTACTGCTGCAAATCTTGCTCCTGACCAGCCCACTTCCGGGCGTCGAGCACCATCAGCAAGGAGTCGACCATGGCCATCTCCGCCACCACGCACCTCAACTTCCGGGGTGACGCCCGTGCGGCGCTGGAGTTCTACCAGGCCGTCTTCGGTGGCCGCAGCACCGTCGTCAGCTACGGCGACCTGGGGATGCCGAAGGACCTGCCGGACGCCGACAGGGTCGTCTTCGGCCAGGTCACCGCCGACAACGGCTTCGCCATCATGGCCTACGACGTGCCCGCCGGCGCCCCCGCCGCAGCCGCGCCGACCACCACCACCCGCAAGAACGGCACGACGCTGACCGGAGAGCGGTTCTTCGTCGCCGTCCGGGGGGACGACGCCGACGAGGTCGGCGCGCTCTGGCACCGGCTCGCCGAGGGCGCCGACCTGATCGAGGAGTACGGCCCGTCGCCATGGGCCCCCGGTTTCGGCATGCTCACCGACCGGTTCGGCGTCACCTGGGTCCTCGACGTCGCCACCCCGTACGCCGGCTGACCGCCCTGATCCGGTCCGGGTCGGCGACGTCGCCGACCCGGACCGGTCGGTCACTCGGTGCGCAGCCCGTCGGCGCGGGTGAGCCGCCACAGCAGCGGCATGCTCAGCCCGCTGATCGCCAGGACGGCCAGCGCGCCGAGACCGACGGCGAAGCCCACCACCGGCCAGGCGACCGTGACGGGGGCCTGCACCATCCGCAGCAGGGCCGCGCCGAGGCCGAGCCCGAAGCCGACCGCCAGCACCAGCCCGACCCCGACCGGCAGGGCGGTCTGCCACAGCACCGACCAGCCGAGGGTGCTGCGTCGGGTGCCCACCGCCACCAGCATGGCCAGCAGCCGGCGGCGTTCCCGCAGCTGCTCCAGCGTGCCGACCAGCATGCTGGTGGCGATCAGCAGCAGGGTGACGACCGTGCCGATGGCCAGGCCGCGCCGGATGTCGGCGAACCGGGGTGACTCGATGGTCGAGGACAACACGGACACGGGGGTGGCCAGGTCGATCGCGGCGACGGCGTTGCGGACGTGTTCGACCGCGTCCGGCTTGGCGGGGTCGAGCTTGAGGTAGACGGTCGAATGCAGCGGACCGAGGGTCCGAGTGGCGGCGGCTGCGGGGGTGAGCAGGACACCGTTCTGCATCCAGCCGGCCGGGTCGGGCCGGGCCTGCGCGGCACGGGCCGCCGTGGGCAGCCGCCACCGGGAGTTGTCGCGGACGACCAGCATCGCGTCGGCGGGGATGACCGTCGGGTCGTTCGGATCGTATGCCAGGAAGGTGTCCCCGTCCGCGCACCGGTCGAGACGGGCGAACTCGGCCAGCGCGGCGCAGTCGCCGACCCGGATCTCCACCGGTGGGCCGTCCGGCGAGCCGATGGTGGCCACGGAGACGAGGGTGCCGGTCGCAGCGGTTACCCCGTCGGCCCCGCCGAGCTGCCGCAGGACCCGGGCCAGGTCCGGCTGGTCCAGGAACTGCACCTGCACCTGCGCCCGGGAGGTGTCCTGCCCGCTGGCGGTGGTGAAGTCCCCGGCGATCCCGGCGAAGAGCATCTGCAGACCGATCGTGCCGGCGACGGCCACGGCGATGCCGTTGACCAGCCGGGCGGAGGTGGCGCTGTCCAGCTGCACCCGGCGGACCGCCAGCTGCCAGGACACCGGACCACCGCGCAGTCGTCGTACCAGCAGGTCGGTCAGCCAGGGCAGCACGGTGACCGTGCCGATCAGCAGCAGCACCGCGCCGGCCGGCACCACCCACCGGGTGACCCCGCCGTCGCCCTCGCGCAGACCGGCCACGGGCAGGAGCATGGCCAGGCCGACGGCGGGCAGCAGCAGCCGCCACCAGAGCCGACGGCGGACCGGGGTGCTACGCCGGGCCACTCCGAGCGGCTCGACCACGACCGCGCGCAACGCCAGCATCGCCACCAGCACGGCCAGCGCCGGCACGGCCAGCACGACGGCCAGCAGCAGCGCGGTGGGGGGCTGGATGTCGTCGGCGTACACACTGATGTCGTAGAGGGTGACCAGCGGGACCAGTTGGCGACCGGCGAGCAGGAACCCGATGCCGACGACGACCCCGAGCAGGGCACCGGCGGCGGCCTCCCCGGCGGCGATCCGCCGCACCATGGTGGTGTCCGCGCCGACCAGGCGCAGCGCGGCGAGTCGCCGGTCGCGTCGCTCACCGCCGTAGCGCACGGCGGAGCCGAGGAACACCGCGATGGGCAGCAGCAGCACCACGAAGATGACCGCCACCAGCAGCATCAGCACCGGGCCGAGACCCTCGCCGGGCAACCCGCCGCCGAACCTGTCCAGCCGGGTCGCCCCGGACGTGTCGGACAGCCGGTCGTCGCCCTGGTAGTAGGCCAGTTCGTTGGGGCCGGCGAGGCCCTCGTCGGCGATGGTCCCGGTGACCCGCGCGCCGCCCAGCCGGGGGGTGAACAGCGGGCCGTCGGGGGAGTCGAGCAGCCGGCGCAGGGCGGGGGAGACGACCACCTCCCCGGGGGCGGGCAGGGCGGTCAGCCCCGGCGGGACGGGGGCGGCCGGTCCCTCCGGCCGCAGCAGTCGGCCCCGCACCGGCCGGCCCCGGAACTCGGTGTCCAGCGCGTGCACCAGCAGGGTGCCGGGACCGGCCGCGATCTGTTCGCCGAACCGCAGGTCGTCGCGGGCGTCGCCGCGCGCCTGCCGGGCGTCGAGCGCCCCGGGCACGGCGGTGGCCAGCAGCAGCATGGCCACCCCGATGCCGACGCCGACGGCGGTGAGCAGCGCCCGGGTCCAACCCTCCCGGCCGCCGGTGACGGCCATCCGGGCACCCATCGCCAGGTCCGCGAGCGCGCCCCGACCGGTCACGCCGCCACCTCCAGGTTGCGGGTCCGCCCGTCGCGCACCACGATCTCCCGGTCGGAGTACGCGGCCACCCGTGCCTCGTGGGTGACCAGGACCACCGCCGCCCCGCTGTCCCGGGCGGCCTCGGTGAGCAGCCGCATGACCCGTTCGCCGTTGAGTGAGTCCAGCGCTCCGGTCGGCTCGTCGGCGAAGATCACCCGGGGGCGGGTGACCAGCGCGCGGGCCACGGCGACGCGTTGCCCCTGGCCGCCGGAGACCTCGCCGGGGCGCTTGCCGGCCACGTCGGTGACCTCCAGCCGTTCCAGCCACTGCCCGGCCCGCTGCTCGGCCGCACGCCGGGGGACCCGGGCCAGCCGCAGCGGCAGCGCGACGTTCTCCAGGCAGGTCAGCTCGGGCACCAGCTGGCCGAACTGGAAGACGAACCCGAAGGCCTCCCGGCGCAGGGCGCTGCGCCGGGCGTCACTCATCGTCACCAGGTCCTGGCCGTCGAAGACGACCCGGCCCCGGTCGGGGCGGACGATCCCGGCCAGGCAGTGCAGCAGGGTGGACTTGCCGGAGCCGGACGACCCGAGCACCGCGACCACCTCGCCCTCGTCGATGCGCAGCCCGGCGTCGACCAGTGCGGCCGTCTCGCCGAAGCTGCGGTGCAGGCCCTCGGCGACCAGCAGCGGGGCGCTCATGCGCGCACCCGCGCGGCCAGGTCGTCGAGGCGGGCGGTGGTCAGTTCCAGCCAGCGCAAGTCGGCCTCCAGGTGGAAGAGCGCGTGATCACAGATCAACTGTTCGGCGAGATCGCCGCCGCGCTTGCGCCGGGTCAGCTCCCGCATCAGCCGCAGGTGCTCGGCGCGCTGCACGTCGAGTAGTTCGGCGGCCTCGCGGCCGGTGAGCAGGGCGAGCACCACCTTGGTGTAGAGGATGCTCTGCAGATAGGGCTCGGGCTGTTCCGGGCGGGCCAGCCACTGCGCCACGTCGGCGACGCCGGCCTCGGTGATGGCGTACCGCTTGCGGTCGGGGCCCTCGCCGGGCTCGACCGCCTCCACCTCGACCAAGCCGCCGCGCAGCAGCCGGGACAGGGTCGCGTAGACCTGGCCGTAGGCGACCGGGCGGGAGTGGCCGAAGTGTTCGTCGTAGCGCCGTTTGATGTCGTAGCCGTGCCGGGGGGTCGCCTCCAGCAGGCCGAGGAAGGTCTGGCCGATGGACATGCCGGCGACTATACACACCGCGTATACGCGCGTTGTCTACACCCAGCGCCGACGTGGTCGTGGCCGGCTCCCGGTGACCCCCGCGGTGTCGCCCGCGAATGTGACACCGTCCGACGGATTGACCCGCAGATTGATACATGTCAGTGTTTGCTTCCCCGGCGTTTCCGCCGCGATCCCACCCCCGGATCGCGGGTCGCCCGTCCACCCCCGGTCACATCCGACAGACGGGACGGTGACGCCCGGGCGGATGCCCCGCCGACCCCCATGAGGAGCACGCATGAAGCGCAGAACCCTGGCGATCGCCGCCGTCACCGCGGTGACGCTCGCCCTGGCCGCGCCACCGGCCACGGCCGCCCCGACCGCCCGGCCGGCCACCGCCGCGCCGGCCGTCGCCGCGCTCGCCGCGCCGGACGTCCAGGTCGCCAACGTCCAGGCGCACCTGGCCCAGTTCCAGAGCATCGCCACCAGCAACGGCGGCAACCGGCGGGCCGGCTCGGCCGGCTACACCGCCTCGGTCGCCTACGTGAAGTCCAAGCTCCAGGCCGCCGGCTACACGGTCACCGAGCAGACCTGCACCAGCTGCACCTACCAGGGCAACAACGTGATCGCCGAGTGGCCGCAGGGCCCGACCACCGACGTGGTCATGTTCGGCGCGCACCTCGACGGCGTCGCCGCCGGACCGGGCATCAACGACAACGGCTCCGGCTCGTCGGTGCTGCTGGAGAACGCCCTGGTGCTCGCCCAGCAGAACCCGACCATGAGCAAGCGGGTCCGGTTCGCCTGGTGGAACGGCGAGGAGCAGGGCCTGCAGGGCTCCAAGTTCTACGTCAACTCCCTGACCACCGCCCAGAAGGGCTACATCAAGGGGTACTACAACTTCGACATGGTCGCCTCGACCAACGGCGGCTACTTCATCAACCGGGTCACCTCCACCACCGCCGCGCCGCTCAAGGCGTACTGGGACTCCCTCGGGTTGTCGCCGGAGGAGAACACCGAGGGCCAGGGCCGCTCCGACGACTACTCGTTCCAGCAGGCCGGCATCCCCACCTCGGGCTACGCGATGGGGGCCAGCGCCCGCAAGACCAGCGCCCAGGCCAGCAAGTGGGGCGGCACCGCCAACGCCGCGTACGACCCGTGCTACCACTCGTCCTGCGACACCACCAGCAACATCAACGCCACCGGGCTCAACCGCAGCGCCGACGGCGTCGCGTACGCCATCTGGGACCTCGCGGTCGGCGGCGGCACCCCGACCAACGACTTCTCCGTCGCGGTCAGCCCGACCTCGGGTGGCGTCACCCGGGGCGGCTCCACCACCGCCACGGTCAGCACCGCCACCACCAGCGGCAGCGCCCAGACCGTCGCCCTGTCGGCCTCCGGTGCACCCAGCGGCGTGAGCGTCTCGTTCAGCCCGTCGTCGGTCACCTCCGGCGGCTCGGCCACCATGACGGTCAGCGCCTCGTCGAGCGCCAGCCTCGGCAGCTTCACCCTCACCGTGACCGGCACCGGCTCGGCCACCCGCACGGCCAGCTACACCGTCACCGTCACCGTCACCGGTAGCTGCACCGGCGGGCAGGTCGTCGGCAACGGCAGCTTCGAGTCCGGCACCACGCCGTGGACGGCCACCTCCGGCGTCATCACCAACTCGTCCAGCCAGCCGGCCCGCACCGGCTCCTACAAGGCATGGCTCAACGGCAACGGCAGCACCAGCACCGACACCCTGTCCCAGTCGGTGACCGTGCCGGCCGGCTGCTCCTCCTACGCCCTCGCCTTCTACCTGCACATCGACACCGCCGAGCGGACCACCACCGTCGCGTACGACAAGCTGGTGGTGCAGGTCGGCAGCACCACGCTGGCGACGTACTCCAACCTCAACAAGGCCAGCGGCTACACGCTGCGCTCGTTCGACCTCGGCGCGTACGCCGGCCAGACGGTGACCCTGAAGTTCACCGGCACCGAGGACTCCTCGTTGCAGACCAGCTTCGTCATCGACGACGTGACGTTGCAGGTGAGCTGACCGACCCGGGTGGGGTGGACGCCTGGTCCACCCCACCCGGACCGTCATGGCGATAAATGTCATACCCCGGTCGGACCATGGGGACATGGCTGCCCCCGCGCTGTCCCACCACAGTGGTCAACCCCGATCCGTGCCGCTGCGCGAGCTGCGTACCCGGCTGACCCAGCTGATCGCGATGGCCGAGCTGACCGACACGGTCACCCTGGTCACCCGCGACGGCGACCCCCGGCCGGTCGCCGCGATCGTGCCGGCCTCCGCCGCCCGCAGCGCCGCCCAGGCCCGCGCCGACGACGAACGCCTGGGGACGGTGACCGCGGGTTGGGCCCGCCGGCTGGAGGAGTCACACCGGCAGGGCGCCCGCCGGCACGCCGCCGAGCTGCGGGCCATGACCGACGCCCTCGCCGAGGTCTGGGCCGAGCTGGACCGGCACGTCCCACCCGGCACCGACCCCGCCGTCGACCGGCTCCGCGCCGCCCAGGCCGACCTGCGCCGCGACTGACCCGGGCACACCCGACACCCAAGGCCACCGCGTCAACCCCGACGCCCGGGCCGCTCCCGACCCGTGCCACGACCGGCACGCCCGCCGGTAGACGCGTCATGCCCACCCGACTCCACTTCCCGCCCCGCTCGCCCCACCCCACCCCGGTGATCAAGAAGTTTGCGTCAAGTGATCAAGAGGTTTGCGTCAATCTGAAGATCGAAGCTGACGCAAACCTCTTGATCACCGAGAACGGGAAGGGGCACGGGGCCTGGGTGGGTGGGGTTCAGTTGACCGGTGTGGGGGCTCGTGTTGGGCGGGTGGGGGTGGTCGGGTGGTCCATCGTGCGCCAGGGGCCGCCCAGCAGTGGGGTGAGCACCACCAGCAGGTAGCAGCCGCCCACGGTGAGCAGGACGGGCGTGGTGCCGAAGCCGTCGACGGCCACCCCGGCGGCGAGCGCGCCCAGCGGGATGCCGGCCCAGCAGCCGGCCCCGATCACCCCGAAGACCCGGGCGCGCAGGTGGGCCGGCACCCGTTCCAGCTCCACCGCGCCGAGCAGCGGGTTGATCGCACCGGCGGCGAAGCCGGACAGGGCGAAGACCGCGACGATCCAGGGCAGCGGCGGCGCGGCGGCCAGCGCCCAGAAGGGCGGCGCACCGGCCAGGGCGAACGCGGTGACGAGGGTGGCCCGGCGGGGCAGCCGGTGGCCGACCCCGCTGAACAGCAGCGACCCGGCCAGCGCGCCGCCACCCATCGCGCCGACCAGCAGGCCGAACGCGGTGGGCCCGCCGAGTTCCCGGTCGGCCACCACCGGCAGCAGCACGTTGCTCTTGGTCGCGTCGAAGAAGTTGGTCACCAGCACCAGCAGCACCACCGCGCGCAGCAGCGGCTCCCGGCTCAGGAACCGCACCCCGGCGGCGAATTCCCGCCAGTAGCCGCCGCCGGCCGGATCGGTCGGCGTGGCCGGACGCAGCGACCGGGGCACCAGCACCGTCACGACCAGCGCGGAGACCGCGAAGGTGACGGCGTCCAGGGCCAGCACGGGGAGCGCACCGAGGGTGGCGACGAGCAGGCCGGCAATCGGGGCGCCGATCAGCCGGGCGCCCCGCTCGCTGGCCTCGTACCAGCCGACGGCCCGTTCCAGCGGCACCCCGGCGGCGGTGGCCGCCTCGGGCAGCAGGGCGTTGCGGGCGGTCTGCCCGGGGGTGTCGAGCAGGCCGCTGGCGAAGACCAGCCCGAGCAGCGCCCAGAACGGCAGGCCGACGGTGGCGTCGAGCAGCGGCACGGCGGCGACCGTCAGCCCTGACACCACGTCGGCCAGGACGCTGGCCCGGCGGTAGCCGATCCGGTCCACCAGCACCCCGCCGAGCGCCCCGCCGAGCACCACCGGCACGGCGGCGACCGCACCGGTGAGGCCGGTGGCGGCGGGCGAGCCGGTCTCGGCGAGCACGTAGAGCGGCAGCGCGATCAGGGTGAGCATGTTGCCGGTGAGCGAGACCGTGTGACCGACCAGCAGGCCGACCAACGGCCCACGGTGGCGCGGCGTCACCGCTGGTCCCGGAAGGCGTGGTACATCAGCGACACGGTCTCGGCTCCCGGCCGGGCCGGGTCGCTGCGGGCCTGCCAGCGGGCGGCCAGCGCCTCCAGGTCGGCCCGCAGCTCGATCAGCTCGTCGCTGGTCAGGTGCAGCCATGAGTCGCTGCTGGCGGTGCCGCGTACCCACTGCGGGTCGAGGGTCGCCTCGACGTCGAGGTAGTGGCCGAGCCGTTCGGTGTACCGGTCGAGGACCGCGCGGCGGAGCAGGTCGGAGGCGGCCCGGCGTTCCGGGTCGGCGAGCAGCTCGACCGGCTCCCAGGAGGTCCGGGTGTGCGTCGCCCGCCACCAGCGTTCGCGGCGGTCGCGGGCGTGCTCGGGGGCCTCCTCGACGAAGCCGTGCTCGGCCAGCTTGCCCAGGTGGTAACTGACCGAACCGACCGCCTCGTCGATGGCGTCGCTGAGCATGCCGACGCTCTGCGGACCCCGCACGCGCAGCTCGCCGAGCAGCCGCAACCGGGTCGGGTGGGCCAGCGCCCGCATCGCCCGGGGGTCGGTCAGGTGCCGGGGGTGTTCCTCCGTCATGCCGCCACGGTAAAAGAACAAGACATGAAGTACAAGAGTTCTTGTATAGCTGGTCCAGTGGGCCGCCGGTCGACGCGCTGCGGACCGCACGCGGGGCGGGGACAATCCGACGGGAGCATCGGCCGGGGGACCGGCCGGCCCGCGAGCCGGAGGCGGTGTCGATGAGCGGATCGGCGGTGGCGGCCGGATCCGACCGGGCCGGGAGCGGGCGGTGACGTCCGGGCTCGCGCTGACCTTCGCGCTCGGCGCGGCATTCGCCTACGGCGTCGGCTCGGTCCTCCAGGCCGTCGGGGCGCGGCGCGGCGCCAGCACCCTGCGTGCCCTCGGGCACCCGCTCTACCTCGCCGGCCTGGCCTGCGACACGCTGGCCTGGCTCGCCTCCCTGGTCGCCCTCCAGAAACTGCCCGTGTACGCGGTCCAGTCGGTGACCGCCGGCTCCCTCGCCGTCACCGTGGTCATCGCCCGGATCGTGCTCGGCGCGCGACTGCGCCGCCGCGACACCGCGGCGATCCTGCTCACCGTCGCCGCCCTGACCGTCATCTCGCTGGCCGCCGGCCCCGAACCGCCGGTCACCGCGTCGACGGCGCTCCGGGTCGGCCTGGCCGTCGCGGCGGTGCTGACCGCCGCCGCCGGGGCCGCCGCCCTGCGGGTGGCCCGACCGGTCGTCGCCGCCACCCTGGCCGGCCTCGCCTGGGGGATCACCGCGCTGTGCGCGCGGGCGCTCACCCCGCCCCCCGACCCGCTGGGCCACCCCGGCGCGGCGGCCTGGGACCTGCTGCGGGAGCCGGTCAGCTGGGGACTCGTCGTCTCCGGGGTGGCCGGGACGATCCTCTACGCGCACGCGCTGCGGCACGGGTCGGTCGGGCCGGTCACCGCCGTACTCTGGGCGGTCGAGATCGTCGTCCCGTCGGTCGCCGGGGTGCTGCTGCTCGGTGACGGGGTCCGGCCCGGTTGGCTGCCCTGGGCGGTCCTGGCCACCCTGACCACGGTGGCCGCCGCGATCGTGCTGGCCGGTGCCCCGGGCACCGCCGACACCGCCGCAGCCGACGACCGCGCCCCCGGCTGAGCCCGCAGGGCACTCCGGGAGAAGGTCAGCCCTGCCGGCGGCCCCCGCCAGCCGGGCGGCGACCCTTGAGCCGACGACCCAGCTCCCGGGCGATCTCCCGGTTGGCGTCGCGTTCGGCGAGGACCTGGCGCTTGTCGTACGAGCGGCGGCCCCGGGCGAGCGCGATCTCCACCTTGGCCCAGCCGTTGCTGAAGTACATCGACAGGGGCACCAGGGTCACCCCGCCGTCGCGCAGCTTCTCCAGGATCCGGTCGATCTCCACCCGACGCAGCAGCAGCTTGCGGGTCCGCCGGGGCTGGTGGTTGGTCCAGGTGCCGTAGCCGTACTCGGCGATGTGCAGGCCGTGCAGCAGCAGTTCGCCGTCGCTCTCCTGGGCGAACGCGTCGACCAGCGACACCCGCCCCTCGCGCAGCGACTTGACCTCGGTGCCGGCCAGCACGATGCCCGCCTCGTAGGTCTTCAGCACGGTGTAGTCGTGGCGGGCCTTCTTGTTGGCGGCGATGAGCTTGCGCTCCGCTTCCCGCGACACGACGACCACCTCCGCTCGGATCTGCCAGCGGCGTACACCCTACCGTCGGTTGCGGCCCGGACCCCGCGTGGCAGGATCGCCGCATGTCGGAATGGGCGGCGATCACACCGGAGGACCGGGACTGGACCGGCGTCATCGACGACGGCTGCGCCGAGTGCGGCTTCGTGCCGCAGCGGGCCGACGCCACCGGGGGCCGGCTGCGCGCCACCGTCCCGGTCTGGCGGGACGTGCTGTCCCGGCCCGACGCGACCCGGCGGCCCGCGCCGACCGTCTGGTCGCCGGTGGAGTACGCCTGCCACGTGCGGGACACCTGCCGGATCTTCCGGGGTCGGCTGGCGCTGATGCTCGACGAGGACGACCCGGTCTTCCCCAACTGGGACCAGGACGCCACCGCCGTCGAGGACGACTACTTCCACCAGTCACCGGCCCGGGTGGCCGGGGAACTCGCCGCGCAGGCCGAGTCGACCGCCGCCGCCTTCGACGCCGTCACGCCCGTGCAGTGGGACCGGCCGGGCCGGCGCAGCAACGGCTCGGTGTTCACCGTGCGCCGCTTCGCCGTCTACTTCCTGCACGACGTGGTGCACCACGTACACGACGTCACCCGCCCGACGACCACCCGCTGACCCCCCGGGGCGACGTCGCGGGCGGGGGCCGCCCGGGGCCGACGTCGAGGGGCGGTGTGGCGCAGCCCCCGGCGCAGCCGCCCGGCGGTAGGGTCCGCGGCCGTGACCGACTTCCTCGCCGAGACCCGCGCCTCCTACGACACGATGGCCGCCGAGTACACCACCCGCAACCGTGGTGAGTTGGCCGCCCGGCCGCTCGAACGGGCCGTGCTCGCCGCGTTCGCCGAGACCGTGCTGACCGGCGGGGGCGGCCCGGTGCTGGAGGTCGGCTGCGGCCCTGGCCGGATCACCGGTCACCTGCGCGACCTCGGGTTGGCCGTCACCGGGCTCGATCTGTCCCCGGGCATGCTGGCGCAGGCCCGGCTCGCCCACCCCGACCTGACCTTCGTCGAGGGGTCCATGCTGGACCTGCCGGTCGCCGACGGGGTGCTGGCCGGGCTGGTCGCCTGGTACAGCGTCATCCACGTGCCCGACGAGTGGCTGCCCCGGGTGTTCGCCGAATTCCGCCGGGTCCTCGCCCCCGGTGGGCACGCCCTGCTCGCGTTCCAGGTCGGCGACGAGACGGTCCGCTACACCGAGGCGTGGGGCCACCCGGTGGCGCTGGCGTTCCGTCGCCGCCGCCCGGACCACGTGGCCGCGCTGCTGAGCGCCGCCGGACTGCCGGAGCAGGCCCGGATGTGCCGGGCGCCGCAGGAGTTCGCCGGTGCCATGGAACGCACCCCGCAGGCCAGCCTGCTCGTTCGTCGGGACGACGACCGGGCGTGACCGGGCCGCCACGATACCTCGTATCCTGTTGCGCGGATCTGGCCCACCGTACGAGGAGGTTGGTGTGAGCAGTCGGACCGAGACGCTGGAATTCCAGGCGGAGACACGCCAGCTGTTGCAACTGATGGTGCACTCCATCTATTCGCACAAGGACATCTTCCTGCGCGAGTTGATCTCCAACGCCTCCGACGCGTTGGACAAGCTCCGGCTGGAGTCGCTTGTCGACTCCGACCTCGACGTGGACACCACCGACCTGCACATCGAGCTGGTGATCGACCCGGACGCCCGGACCCTGACCGTCCGGGACAACGGCGTCGGGATGTCCCGCGAGGATGTCGTGTCGCTGATCGGCACCATCGCCCGTTCCGGCACCGCCGAGTTGCTGCGCAAGCTCAAGGAGTCCAAGGACAACGCGGGCAACGAGCTGATCGGCCAGTTCGGCGTCGGGTTCTACTCGACGTTCATGGTCGCCGACCGGGTCACCCTGCTCACCCGGCGGGCCGGGCAGACCGAGGGCACCCGGTGGGAGTCCAGCGGCGAGGGCACGTACGTGGTGGAGACGGTCGACGACGCCCCGCAGGGCACCTCGGTCACCGTGCACCTCAAGCCCGCCGACGACGAGGACAACCTGCACGACTACGCCGATCTCGCCACGGTCCGGCAGATCGTCAAGCGGTACTCGGACTTCATCGCCTGGCCGATCCGCACCACCGTGCCGGGCGTCGACGGCGGCGAACCCACCGAGGAGACCCTCAACTCCCGCAAGGCGCTCTGGGCGCGTCCGCGCGACGAGGTCGCCGAGGAGGAGTACCGGGACTTCTACCGGCACGTCAGCCACGACTGGACCGACCCGCTGGAGACCATCCACATGCGGGGGGAGGGCACCTTCGAGTACGAGGCGCTGCTGTTCCTGCCCGCGCACGCACCGTACGACCTGTACCAGGCCGACGGCCGGCGCGGGGTGCAGCTCTACGTCAAGCGGGTCTTCGTGATGGACGACTGCGCCGCGCTGATGCCGAACTACCTGCGCTTCGTCAAGGGCGTGGTGGACGCGCACGATCTGTCGCTCAACA
Source organism: Micromonospora sp. NPDC048894 (assembly GCF_040649765.1). Lineage (NCBI taxonomy): Bacteria > Bacillati > Actinomycetota > Actinomycetes > Micromonosporales > Micromonosporaceae > Micromonospora > Micromonospora sp. NPDC048894. Next base: position 27,476 of record NZ_JBEZFY010000010.1, on the reverse strand, counting down.
TCTCCCGGGAGATCCTCCAGCAGGACCGGCAGATCCAGATCGTCCGTCGCCGGCTGGTCCGCAAGGTGCTCGCCACGGTCAAGGACATGCGCACCGGCAACCCGGAGCGTTTCGCCACCTTCTGGGGTGAGTTCGGCCGGGTGGTCAAGGAGGGCCTGCTGGAGGACGCGGACAACACCGAGACGATCCTGGAGCTGGTCTCGGTGGCCTCCACCCACCACGACAGCGACCCCACCACCCTGGGCGAGTACGTGGCGCGGATGAAGGACGGCCAGGGCGAGATCTACTACGCCACCGGCGAGAACCGCACCATGCTGGAGAACTCGCCGCACCTGGAGGCATTCCGGGCCAAGGGCTTCGAGGTGCTGCTGCTCACCGACCCGGTCGACGAGGTGTGGGTGGAGCGGGTCGGCCAGTTCGACGGCAAGCCGCTGCGCTCCATCGCCAAGGGCGAGGTCGACCTGGAGACCGAGGAGGAACGCAAGGACACCGAGGTCGCCCGGGAACAGCAGAACAAGGAGTACGCCGAGCTGCTCACCTTCCTCGGCGGGGCGCTCGCCGACACGGTCAAGGAGGTTCGGCTCTCGTCCCGGCTGACCACCTCGCCGGCGTGCATCGTCGGCGACGCCCACGACATCACCCCGACCCTGGAGAAGATGTACCGGGCGATGGGGCAGGAGTTGCCCCCGGTCAAGCGCATCCTCGAGCTCAACCCGACCCACCCGCTGGTCAGCGCCCTGCGCGTCGCCCACCAGCGGGGCGACGACACGTCGGGGCTGACCGAGACCGCCGAGTTGGTCTACGGCACGGCGCTGCTCGCCGAGGGGGGCGACCTGGCCGACCCGGCCCGGTTCGCCCGGCTGCTCGCCGACCGGTTGGCCCGTACCCTCTGATCCGGCACGGTCCCGGCCGGGAGGTGCCCGGCCGGGACCAGCGCACCGCGTCTCGTCGGACCGTGCCGAGCGCCCCTCCGACCGGGTGACCGGGCCACCCGGTCGGGGAAGCGGTACGGGAATTACCCGGCGCGCGGGAGCTTGTGCGGGCCGCCGCGGGTGCTGGCCGCGTCCGGGCCTCGTGCCCAGGTCGCGAACGTCGATGTGTTCGCCGCGTCGGCGGATAGGCTGGGTCCTGGTGTGCCGGGAAGTCTGGTCGGCGATGGATGACGCGACCCCTGCCGACGAGGAGTTTCCGTGACCGACGCCGACCGGCGCCGTACCAGCCTGTTCGCCCGCCGCTCGTGGGGCGAGACCAGCCGCATCTCCACCATTCTCCGCAAGGAGACCGTCGGCGGGGCACTCCTGCTCGTCGGGGCGTTGATCGCCCTCGTCTGGTCCAACACTCCCTGGTCGGAGCAGTACCAGGCGCTACGGGACCTCACCGTCGGCCCGGCGGCGCTGCACCTGGATCTCAGCCTCGCCACCTGGGCCGCCGACGGTCTGCTGGCCGTTTTCTTCTTCGTGGCCGGTCTGGAACTCAAGCGCGAGTTCGTCGCCGGTGACCTGCGGGATCCCCGCCGGGCTGCGGTGCCGGTGGCGGCGGCCGTCGGCGGGGTGGTCGTGCCCGCCGTCCTCTACTACGTGATCGCCGCCGGCGCGGGTACCGACGCCGGCCGGGGCTGGGCCATTCCGACCGCCACCGACATCGCCTTCGCCCTGGCGGTGCTCGCCGTGGTGGGCCGGTTCCTGCCGTCGGCGCTGCGGACCTTCCTGCTCACCCTGGCGGTGGTCGACGACCTGCTCGCCATCATGATCATCGCGGTCTTCTACACCTCGGACCTTTCCGTCGGCCCGCTGCTGGGCGCGCTGCTGCCGCTCGCCGCCTTCGCGTTCCTGGTGCAGCGCCGCGTCCGGTCCTGGTGGCTGCTGCTGCCCCTGGCGGCCCTCACCTGGGTGCTGGTGCACGAGTCGGGCGTGCACGCCACGGTGGCCGGCGTCATGCTCGCCTTCACCGTCCCGGTGGTCCGCAGCGCGGCGGCCGGTGGCCCGGACGCCGGCCCCGGCCTGGCCGAACACTTCGAGCACCGGGTCCGGCCCATCTCCGCCGGGATCGCCGTTCCGATCTTCGCGTTCCTCTCCGCTGGCGTCACCGTCGGCGGCCTCGCCGGCCTGGCCACCGCGTTGACCGACCGGGTCGCGATCGGCATCGTCGTCGGCCTGATCATCGGCAAGCCGGTCGGCATCCTGATCGCGACCTGGCTGGTGTCCCGGTTCACCCGCGCCGACCTCGACGAGGGCCTCAACTGGCTCGACGTGCTCGGTCTCGCACTGCTCGGCGGGATCGGTTTCACCGTCTCGCTGCTGATCGGGGAACTCGCCTTCGGCCTCGGCAGTGAGCGGGACGACCACGCCAAGATCGCCGTACTCGCCGGCTCACTGCTGTCTGCGCTGCTGGCCAGCGTCATCCTGCGCGCCCGGGGACGCGTCTACCGGCGGGTGCACGACGCGGAGAGCATCGACCTGGACCGCGACGGCGTACCGGACGTCTTCGAACCGGAGTCGGAGCGGCCCACCGGGCGGTGACCCGGCCATCGCAGCGGTGCCCCCACCCGGTCGCTATGATCACGGCGATCCGAGGAGCGCCGGGAAGTCTGGTCGGCACCGTGCTGGTCCGTGCCCCTGGAAGGTCTCGCCGTGCTGCTGCTCTGCTTCGCCGCCGTCCTGCTCGCCGCAGTGCTGGTTTCCGCGTTGGCCCACCGGACGATCCTGTCCACCGCGGCGCTGTTCCTGGTCGCCGGGTTCCTGCTCGGTGAGAACACCGGCGGGGTGCTGCACCTACGGGCCGACTCGCCGATCGTGGCGCAACTGGCCGAGCTGGCGTTGTTCGCGGTGCTGTTCACCGACGGGATGCGGGTCGGCTGGGCCGACCTGCGCGCGGCCTGGCGGCTGCCGGGCCGCGCGCTGGGCTGGGGCCTGCCACTGACCCTGCTGGTGACGGCGGTGCTGGCGCACTACGTGGCCGGGCTGGACTGGCCGGAGGCGTTGCTGATCGGCGCGATCCTGGCCCCCACCGACCCGGTGTTCGCCGCCGCGCTGGTCGGCAACGACAAGGTACCGTCCCGGCTGCGGCACCTGCTCAACGTCGAGTCCGGTGTCAACGACGGCCTGGCGCTGCCGTTCGTGGTGGTGCTGCTCGCGGTCGCGGCCGGCTCGGACGACCTGCACCTGGGGGAGTTGGGCACCGAGTTGGCGGTGGGGTTGCTGATCGGGGTGCTGGTGCCGCTGGCGGCGATCGCGTTGGAGCGGACCCGGTGGTTCGCCGCTTCGGCGGCGTACGCGCCGCTCAACGGGGTCGCCATCGGTCTGCTCGTGCTGGCGCTGGGCAAGGCCACCCACGGCAACCTGTTCCTGGCCGCTTTCGCCGCCGGCATCACGGTGGCCACGTTCGGGCCCCGGGAACGGGCCGCGTTCGAGCACTTCGGGGAGAACGTCGCCGAGTTGCTGAAGCTGGCCGCGCTGCTGGTGTTCGGCGCGTTGATCTCGGTGGAGTTCCTCGGCGAGATCTCGTGGGCCGGCTGGCTCTTCGCGGTGCTGGCGATCGTGGTGGCCCGCCCGCTCGCGTTGTGGATCTCCTTCCTGCGCTCGGGGCTGAGCCTGCGCGAGCAGGCCGCCGCGATGTGGTTCGGGCCCAAGGGGTTCGCCTCGGTCGTCTACGGACTGCTGGTCCTGGAGTCCGGTATCGCCGCCGGTGACGAGGTGTTCCACCTGGTCGCGCTGACCATCGTCATCTCGATCCTGGCGCACTCCTCCACCGACGTGGTGGTGGCGCGCGCCTTCGACGAGGCCCGGGAGGCACCGGCGTGGCACGGGGTGGTGCACCGGTGGCGGCGGGCCGCCCGCCCCGCGCCCGTCTCCCGGCCGGGACCGGGAGACGGGCCCGACCGGACCGGCGACACCGACGACGCTCAGGCCAGCACGAAGTAACGCAGCCACAGGTACGGCACGGCCAGCCCCACCGTGACCAGGGTCACGATCAGCCCGTACCGGGTGAACTGCCAGAAGGTGATCCGCTGCCCGGCGCGTTCGGCCAGTCCCAGCACCACGACGTTGGCGGAGGCGCCGACGGCGGTGGCGTTGCCACCCAGGTCGGCACCGAGGGCCAACGCCCACCAGAGCACCCGGGACTGGGCGGTGTCGCCGTTGGCGTTGACCATGTCGGCGACGACCGGGCTCATGGTGGCGACGTAGGGGATGTTGTCGACGATCGCCGACAACGCGGCCGATCCCCACAGCAGCACCATCGTGGCGGGCAGCAGCCGGTCGGCGGTGGCGTCGATCGCGGCCCGGGAGATCTGCTCGACCACCCCGGTGTTGACCAGCGCGCCGACCATGATGAACAGGCCGGCGAAGAAGACCAGGGTGGGCCACTCCACGTCCCGGCTGACCTCCCCGGCGTCGAGGCGGGACAACGCGAGCAGCAGCAGCCCGCCGAGCAGGGCGACCACCGCCGGTTCGAGGTGCAGGGTGGTGTGCAGGACGAATGCGGCGGTCACCGCGCCGAATACCGCCAGCCCGAGGATGAGCAGGCGAGGGTCCCGGATCGCGTCCTTCTCCCGCAGCGAGGCGATCTGCGCGGCACGGGTCGGGTCGTAGCGGAAAGCCCGCCGGAACAGCACCCGGCACAGGCCCAGGAAGACCACCAGCAGCAGCACCACCAGCGGGGCGAGGTGGATCAGGAAGTCGTTGTAGCTCAGCCCGCCCCGGCTGCCGATGATGATGTTCGGCGGGTCGCCGACCAGGGTGGAGGTGCCGCCGATGTTCGATGCCATCGCCTCGGCGATGAGGAACGGCACCGCCGGCACGTCCAGGCGTTCACACACCAGGAAAGTCACCGGGGCGATGAGCAGCACGGTGGTGACGTTGTCCAGGGCCGCCGAGGCGACGGCGGTGATCAGCACCAGGATCACCATCACCCGAAACGGTCGCCCCTGGGCGCGCTTGGCCGCCCACACGGCGACGTACTCGAAAGCACCGGTGCGTTTGAGCACCGCGACGATGAGCATCATGCCGATGAGCAGGAAGATGACGTTCCAGTCGATGCCGGACCGCTCGGAGAAGAAGGCGTGTTCGGTGTCGGTTGCCCCGATCAGGAACATCACCGCCGCGCCGCCGAGGGCGGCGGCCACCCGGTGGATCTTCTCGGTGGCGATCAGCATGTACGCGACGGTGAAGACGGCCACCGCCGTCCAGGCCAGGCCGCTCACGCCGTACCCAGCATCCGGTCGAGCAGGGCGTCCAGGGTGATGCCGCCCGTCACCGCCGCGCCCCGGGCCGCGACCGCGACCAGTGGGCTGCGTTTCTGGGCCATCACCGCAGCGACCTCCAGGACGGTGGCCTGCGGTTCGACCACGGGCGGTCCGGGCTGCTCATGGGGCAGCAGCTCAGCCACGGAACGACCCTCCGCCCCACGCAGGAAGACATCCGCCGACGGCTCGTCGATCATCCGGGCCAGCGTCGGATCCTCCCGGCAGTAGCCGGGGATGACCAGACGCAGCACCTGGGTGCCGGGCAGCACCGCGACGGGACGACCGGCGGCGTCGACGACGATCAGCCCGGGTAGGTTGTGCCCGGCGAGCAGCCGGGCAGCCTCCAGCACCGGGGCGTCGAGGGCGATCGTGGGAAACGGCACCGCCAGGTCCTTGGCGCGCACGGCGACTCCTCGAAGGTGTTTCGGGCATGGGCTACCGCACGCCGACCAGTCTTCCCGGCACACCTGCCGTCACCCTAGTACGAGATCCGTCGGTGGACAGGAGTCGGCATGTCGCCCGAGAAGCCGAAGCCCGGTCTTCTCCCGGGCACCGCCCGTCGCCGTGCCGGCCCGCTGTCGCACGCCCCGGCGGGAGAGGGCACGGTCGCCGACCGGGATGGCGCTCAGACCGGGTAGACGCGCGTCGCGGCGGTCTGGACGCTCGCCCAGACCTGCTGCCCGGGTAGGAGCCGCAGCCCGGCGGCGACGACCGGGGTGACGTCGGCGACGGTGCTGACCGTCCCGGTGAGCTGCACCCGCAGGTGGTCCCCGTGCCGGTGCACCCCGGCGACGGTGGCCGGCCAGGTGTGCGGGGCGTCGCCCTCGGGCCGCTCCGGGTGCAGGGTGACGGCGGTGGGCGGGAAGACCACGAAGGCGTCGCCGTCGAGCCGGTCGGTGGTCGGCACGGCGCACCCGTCGGCGAGGTGGACGAGCCGGCCCTCGGCCCGGCCCCGGTGCAGGTTGAGCCCGACCAGCCGGGCCACGTAGTCGGTGCGCGGCCGGGTGGTGACCGTGCCGGCGTCGCCCTCCTGGACCACCCGGCCGTCCTCGACGATGACCAGCCGGTCGGCCAGTGCCAGCGCGTCCAGTGGATCGTGGGTGACCAGCACGGCCGCCCCGGCGTGGTCGGTGAGGTGGCGGTGCAGTTCGGCCCGGGTGTCCAGCCGGGTGCGCGCGTCGAGCGCGGCCAGCGGCTCGTCGAGCAGCAGCAGGGTCGGTTGCACGGCGAGCGCCCGGGCCAGGGCGACCCGCTGGGCCTGCCCGCCGGAGAGCTGCCGGGGTCGGCGTCCGGCGTGCGCGGCCAGGCCGACCCGGTCCAGCCAGTCGGTGGCCCGCTCCCGGGCGGCCCGCCGGGGCAGCCCCTGCCGGCGGGGACCGAAGGCGACGTTGTCCCGGGCGGTCAGGTGCGGGAAGAGCAGGTAGTCCTGGAACACCACGCCGACCGGTCGATGCTCGGGCCGCACGAACCGCCGCGCGTCCGGGCGGTCCAGTTCCACCCCGTCCAGGCGCAGCCACCCGGCGCTGAGCGGGTGCAACCCGGCGAGGGTACGCAGCGCGGTGGTCTTGCCGGCGCCGTTCGGGCCGAGCAGCGCGACCACCTCACCGGCGGCGACGCGCAGCCGGACGTCCAGCCGGAAGCCGGCCCGGTCGACGACCAGGTGCCCGTCCAGCAGCGGGCCGGTCACGGGCCGGTGATCCAGCGGTCGCGCAGCCCGGCGAGGATCAGCACCGAGACGGTCAGCAGCACCAGGCTGAGCACGACGGCGGCTTCCACGTCGGTCTCCAGGGCCAGGTAGACCGCGAGCGGCATGGTCTGGGTGCGGCCCGGATAGTTGCCGGCGAAGGTGATGGTCGCGCCGAACTCGCCGAGCGCGCGGGCCCAGCACAGCACCGCCCCGGCGGCGACGCCGGGGGCGACCAACGGCAGGGTGACCCGGGTGAAGGTGGTCCATCGGCCCGCGCCGAGGGTGGCGGCGGCCTCCTCGTAGCGGTGGTCGGCGCCGCGCAGCGCCCCCTCCACCGCGATGATCAGGAACGGCATCGCCACGAACGCCTCGGCGAGCACCACACCGGTGGTGGTGAACGGCAGGGTGACGCCGAAGGTGGTGTCGAGCCAGCCGCCGACCGGTCCACGCCGGCCGAAGACCAGCAGGAGGGCCACCCCGCCGACCACCGGCGGCAGCACCAGCGGCACGGTGACCAGCGCCCGGACCCACCGCCGCCCGGGGAACTCGACCCGGGCCAACAACCAGGCCAGGGGTACGCCCAGCGCGAGGCAGAGCAGCGTGGCGAGGGTGGCGCACTGGACGGACAACCGCAGCGCGGTGAGCACGCCGGGCGCGGTGAGGCGCGGTCCCAGCGACGTCCACGGGGTGCGCAGCAGCAGGCCGCCCAGCGGCAGCACCAGGAACAGCAACCCGAGCGCAGCTGGTACGAGCAGCGCGACCGGCACCCGTTGACCGGTGCCGCGTCGGCGGGCGGGGGCGGTCACGGGCCCGACGGGGGCTGGAACCCGGCGTCGGTGAGGACCGTCCGGCCGGCCGCGGAACGGACCAGCGCGACGAAGGCGCGGGCGGCCGTCGGGTTCGGCGCGTCGGCCAGCACCACGATCGGGTAGTCGTTGACGGCCCGCGTGGCCTCGGGGAAATCGATACCGTCGATCTCCCGGTCGGCCGCGCGGGCGTCGGTGCGGTAGACCAGGGCGGCGTCGACCTCGCCGAGCTTCACCTTGGCCAGCGCGCCCTTGACGTCCTGTTCGAGGGTGACCGGGGTGACCCGGACGCCGGCCCGGTCCAGGGCGGTGGTCGCCGCCGCCCCGCATGGCACCTGGGTGGCGCAGAGGGCGACCTTCAGCCCGGGCCGGGTGAGGTCGGCCAGCCCGGCGAGCCGCTGCGGGTTGCCCTCGGGTACGGCGATGACCAGCTGGTTACGGGCGAAGACGGTGGGGGTGCCGGCGGCGTGGCCGGCGTCGGTGACGGTGGCCATGTTCCTCGGGGCGGCGGAGGCGAAGACGTCGGCGGGCGCACCCTGGGTGATCTGGGTGGCCAGCGCGGAGCTGCCGGCGAAGTTGAAGGTGACCGTGCTGCCCGGGTGGTCCGCCTCGAACCGTCGGCCGAGGGCGGTGAACGACTCGGTCAGCGACGCGGCGGCGAAGACGGTCACCGTGCCGGTCGGGCCGCCGTCGTCAGCCGGACCGGTGCGGTCCACGCCACATCCGGTCAGGGCGAGGGTGGCCGTGGCGAGCAGGCCGACGACGGCGCGGACCCGCCGGCCGACCGCGCCGCCGCCGAGCCGGTGCAAGCAAACGGCCGGGCCGGTCCCGGCAGTGCCGTCGGCGGGACCGGCGTTGGCAGGGCCGGCGGTGGCGGTGCCGTCGGTGGCGTGGCGGGGGGCCGGGCCGGCGGCGGGGTGGGTCACGGCTGGATCCTTCCCCTGGCCGGACCGGTGGGCGCGGGTCGCTCCACCACGACGGTGGTCGACTTGATCACCGCGACGGCCACCGAGCCGACCTGGAGTCCCAGCTCGTCGACCGCCTCGCGGCTCATCAGCGAGACGATCCGGAACGGCCCGGCCTGGATGTCGACCTGGGCCATCACGGTGTCCCGGACGACGGCGGTGACGATCCCGCGCAGCCGGTTGCGGGCCGAGGAGAACTCGGCCCCCTCGTCCGGGCCGGCGGACTGGGTGCGGACGAAGGCGGCCAGCTCCACGCCGTCGACGAGCCGGTGCCCGTGGGCGTCCCGGTGGGCGGGGAGCCGGCCGGCGTCGACCCAGCGCCGCACGGTGTCGGCGCTGACGCCGAGCAGCTCGGCGGCCTCACTGATCCGAAACACGCTCACCCGGTCACCCTAGCCACTCGCAGTTACCGGCGGAAGGCGGTCGTATCACTAGTAGAAGCCAAGTGCGATGCCGTCCTATCGTCGCATGTGCGGCCGGCTGTGGCAGGCGGCCGTGACGGCGGCGGCCAGCTCGACCTCGGTGGGCTCCGCCCCGGAGGCCGGAGAGCGGTTCGCCGTGCCGGGCCGGGCGGGGTCGGGCGAACGAGGCGATCGGAGATCAGCGAGCCGGATCGTGGGCCGCCGCAGGTGTCGCCGCGACCGGGCAGACACGTCGCGGACTGCCGGGTGGGGGCCGACACGCCGACGGCCGGCCGTCGCGGGTGCGACGACCGGCCGCTGCCGGCAGTGTGGGGTCAGCTCAGGGTAAGCGCGGTGTCGTCCACCACGAAGGACGTCTGGAGGCTGCTGTCCTCCACCCCGCTGAACGAGATGGTGACGGTGCTGCCGGCCGACGCCGACACGTCGAAGCTGCGCTGCACGTAGCCGCTGGCGGCGTTGACGTTGGAGTACGTCGCCAGGGTGGTGCTGCCGGCCTTGACGGTCAGCTTGTCGTACGCCGTGCTGCCCGACTCGGCCGTGTCGATGTGCAGCCAGAAGGACAGGGTGGCCCGGCAACCGGCCGGGATGCTCACCGACTGGGTGACGGTGTCGGTGTGGGTCGAGCCGTACCCGTTGAGCCACGCCTTGTACGAGCCACCGTGCGCGGCCTGGCTGGCCGACGAGGTGATCACGCCCGAGGTGGCGGTCCAGCCGGTGCCGCCGGACTCGAAGCCGGGGTTGGTCAGTTTCTGGCCCGAGCAGCCGCCCGAGGTCGGGGTCGGCGTCGGGGTGGAGGTCGCCGTCGGGGTGGGCGTCGGGGTGCCGCCGGTGCAGGTCGGGTCGGCGGACTGGGCGGGCACGCTCACCGCGTCCCAGGCGGCCTTGACCGTGTTGAACTCGGTGCAGCTGCCCGGGTAGAGGGTCTTGGCGGCCTGCAACGTCCAGGTGCGGTACTTCAGGTACGACGAGGTGGTCGTCTTGAGCAGCATCGCGTTGTACATGATCTTGATGGCCTTCTGGATGCCCAGACCGGTCACCGTGCTGCTGTTGCAGGTCGGGCTGGTCGGCTGCCCGTTGGTCGGGTTGCTGCCCATGGCCAGCAGGTAGAACCAGTGGTTGCCCGGACCGGCCGCCGCGTGCACCTCCTGGCTCGGGATGCTGCTGGAGTAGCAGTTGGCGTCGCCGAGCGCGGACGGGTTGTACATGTTGCGGATCGGCCCGCTGCCGACCAGGTTGATCTTCTCGCCGACGAGGAAGTCCGGCGCGTCGTAGCTGGCCGGCTCGTTGGCGAACCACTCGGTGGCCGCGCCGAAGGTGTCGGCGACGAACTCCTGGGTGTTGCCCCGGGAGATGCCGCCGGGGGTGGTGTCGTCGATGCCGTGGCCGATCTCGTGGGCCACCACGTCGAGCGAGCCGATCCACTGCCCGGCGGTGTTCTTGCCGATCTGCACCTGGCTGCCGTCGTAGTAGGCGTTCTGGTCGTTGAGGCCGACCCGGATGGGCCACGCGCCGCCGCTGCCGTTCGCGCCGTTGCGCCCCAGCCACTGCGACAGCATCTTGTGCTCGGTCTGCGCCGAGAACAGCGCGTCGACGCAGCCGGTCTCCTTGCTGGTGCCGGTGCCGTTGCCCCAGACGTCGTCCGGGCCGGAGAAGGTGGTGTTGTTCGCGGCGTCCTGGCAGCTCAGGTTGGTGGTGCCCGGGTCCTTCAGCGAGTAGGTGCTGCCGGACTGGGTGGTGGTCAGGGTGACCGGGCCGTTCCACGCCCCGGTGCCGGTGCCCCGGACGACGTGTTCCTGGGTGCCCAGCACCGCGCCGGTGACGGCGTCCACGTCGACGGTCAGCCGGCTGGGGCCGTCCGTGCCGGTGCCGGTGACGGTGGTCTCCCAGGCCAGCGCGGGCCGGGCGCCGAGGGTGTGCACGACCAGCGTGGTGCCCTCGACACCGGTGACCTTGCGCAGTTGGGCGCGGGCGATCCGCTCGGCCGCCGTGGTGGTGAGCTTCGGTGTGGTCGACAGGTCGCCGATGCTCTGCTGCTGGGCGACGGAGGCGTAGGTGACCTCCCCGGTGGCGGTGGTCGCCAGGACGAAGTCGCCGCCGACCACGGGCAGGCCCCGGTAGGTGCGTTCGTACGGCACGTACTGCATGCCCTCGGAGGAGATGACCGGCCGCTGCACGAACGCGTCGTCGGCGCTGGCGTGCAGGTAACCGGGGCGGCTGGCGACCAGCGAGCCGGCTGCGCCGACGGCGGCGGCGCGGGCCTGGGCGGGGTCGGGGGCGGGGTGGGAGGGCGCGGCCTGTACCGCTGCGGTGGTGCCCGCGGCGATCAGGCCGGCCGCGACCGCGCCGGAGAGCGCGACGAGGCGGGGTGAGAGCTTCAAGGGGGGTGCTCCTGTTCTCGGGCGGCGCTGCGAGACCCGGTGGGGTCGCGCGCCGATGCTGCGCTGAGGCGTGGTTGCGTCGGGCGGTCTCCGGGCTGCCGGCGGCCCGGTGGGGGTGACTGTCCGTCGCAGGTCGCCGGGGGTTGGCGACCACTGGAGGCACGATCACACGGGTAGGCACCCATATCAATGGGTTGACCGGGGCAACCATCGGACACTGTCGTCGGTACGACTGTTGCCGCTCGATGAACGACCGTCATGCACCCCGCCCTGAACAGGTCGTCCTCTCCGGATCCTGTCCGGTCGGCCGCCCCAGTTGATCGTTTTCGCCGGAACGCGCGGCCGATGCGCATACACCCGGTCGACCAGCAGTACGACAACGTCGTCATGTCCGTCGTGCTCGGCCCAGCGGGCACGAGTCGGATGCGCGGGTCACCTACCATTCGGGGCGTGCCGGACATCGACGGAACTCTCGCCGCCGCCGAGGTGTGGCGGGGACAGGGCATCTGGTCGCAGGCCGCCCAACGGGCCAAGCGACGGATCACCAGGGGACGACGGCTGGTCGCCGCGTTCACCGTCACCGCCGCCGTCGCCGGCACCGCGGCGGCCCGACTGGCCGAGCCCGCGCCCACCGCCGGGCGGGTGCTGGCACTCGTCGCCGCCACGTCGCTGCTGCTGGTGCCGGTGGCCGGCCGCGCGGCCTCCCGGGACGCGGTGGCGGCCTGGACCCGGTTCCGCGCGACCTCCGAGGCGATGAAGGCGGAACTGCACCGCTACCTCGCCCGCGTCGCCCCGTACGCCGACGCCGATGCCGACGCCGTCCTGCTGCGCCGCCACGACCTGCTCCTGGCCGACGGCGGCGACCTGGTCGGGCACACCCTCGACGTCGCGGCCAGGCGGCGTCCGCTACCGCCCGTCTCCGACGTGCCGAGCTACCTCGTCGAACGGGTGCAGCGGCAGGTCGAGGGCTACTACCTGCCGGCCGCCTGGCGGGCCGGCCGGTCCGCCGCGCGCATCGGCCGGGCCGCGACCGGGCTGACCGTGCTGGCCGCACTGCTCTCCGCCGCCGCCGGGGTGCTGGGTGACGGGTGGGGCCTGACCGCCTGGGTGGGGGTGGCCGCGGTGGTCACCACGGCGCTGGTCGGCTACGGGGCGGCCCAGCGTTTCGAGCAGCAGCACCTGGAGTACGCCCGGACAGCCGACCAGTTGACCCGGTTGCGGACGACCCGCGCGGCCGGCCTGGGCTGGACCGACGACGACGCGCTCGTGGCCGAGGCCGAGCGGATCATCGCCCAGTCCAACGCCGCCTGGATGGCCAAGATGATCGAGGAAGATGGCGCTGCGCAGCAGTGACATGACGCGCTGTGGCGGATAGCATCATCGATATCTGTGATTGGCCGTCGACGTGGACGGACCTCCGTCCACTCCCGACACGAAATGGGGCCCCACGTGGACCGCACCCAACGCCTGCCCGATCCGTTCCCGGCGCCGATGAGCGACGTGCGGCGTACGCCACTCGGCCAGATCCCGGTCGACCGGGCCGTCGCCGTGGCCCGCATCGACGACCGCCGGGCGGCCCACCCGACCCGGGTCGACGTCGCCTCCTTCGGCTCGACGGTCTGACCTGGTCGACCCGCCCGTGCCTCCGGTCGCCCCGCTCAGCCAGTACGTCCTCAAGCTGACCAGCCGATGCGACCTGTCCTGTGACCACTGCTACGTCTACGAACACCCCGACCAGTCGTGGCGTCGTCAGCCCCGGTTGATGACGCCCGACACGGTCGAGGCCACCGCGCGGCGGATCGCCGAACACGCCGCCGACCACCGGCTCGGCACCGTACGGGTGGTCCTGCACGGCGGAGAGCCGCTACTCGCCGGCGCGGCCCGGCTCGCCGCCACCGCCGACACCCTGCGCCGGACCATCACCCCGGTGGCCCGGCTCGACCTGCGGATGCAGTCCAACGGGGTGCTGCTCACCCCCGAGATCGCCGACGTCCTCGTCGCCCACGAGATCCGGGTCGGCGTCTCCCTGGACGGCGACCGTTCGGCCAACGACCGGCACCGCCGCTACGCCACGGGTGCGAGCAGTTACGACCAGGTGCGCCGGGGGCTGGCCCTGCTGCGCCGCCCCGACTACCGCAGCGCCTACGCCGGCCTGCTGTGCACCGTCGACCTGGCCAACGATCCGCTCCGGGTCTACCAGGCGCTGCTCGCCGAGCAACCACCCCGGATCGACTTCCTGCTGCCGCACGCCAACTGGGACCGGCCGCCCACCCGCCCCGACGGCGCGGCCACCCCCTACGCGGACTGGCTGCTGACGATCCACCGGCGTTGGCTGGCCGACGGGCGACCGGTGCCGATCCGGTTGCTGGAGTCCCTGCTGGCCACCGCCGCCGGGGGCAGCACCAGCACCGAGGCCGTCGGGCTCGCCCCGGCCGATCTGGTGGTGGTGGAGACCGACGGCACCTTCGAACAGGTCGACTCGCTCAAGTCCGCCTTCCACGGCGCGGCCGCCACCGGCCTGGACGTGTTCCGCCACCCGGTCGACGAGGCGGCCGCCCATCCCGGCATCGCGGTGCGGCAGACCGGCCTGGCCGGCCTCTGCGCCACCTGCCGGTCCTGCCCGTTGGTACGCCGGTGCGGCGGTGGCCTCTTCGCCCACCGGTACCGCTCCGGCAGCGGCTTCGACAACCCGTCCGTCTACTGTGCCGACCTGGCCGCGCTGGTCCGCGCGACCACGACGCCCGCCGGCCCGGTGCCGGACCGGTCGGCCGACGCGCTGCCGTCCGCCGTCCTGGACGACCTCGGCTCCGGGCGGGGCGGTGCGGAGTCGATGGGTCAGCTCGCCGCCGTGCACCACGGCATCGCCCGCGCCCTGACGGTCGCGCTCAGCCCCGCCGCCACCGCCGACCCGGTCGCGGCAGCCGGGTGGCGGCTCCTGGTGGACCTGGACGTGGCCGCGCCCGACGCCGTCCAGACCGTGCTGACCCACCCCTTCGTGCGGCGGTGGGCCCAGCGGTGCCGGGCCGGGGAGACCGGTGAGCTGCCCCACCTCGCCGCCGTCGCCGCCGCAGCAGCGGTCCGTGCCGGCGTCGACACCGACCTCGTGCTGCCGGTACGGGCCGGCACGGTGCACCTGCCGACGCTCGGCACGCTCGTCGTGGACACCCCCGTCGACACCATCGCCGTCGCCATCTGCGCCGGATCGGTCGAGCTGCGGGCCGGCCGGCGTCGGATCCGGGTCCGCCCACTGCGGGGGCCGAACCCGGACCGGTGGCAGCCGACCCGGACGGCGTACACCGGCGACGGGACCATCCTCCTGGAGGACACCGACCCGTACCGGGACTGCTTCGACCTGTCGGTGGCGGCCCGGCTCACCCCGGCGGTCGCCGACCGGTGGACGACGCAGGTCCGGCAGGCGGTGCACCGCCTCGACGCCGAGGCCGTCGGCTACGCCACCGGCGTCCGTGCCCTGCTGCGCGCCGTGGTGCCGCTGCGACCCGACCCGTCCGGCCGGTCCCGCAGCGCCGCCGCCCGGTCCGCGTTCGGCGCGGTCGCCGTCACCCCGACGGTCGACGCCGCCGCACTGGCGGTGCTGCTCGTCCACGAGGTGCAGCACCTCAAGCTCGACGCGATCCTCGACGTCTGCGACCTGTTCGACCCCGCCGACGCCCGGCGGCTGCGGGTGCCCTGGCGCGACGACCCGCGCCCGGTGGAGGGCGCGTTGCACGGCGTCTACGCCCACCTCGCCGTCGCCGACGTGTGGCGGCACCGCCCCGGGGCCGAGGCGGTGGCGCACCACCGGCGCTACCGGGAATGGACCGACGGCACGGTCGACGCGCTGCTCGACCTGGGCAGCCTCACCGCCGACGGCCAGCGCTTCGTCCAGCGGATGCGTGCCACCCTGGACGACTGGCGGTGACCCCCGCCGGAGCGGCCGGCGGGGATCGTCGTGGTGTGCAGCGTCGCGACCCGGTGCGCCGGCCACGGACCGTCCCGGGTGCCGGCCGACCCCGGCCCGGATGCCCGTCGCCGACGCCGCCGGACCCCGACCGGCAGGAACGGGACAGCGCGGAGTTGGCGGCGATCGATACTGTGGTCGGTCGGGAGTGGCGGCGCCGGGCGGGAGCGGTAGGTGGCGGAGGAACAGTTCCGGGAGGACGAGAGCGCCCCCGTGTTCTTCCTCAGCTACGCCCGTACCGGCAACCGGGTGGCGGCACCCCCACGGGACACCAACCAGAAGGTCTTCCAGCTCTTCGTCGACCTCTCCGACCACGTCGTCGAGCTGCTCGGCCTGGGCCCCGGACGAACGGCGGGTTTCATGGACCGGATGCTCGACGGGGGACAGCTGTGGACCGACGACCTGGCCTTCGCCGCCGGGCACTGCCAGGTGTTCATCCCGCTGATCTCACCGCAGTACCTGCGCAGCGCGTGGTGCGCCCGGGAGTGGAACGCCTTCACCCGGCGGCGGGTCGTACCCCGCCCGGACGCCGAACCGTCGGCGGGGGAGACCCCGGTCATCCCCGTCAACTGGTCGGTGGTGGAGCGTCGGCGGATGCCCCCACCCGTGTCGCAGCGGCAGATGTTCACCCCCACCCGGTTACCCTCGGACATCGCCCCGCAATATCACGAGGAGGGCATCTACGGACTGCTCAGCCTCGGCAGCAACGGCAAGGACGCCTACGACGCGGTGGTCTGGCGACTGGCCCAGCGGGTCGCCCGCGCGTACCGCACGCACTGGGTCGAGGCGGCGGTGCCGACCGATCTGCGGCAGCTGCCCGACCAGTTCGAGGAGGACGGGCATGACCTGGCCTGACCCCTCCTCCCCGGCGGGCGTCGTCGGGCAGGAGACCTACTTCTTCCTCAGCTATGCGCACTCCGTCCCGCTGTCCGACGCCGCCCGGCCGGACACCGACTACTGGGTCAGCCAGTTCTTCCATCAACTCGCCGACGCGGTGCGGGAACGCGCCACCCGGCTCGGCCCGCTCGACGCGGGATTCTTCGACGGCCAGGTCAGCCCCGGCGTCGACCTGAGGCGGACGCTGACCAACGCGTTGAGCCTCGCCCACGTCTTCGTGCCCCTCTACTCACCGAACTACTTCCGCAACGCCTGGGCGCTCGGTGAACGCGACTCCTTCCGCAGCCGGCTGGTCCGGCTGGCGGCCGGCCGGGCCGAGCGGCACGTGCTGCCGGTGCTCTGGATGCCGCTGCCGTCCTGGGGGGACCGTCCCGAGACCGTCCAGGCGTTGGACCTGGTGGGTGACCCCGGCGACCGCGCCGACTACGCCGACAACGGGCTGCGGGCGTTGTGCAAGCTGAGCGCCTACCGCACCCAGTACCGCACCCTGCTCGGTGCGTTGGCCGACCGGATCGTCACGGTGACCGAGAACGAGCCGCTGGCCCCGTCCCGGGCGACGACGCTGACCAGCAGCCCGGTCCCCGACGGGCCGGGCGCCGCGCTCGTGGTCACCACCCTCACCGCCGACCGGGCGCGCTGGCGGCCCTACGGCGACCAGCACCAACTGGCCGTCGCCGACTACGTGGCCGCGACCGCGGAACGGCTGGGCCTGCCCACCCGGGTCGTCGAGCTGGCCGAGGCCCGGGACCGGGCCGCCAGCAGCCCGGCGGTGGTGCTGGTCGACGCCGGCGTCGGGGTGGCCGCCGCCCGGTCCGCACTCGACGGGTTGCCGCGGTGGGCGGTCCCGCTCGTCATCGCCGCCGACCACGCGCGTGGCGAGCCGACGCCCGAGGCGATCGCCGGTAGTTTGCAGGACGCCCGGTTCCCCTGGGTGCTGCCGGTGCGCACCATCGACGAGTTTGAGCGCTGCGCCCCGCTGCTGGTCACCGAGGCGCGTAAACAGTTCCTCCGGCACGGTCCGGTCGATCCGCCGCAGGGCCCGCACGACCCGAAGCCGACCCTGGGGGCGACCGGACCGTTCGACGTACGGCGAGGGAAGGCATGACGATGACTCCACCCCACGACGGCCAGGTCGTCACCTTCTACTCGTACAAGGGCGGCACCGGGCGCACGATGGCGTTGGCGAACACCGCCTGGATCCTCGCCGCGAACGGCCACCGGGTGCTCGTCGCCGACTGGGACCTGGAATCCCCCGGCCTGCACCGGTTCTTCGCACCGTTCCTCGACCCGGAGCAGGTCGCCTCCACCGGCGGGGTGATGGACCTGATCCTGGAGTACGAGTGGGAGAACGCCCGCCGCCGGCAGGAGGGCGTCGACACCCGCCCCGGCGACTGGCACCGGCAGTACGCCCGGGTCCACAAGTACGCCTTCTCGGTGGGCTGGGAGTTCCCCGGCGGCGGCACCCTGGACCTGCTGCTCGCCGGCCGGCACAACCCCGACTACGCGACCAGCGTCACCGGACTCAACTGGGAGAACTTCTACAACCGGCTCGGCGGGGCGCAGTTCTTCGACGCGCTGCGCGCGGACATGAAGCGGCACTACGACTACGCCCTGATCGACAGCCGCACCGGCATCAGCGACGTCGCCGAGATCTGCACCATCCACCTGCCGGACCTGCTGGTCGACTGCTTCACCCTCAGCGACCAGGGCATCGACGGCGCCGCCACGGTCGCCGCCCGGGTCCGCAGCTACGAGGGGCGACGGGCCCGCCGGGTGCTGCCGGTGCCGATGCGCGTCGACGAGGGGGAGAAGACCAAGACCGACGCCGGCCGGGCGCTGGCCATGCAGCGGTTCGTCGGGTTGCCCAGCGGCATGACCGACCTGGAACGGCAGGACTACTGGCTCTCCGTCGAGGTGCCCTACCGGGCCTACTACGCGTACGAGGAGACCCTGGCGACCTTCGGCGACGTGCCGGGCAGCCGGGGCCTGCTGTCGGCGTACGAGGCGTTGACCCGGCACATCACCGGTGGTGCGGTCACCGGGCTGCCCCGGATGGACGACGGGCTGCGCCGGCAGACGATCCAGCGTTTCGAACGCAAACCGGTGATCGTCGACGAGTTGATCGTGCTGCGGTACGTGCCGGAGGACCAGGCGTGGGCGGAGTGGGTGCAGTCCACGTTGCACGCGGTCGACCTGCGGGTGTTGGCCACCCCGCTGGGTGTCCCGGCGTCGGTGCCGGCCGGCACGCCCTCGCGTGAGCTGCACCTGGTCTCCCGGTCCTACCTCGCCGCCCGCCGGGCGTTCGGCGGGGCCGCCCGGCAGGCGGGTTCTCCCGTGCTCGCGTTGCATCTGGACGACACCACCCCGTCGGTGGACACCCCGCCGGGAAGCTGGGCCACCGTGCACGAGCGCGGCGTCTCGGCCGCCGCCGAGCAGGTGTGGGAACTGGTCGGGCGGTCCGTCGACGGGCGGAACCGGCCGGTGCCGGCGACCCGCTACCCGGCCGTCGAGCCGATGGTCTTCTACGCCCCGGCGCGCAACGTCCGCTTCACCGGCCGGGAGGGCCTGCTGCTGGCCCTGCGGGAGGAGCTGAAGGCGGCGGCGCGCGAACGCGTCCCGGTGGCGCTGCGCGGTGGCGCGGGCATCGGCAAGACCCAGGTCGCCACCGAGTACGCCTACCGCTTCCACGGCGCGTACGACGTCGTGTGGTGGGTGGACGCGGACCCGGCGCAGTTCATCGACGTCCGCTTCGCCGACCTGGGGCGGCGGCTCAACCTGCCGGACCTGCAGCACGTGCCGGACAACACCCGGGCGGTCCGGGACTGGCTCAGCCGCGGCGGCGGCCGGGGTGCCGACGAGCCGCCGCTGCGCTGGCTGGTCGTCTTCGACAACGTCGACCAGTACGACCACGTCAAGGACTTCCTCCCCCAGGGCGAGGGGCACGTGCTGGTGACCACCCGTAACCCGGACTGGGGCGACCTGGCGCGGGCGGTCGACGTGGAAGCCTTCCAACGGGGCGAGAGCGTCAACCACCTGATCGGTCGTACCGGCCGTCGCGGCATGACGGCCGCCGAGGCGCAGCAGGTCGCCGAGGCGGTGGAGGACGTCCCGATCCTGGTGGCGCTGGCCGGGGCATGGCTGGCGGAGAGCCCCGACTCGGTCGCCACCTACCTGGCGGGCCTGGCGCGTACCGGCCCGGACAGCGACGTGTGGGGCCGGTCGCTGGAGGGCCTGCGGGAGCAGTCCCCGGGCGCCTACCGGCTGCTGCAACTCGGTTCGGTGCTGGCCCCCGACATCGCCCTCGACCTGCTCTTCAGCGACCAGGTGGCGAAGGTCATCGCCCCGCACGACCCGTCGGTCGCCGCGCAGGTCACCGACCGGGTCTCGGAACGCGACATCGCCGCGGCGCTGGTCCAACGGATCAACCGGCTCGCCCTGATCAAGGTGGACCTGCACGCCCAGCGGGTGCAGATCCACCGACTGCTCCAGGCGGCGCTGCGGGCCCGGATGTCCGAGCGGGAACTGGCCGAGGTCAAACACGACGTGCACCGCATCCTCGCCGGTTCCCGCCCCTCGGGTGAGGTGGACGACCCGGTCTTCCAGGTCCGGTACCGGCACCTGTGGCCGCACCTGGACGGCTCGGACGCGGTCTCCTGTCACGACGACACCGTCCGGCAGTTGGTCATCGACCGGGTCCGGTACATCTTCCTCAACGGCGGTTTCGCGCAGGGCGCGCAGTACGCCCGGGAGGTGGACACGACCTGGACGACGATGCTCGATGGGCTCTCCCCGGATACCGGCGCGCACCGGGCGCTGCGCGTGCAACTGCTCAACCTGCGCTTCAACCGGGCCAACCTGCTGCGCAGCCTCGGCCGCTTCGAGCAGGCCCTGGCGCTCGACGAGGACACCCTGCACCAGCAGGAGGAGCTGATCGGCCAGAGCCACCCCTACACCCTGATGACCGCCGGGGGGTACGCGGCGGACCTTCGGGCCCTCGGCCGTTACCGGCCGGCCCTGGAGCGCGACCTGCGTACCCACGGGGCCTGCGTGGAGGTGTTCGGCGAGGACCACCGGCGGACCCTCAACGCGGCCAACAACCTGGCCGCCTCCCACCGGTTGGCCGGCGACTTCACCCGGGCCCTGGACCTCGACGAGGCCACCTACCGTCGGCTGCGGGTGGTGCTCGGCCCCGACCACCCACGCACCCTGCTCTCAGCTGGCAACTACGCGCGCGACCTGCGGGAGACCGGCGACTACCAGGGTTCGGTGACCCTGCTGCAGGACGTGATCGAGGGCTACCGGCGGCTGTTCGGCGACCAGTTCCGGGAGCTGCTGATCAGCCAGGCCAACCTCGCCACGTCGCTGCGCAGCACCGGCCGGATCGCCGAAGCCGGCCGGCTGCTCGACGACGCCTACACGCGGCTGCGGGCCACCCTGGGGGCGACCAACCCGGACACCCTGCTCAGCCGGTTGAGCCGGACGGCCAACCTGATGCTCGAGGGGGACGGGGCGCAGGCCCGCGCGGAGCTGGAGGAGGTGCAGCAGACGCTCGCTGAGGTGTTCGGGGCGCGGCACCCCTACACGCTGGTGTGTGAACTGAACCGGGGGGTGGCGCTGTGGGACATCGGTGAGCAGGACGAGGCGTACGCGCTCACCGTGTCCGCGGCGGACGGGCTACGGGAGGTGCTGGGGCCCGAGCATCCGTTCAGCATGGGCGCGGACAACAACCTCGCCGTCTTCGCCATCCTCACCGGCCAGGACGAGGAGGGCTTTGCCCGGTTGCAGGCGGTGGTGGACCGGTTGACGGCGGCGTTGGGCGTCGACCACCCGGACACCCTGCGCAGCCTGGGCAACCTGGAGACGGCCCGACAGGCGGCTACCGGCGGGACGGTCAGCATCGGACGGATGCGACTGGCCGACCGGCTCGCCGACCGGATCGGGCAGGAACACCCGAGTGTGGTGGTGCTGCGCGCCGGACGGTACGTGCGTCGGGTCCTCGACCCGCACCCCTACTGACCGGGTCGGGCCCCGATGAGCACGTCGGTGCCCGTCGGGGCCTGCCCGTCGACGAGCCAGCGCAGCATGCGCGGGAGCTGCTGCATGGCGTCGAAGTGGGCCGCGCCGGGCTGCACCTCGATCTCGGCCCCGGGGATCCGGGCGGCCAGCCACCGGCCGTGGCTGGCCGGCGCGAAGGTGTCCTCCTCGCCGTGCCACAGGCGTACCGGGGTGACCGTGGTGTCGATCGCGTCGAGGTCGAACTTCCAGTCGCGGCGCAGCGCCAGCACGTCGTCGATCCAGCCGTACGGGCCGGCCCGCAACGCCTCCTGGTAGGTGTCGAAGATGATCCCGCGCAGTGCCGCGTCGTTGATCGCCCGGCGGTCCGGTGGCCCCATCTGGGTCATCAGCTCCCGCAGCAGGAACCGGGGGTCCTCGGCGGCCCGGGCGGCGCGCTGGCGGATCTCCTCGACCACGATCTCGGTGTCGTGCCGACCGTCACCGAAGCCGCGCTGGTTGTCGCGGTTCATGCCGTCGAACCAGTCCAGCCCGATGGCCTCCGACGGCGCGAAACTGACCAGCACCGCCACCCGGCTCACCCGGCCGCGTAGGCGCTCGTCGGCGGCACAGGCCAGCGCGTGCGGCCCGCCCCCGGAGCGGCCGGCCACCGCGAACCGGCCGAGCCGGAGCTGGTCGGCGATGGCTTCCACGTCCCGCGCGGCGTCGGCCACGTCCCGACCCTCGAACCGGTCGGAGTCGCCGTATCCGGGGCGGTCGTAGGCGATCAACCGGATCCCCATCCGATAGAGCACGATGCCCCGGGGCTTCGGCCCCCGCCGGCTGCCGGGTGTGCCGTGCATCAGGAAGACGGGGAACCCGTCGGGAGCACCGGACTCCTCGTACGCCACCCGCTTGTTGTCCGCACGGTGGGCGTATCGCGGCCCAGGCTCACCTTCTCGGGTCACTGCAGCCTGCCTTCCAGTGCCACTACCAGCCGTTACTCGCGATTTGCATCGAGCAGCTACGATGGTTTCCGTCGGCTCCGCTCAGCCTTCGAGCCTAACGGTCGAGCCCGCCGCACCGCTATGCCGAGCCCGACAACAGGCCGGATCTGTCGGAAGCGACACCTGTCGGCCAGGACGGGCCGGCCTTGCGGGCGGCCTCCGCCCGCCCGCGCCGCCGGGGCGCCCCGGCGGCGGTGCTCAGCAGGCCAACGGTCGGATATCCGTCGGCGCGTCGACCAGCGCGGCACGCGGGTCGGCGTAACGCCAGTCGACCCGGTACTGCGCGCGCAGCCGGGGCCGGGACACCACCCACCGGTACGCGACCCGCCCCTGCCCCTCCCGGCGGTCCGGGTGCACCTCGACGGTCGACTCCGAGGTGAACGAGGTCTCGGAGCCCCAGACCGTCGGGCCGGTCTCGACCGGAAAGTCGAGCCGGATCACCAGGTTGCGGGTGGGCAGCCGGATGTCACGCTGCAACCAGTCACCGAACTTCCACGCCGGCACCCGGTAGGCGTAGTCGACGACGGTGCGCTGCCCGGGATAGAGCGGCATCGGGGTGCCCCCACCGTCCAGCAACAACACGATCTTGAGAAAGGCGTCCCGGCTGCGACTCACCCGCCACCGCATCGGTTCGGCCTGCTCGGTGCCGATGGTCGCCCGGAAAGCCACCTCGTCGATGGTGAGCGGGTGGTGGCTGTGGAAAAGAGCGGACCGGGCCGGATCCTCGGGGAACCGGTCGATGTCGATCTGCACGGTGTGCCGGGTGATCGGCTCGGTGCCCACGCTGTGCAGCACCCGGCGGAACCGGCACTCGTACACCCCGTCCACCAGGGAGAGCATGGCCTGCTCGTCCTCGATCACCAGGTGCGAGCCGGCCGGCGGCGGCACCGCGGTCGGGCCGAGTGCCGAGCGGCGTCCCCCCGACCCCCGGGCGTCGGCGAAGGCGACGTACTGCTGCCAGATCCGGTTGCCGCTGTCCAGCACCAGCTCGACCCGACGGGCGAACTCCTCGGTGGGCTGGTGCCGCCCGTTCTCGATGTGACTGACGTACGACGGGTCGAAGCCGGTGCGCTCGGCCAGCTCCTTCTTGGACAATCCCCGCTGGCGTCGCCAGTGGGCCAGTTCCCGCACGAATTCCGCCGCCGCATCGTCCTGTGTGGAACCGCCCATGCCCCCGTCCTCGGTGTCGGGCCTCAAGTCTGTCCCACCGACGGCATCCGCGCCAGGGGTGCCCGCCGACCGACTCCGCCGCCGCCGGCCCCCCGGCAGTGGGCAGGATGACCACCATGGATCCCGCCGTACGCCGCTACCTCGCCGACCTGGTCACCAGTGCGCGGGACGTGCTCGGACCGGAGCTGGTCGGTGCCTACGCGGCCGGTTCGGTGGCGCTGGGCGCCTACCGGCCCGGCCGCAGCGACGTCGACGTGGCGCTGGTCTGCCGGGGCCCCCTGCCCCGACGGACCAGCCAGGCCCTGGTGGACCGGCTGCGGCACGAGACGCTGCCCTGCCCGGCGCGCGGCCTGGAACTGGTGACCTACTCGCGGGAGGTGGCCGCCTCGGGCACCCCGGAGCCCGGTTTCGAGGTGGAACTCAACACCGGGGCGCGGATGTCGTCGCGGGTCACCTTCACGCCGGCCGACCGGCCCGCCGCCGACGGCCACTTCTGGTACGGCCTGGACCGCAGCATCCTGCACCAGCGGGGGTTGCCGTTGGCCGGGCCGCCAGCCGGTGAGGTCTTCGCCGAGCTGGCTCCGGGTGACCTGCGACAGTTGCTGGTGGCGGCGCTGCGGTGGTGGCTGGCCCGGCCCGCCCCGCCCGGCGACGGCCCCACCCCCGGCGTCGAGGACGCGGTCCTGGCCGCCTGCCGCGCCCTGGTCCGGATCCGTGACGGCGCCTGGCTGTCGAAGGCCGCCGCCGGCCACCGGGTGATCGCCCTCGGCCGCGAACCGGAGCTGCTACGCCGCTGTGTCCGCGCCCGCGACGGCGGCCCACCGCCGACCGCCGCCGAAGCCCGCGCCTTCCAGCAGCAGATCCTGGCCGATATCACCGCCGGCTGACCGGTCACCGCGGCACCGGTCGCGGCCCGACGCTCGACGTCGGGCCGCCACCGCCGTGGTCACCGCCGCAGCAGGGCGAAGACTCCCCACCCCAGGTACTCCCGCCGGTACCGCACGTGCCGGACCGGGTCCTCGGTCAACTCCTGCCGGAACCCCTCGGCGAGGTCGTCGTCCGGATGGGCGTCCAGCCAGCGGCGCAGGGTGAGCCAGTGCGCCGCGGCGTACCGGTCCCAGCTGTCCTGGTCGGCGAGGACCATCTCGACCACGTCCCACCCGTGCGCCTGGACCCGGCGAATCAACCCGGGCAGGTCGTCGAAGTCGTCCCGGGCGGTGGCGTGACACGCGGCGACGGTCTCCTGGTCCGGCGGTTCCCGCCGCCAGTACGGCTCCCCGACCAGCAGCATCCCACCGGGCCGCAGCGCCCTGGCCAGGATGTCGATGGTGCCGACGACGCCCCCACCGATCCAGGTGGCACCGACGCAGGCGGCCACGTCCACCTTCTCGGGATGGACGTACCCGGCGGCGTCGTCGTGCACGAAACGGACCCGGTCGGCCACGGCGAGTTCGACCGCACGGCGCCGGGCGGCGGCCGTGAACACGGTGCTGAGGTCGACACCGGTGCCCCGGACCCCGTGTGTACGGGACCAGGTGCACAGCAGTTCACCCTTGCCGCTGCACAGGTCGAGCAGGGTGTCGTCGGGGCGGAGCCGGATCGCCCGGCCCAGGGCGGCGAGCTTGTCGTCGTCGAACGGGTTGAGGATGCGAAGGTCGCCTTCGCGGATGACGAAACTACGATCGAGGTCCATGTCGGTGACTCCAGGGGTGCGGCAACGGGCGCGGGGAGCGGACGGTCGGCACGCGGAGCACGGGCACGGAAAACACCTCGATCGGGGGACGTGGTGACGGGCCGTCAGGCTACGTCCCGACCGGCCCGGAGCCCAGTGATTTCGCCCCGGGCGGCCCGCCACCGGGCAGTTCCAGGGCCATGGCTGCCTGCGGGACACCACCGAGCCCAGCGATGTCATCCCGGGTCGCCCGCCACCTCTCAGACGTTGGTCGGCACCCGGTCGGCCGGCGGCTCGCTGACCGCTGCGTCGGCAGCTGGCTCCGCAGCCGGCCGGGCCGCCACCGTCGGATACTCGGCGGTCTCACCGCCCCCGGCGGCAGCCGCCATCACGGCGGCGGCAGCCAGGTCGGCGACCCGCTTGGCCTCCCGCTGCACCCGGGCCCGCACGTCCTTGGCGTGCCGCTCCACACTCTCGGCGGCCTGCCGGGCCTCGTCCAACCGTCGGTTCTCCGTGGTCAGGTCGCGTCGGACCTCCTCCAACAGCTGTCGGGTACGCACCAACTCCCGCTCGACGGTGTCGCCCTCCTGCTGGATCTCAGCCAATTGCGCACGGGCCGTGTCCAGCTCACCCTGTACCTCGGTGAGGGCCTTCTGCCGCTCGGCGATCTCCCGCTGCACCGTGGTCAGTTGCTCCTGGTGGCTGCTGGCCTGCTCGTCGGCCCGCTGCCGGACCTCCGTGGCGTACTGCTGCGCCTCGGCGATCAGCGCGGCGATCTGCTGCTCGGCGGCGCTGTGCTGGTTGGTCAGCTCCCGCTCCGCCGCCGCCCGCTGCTCGCCCAGTTCCTGCTCGACGGCGGCGCGTCGCTCGCCGACCTCCCGCTCCACGGTGGCCTGCCACTGCGCCAGCTCCTGCTGGCTCTGGGTCCGGGCCGCCTGGATCTCCTGCTGGATCTGGGTCCGGGCGGCCTTGGTCAACGCCTCGGCGGCGGCCCGGGTCTGGGTGATCTGCTTGGCGGTCTGTTCGCTGATCCGCTTCGCCTCCTGCTGGGCCCGCTCGTGGGCGGCTTCCCCTTCGGCCCGCAGCTTCTCGGCCCGCTCCCGGACCTCGGCCAGCTCGGCGTCAGCCGTCGACCGGCGCTGCTCGTACGCCTTGTCCTGCTCCTCGCGCCGGGCGGTCAACTCCTCCTCCAGGTCCCGCAGCGCCTGCGCGGTCCGGTCCCGGGCGTCGACCAGCGTCTTCTCCGCCTCGCCCTGGAGCTGGTTCGCCCGCTGGGTGGCCGAGTCGGTGATCACCGCAGCCTGCTTCTCGGCCAGGGCGAGGATCTGGTCCACCATCGGGCCGAGATCACGGAAGGACGCCCGGTCCACCTGGGCCGGCCGTTGGCGCAACTCGGTCAGCTCCGCCTGCAACCGTTGGATGTGCGTGGTCAGCCCCTGGATCTGGCCGGCGGCCCGGGCCCGGTCGGCGGTCAGCGTCGACAGTGCCCCGTCCATCTGCTCGACGTAGCGGTCCACCTGCCGCTTGTCGTAGCCCCGCAACGCGAGCTCGAAGCTCGGCCGTGACGTCCCGTCGTCACGCGACGCGTACGACTCCTCCCCGGTGGACATAGAGCCAACCTCCGTACTCCTCGGCGATCCAGGTCCGCGTGGGCGACTCCGCGGGCCACGACGGGGCGAAACACTACCGGCGACCGGTGCCGCGGGTGACCGGGCCCCGAGCGCGGTCCACGCACCGATCCGGGCGGGGACGGCCGCTCGTCCGCACGGTCGCGTTCCGGTCGGGTCCACCGGTGTCCGGGGGTTGCCCTGGCCGGTGCGTCCACCGTGCGCACCGGGTTTTGTCCATTCGGCCCACCTGGCCTCGTCCCCGTGGACTTTCCGCAGCTCAGCGCGGGTCACCAGTGGAGTCCCGCCGGCCGTCCCGGGTGGTGTCGGGGCACCCGGCCGCAGGTGACCGGGGGTGTGGCCGGGAACGCACCGGCTGGATTTGACGGTCAACTCGGCGAGCGCGTAACTTTCTCTCTGTCAGCGCGGAACGGACGCACCGGGGTGAAAGCCCCGAAGGCCGGAGCGCGACCACTGATCTCAGGAATGCCTCCCGATCGACCGTGGGTCGATTTGGTGGGCAGAGAGCAGTCGAGTAGGGTGAACAACCGGCAGGGCACCGGGCGAGCGTGCGGGATACCGCAGCGGCCGGCTTGTCGACAATCGCGGGGTTTCCGGTGTGAGCCGGGGTTTCGTGGTGTGTGGAATTGTGGTTGATGTGGTGTTGATCGTG